>CAKPQG010000009.1 GCA_934178345.1 uncultured Dialister sp. | reverse complement strand
CGATTTAATCAGTGTTCCCTAAAGGAAATGGCAGAAAATGCCTCAAGCGGTGTATCATCCTTGTGACAGCCAATCATAGCTGCCCCGGCTTTGCGGGTTCTATCGTTTCTGCTCGCCAGCTTTCCCTAAAGGGGGCTGGCGGCATTTCGGCGCAATATAAAGAAGGGGTCATGTGCGAAAGCAGCATTCAGTCCCCAGTCCCCAGGGACTAGTCACTAGTCCCCCCCTATTTTCTTGGAGATACCTATGGAGATATTTACGATAAAAAAATCTGAAGAAGGCAAGCGCTTAGACCAGTTTCTGATGGAGCACAAGCACTGGCCGCGCGTCTTTTTCATGAAAGCCCTTCGCACGAAGAAGATCAAAGTGAATGGCAGGAAGGAAGAGGCTGCCTACCGGCTCGCTGCCGGTGACGAAGTCCGCTCCTTTGTGCTGGAGAAGACCGATGCGGTGCGCCCCGTCCGCATTCTTTACGAAGACGAGAATCTTCTTGTCGTCTACAAGCCTTCGGGTGTCTTGACGCTAGACGTCACGGGGAAGGAAAAGGATACCATGCTCTCGCGCGTCTCTGCGGCCCTCATGCAGCAGGGCGGCAAGGCTGCCTACCCCGTGCATCGCATCGATTTCAATACCGAAGGGCTCCTGCTTTTTGCAAAGACGGAAGAGATCCGTGACCTTCTCGGTCGGCTCATCCGTGACCGCAAGATCCGCAAGTCCTATCTCGCGGTCGTCCTTGGAAAGCTCGAGCCGGGACGCGGGACGCTCACGCACCAGATTTTCAAGGATGCGAAAAAGAATCAGGTCTTCGTCACAGACGAACCCGTGAAGGGCTCGAAGACGGCCATCACGGAGTACGAACGCCTCGCGTATCAGGGCGGCCTTTCGCTCGTGAAGTGCCACCTCATCACCGGCCGCACCCATCAGATCCGCAGCCAGATGGCGCATGTCGGGCATCCGCTCTTGGGCGATGACAAGTACGGCGTGAAGACGACGAACCGCAGCTACAAGGAAAAACGCCAGCTTCTCTGCTCGGCGGAGATCTCCTGCGACTTCGGGAAAGAGGCAGGGCCTCTCTCCTACCTTGCCGGGACCCGGTGGACCGTGGGGGACGTGGGATTTGTGAAGAAATACTTCGGGGGAAGGTGACGGGCATTTCTTTCGGATTGCCTTTTACGGCACACTTCAAAATAAATATATGGTAACGCACAAGACGGATGAATTGTGGATGGATTCATCCGCTTTTTTCATGCTATGATACGAGCAGAACGAAATGTATCTTATCCGCATAAGCGTATCATAGCAGGATGCCTGTGCGGTAATAAGGAGAGTGTGCAGTAAAAGACAGAGAGGTGGAGATTATGGAAAAATTATACGAGGCATTCCTGGATAACTGGGAAAAGCACGCACCGGACTTTTTACTCTTCTTATGGGGGTCTGGGATCTTCAAGCTCCCTGGCAGTGGGAATGAGCCTTTCGGTATGGAGTGAGAAAAAAGCTCGATGAAAGATAGGGGAATCTTTCATCGAGCTTTTTTTGCGCAGAAACTTTGCGGGCCGTTTCGCTGAAAATAAAAAGGGAGAACTGAATCGCCTTGGGAAATCAAAATGAGTTGAGAGTTGAGAGTTAAGAAAAGGAGTTTGGGCGATCCAGCTCTCTGTATATAGGATACCAAATGGACGGGACAGATGATGTCAATGTGGAAAATTTCTTTGAAAAATTTTCAAAATATTTTCATAGGTGCGATCCCTTCTCCGTATCATCAGCGTTTCCCTAGCGGTTTTCTCGTATCGCAAACCTAATCCCTAGCCACTAATCCCTAGCTACCAGTCCCCAGTCCCTACTCTCTCACCTTCACATACTCCTCCCCGTCCTCTTCGATGACGGCTTTCCCGCCCGTGAGGTCTGTCAGAAATTTCAGATGCGTCTTCGCTTCTTCGGGAAGGGTGAGGAAGGTCACCTGCACCTCATCTGTGAAGGCGCGGTCCAGGACGCGGATGTCTTTGTCTTTGATGTAATTTTCAAAGCCGCCGACCGCGGTGTAGGGGAGGGTCACGGTATAGCGGGCATACGGCGTATAGGTGACGATGGGCGCCGCCTTCACGGCATCGGAAAGCGCGCCGCTGTAGGCCCTTGTGAGACCGCCCGCACCGAGCTTGATGCCGCCGAAGTAGCGGGTGACGACCGCGAGTACATTCGTGAGTTTTCGCATCTGGAGCACATGGAGCATGGGGTGTCCCGCCGTGCCCTGCGGCTCGCCGTCATCGCCCGATTTCTCAAGGATGCGCTCCGCATTGATGCGCCATGCGTAGCAGTTGTGCGTGGCGTCCTTGTATTTCTTTCTGAGATCAGCGAGCGCCTGCTGTGCTTCTTCTTCCGAGTTGACAGGCAGGATGTGCGTGATAAAGATCGATTTCTTGATTTCCATGTCCTGCCGATAGAGCTCGGCCGGCGCAGTGTAAGGGATAAGCATGATGGGTCCTCGTAGGTGTAAGTGAATAGGGGCTAGTATAGCGATTTGTTAACTTCTGGACTTAGTGAGAAGTGGTGGAACGTTCTTGGCTCCCCATCGGGGGAGCTGCCCGAAGGGCTGAGGGGGCTACGCAGCGGTATTGCATGAAAGTGTTGGAATATCGATAGCATCGGACTATTCAACATAGCACGCTATACCGCTAGCATGCCCCTATTGCCTTCGGCACTTCCCCCGAAGGGGGAAGCAAGTCGCTACGACGCTAATTCTGACTGCATTTGTATGTCGATGGAAAGTCCTCTTAATCGAAGTACGCAATACTAGAATCCAAGTTTGTACTGGCTTTATTGTATCAAAAATACACCAAAGCACCAAATGCTTCACAAAAAAACGATAGCGGAGAGCTATCGTTGAAAGGGTTCAGGGTTCAGGGTTCAGGGTTCAGGGTTCAGGGTTCAGGGTTCAGGGTTCAGGGTTCAAGGTTCAAGGTTCAAGGTTCAACGGGTTCAACGGGTTCAATGGGTTCAGGTGGCGGCTTCGCCGAATTTTAGATGACGGTATTCCCGTATCGTCAGCCTTCCCCTCGAGGGGAAGGTGCCCCGAAGGGGCGGATAGGGCACTGGCGGTATGAAAGACAGATGAAAAAAACGGAGAAGTGCGCGGCACCTGAGGGAAGCGTGAGTCCCTGACCGCGAATGACAAAGATTTCTCGCTTTGCTCGAAATGACGATATGGGGGAGGAGACCTTGCGAAGGGTCAGCGTTTTTACATGACTGTTGTGTAGCCCCTTGAAGAAGGGGCGCGCCGAAGGCGGAGGATAGATCTGCCCCGAAGGGGCAGCCTTCTACGTGATGGAATGAAAGAAAATGTGAGATCGCCCGTTTTCTCGTTTCGTCATCCCGCGCGGAGCCGAGGGTCTTTTACGTCGTAGCGGTACTCTGTACTTATGAGGTAATGATAAAATCGCCTAGGTGCTTCGGCTGCTCCTCATCTGACGCTCGTCGCTTGACCGTTGTGCAAGGAAGATTTCTCGCTTCGCTCGAAATGACAATACAAGGAGTCTGATGTCTCCTAGTCTCTTAGTCTCTTGTCACTCCCACGCCTTAAGCCCCTGCGACGAGAGCCCGCCAGCCCTTGTGTTCAAGGCGGTAGAGCAGGACGGTCGCGCAGGAAGCACGGATGAACTGATCGAGGAGAAGCGCGCACCAGCAGCCGATGAGACCAAGGTCCAGCACATAGATGAAGAAGGCGGTCATGAGCGGACGCAGGAAGGTGATGGAGAGGAAAGAGTAGCCGGCCACCTGTGCAGCCTTGCCCGATCCGCGCAGGATGCCTGCGGAGAGGATCGCGTGTGCTTCCGGGAAGCTCACGACTGCGACGAAGATCATGATGACAGAGGCGATCTCCAGCGAGGAGGCGTCATCCGAGAACAGAGCGAAAATGTCAGAGCCGAAGAAGAGGATCGCCGCGCATACGATGGCCGAGAGGATGAGGCTCCACTTGATGCCGCATCTCTTGTAGCCGTGCCAGTCCTCCTCACTGCCCTTGCCGCAGGACTGCCCTGCCATGACCATGCTCGCCTTGCCGAAGCCCATGATGAAGTCATAGTATACGTCAGAGATGTTCATGCAGATGCTGTGTACGGCGAAGGGGATCGTGCCGAGCCCTGCCGCCATGCGACTAAAGAGCACCATGCCCACGCGCTCACTGCCCTGCTCCGAAAGGATGCTTAGAAGGATCGGCATCATGCGGTGGAAATAGGCACGGTCGGGAAGGTAGCTCCCGCCAGAGAAGAACGATTCATTTTTGAGGATCCACGCAGTCCATGTGAGGGTGAAGATCGTACTTGCCAGCGTACCGATGGCTGCGCCCGTCACGCCGAGGGAGGGGATCGGGCCGAAGCCGAAAATCAGGAGTGCATTCAGCGCAAGGTTCACCACATTGCCGCAGACATTCGTCTTCATGATGACGCTTGTGCGTCCATAGCCCAGCTGTACCGCCTGCAGGATGAGTGTGAGCGAGGTCACGTAGACCGAGGCGAGCGCGATGGGACCATACGCCATGGCTTCTGCCATGTACTCATCATTCGCGCCCATGAGGTAGAAGATGTCATCCAGAAAAATGTAGAAAAGGATGTGCAGGAGTCCCATGAAGATCGCGCAGAGCGTGAGCGATTTCTTCATGATATCCGCCGAGCCTGCCGTGTCGCCGGCTCCTGCCTTCTTGGAAACGAGCAGTGTCACCGAAGAGGCGAGCGAGCGGGAGAAGCAGAGCAGGATGAGACGCGGCTGCAGGAAAATGCTGACGGCTGCGATGGACAAAGCCCCCAGTGCGCCGACCATGATGAGGTCGGTCGAAGCGAGGAGGATCATGAAGAGCCCTTCCAGTGCGGCAGGAAGTGCGATCTTGAAGTAGTTTCTGTCGTAGGTATGCATGAGAGTTCCTGTAGGATTATTTGGAATAAAAACTTTTTAGATTAAAATTCTTTTATATTCTATATAAAGAAACAGGAAAAAGCAAGGCGAGGAGAAGAAAAAATGGCTTAGGCGCGCCGAACTTTAAAAATTCAAGTGGGGATTAGTGACTGGTGACTGGGATTCGCCGGCATCGTCATCCCGAGCGTAGCCGAGGGATCTTTACTGCACTGCGGGAATCAGCGTGCATGCGCCGAGGGAAAACGATGTCCTGGTGCTGCCTCACATCAGGCGATGAACGTTCTGCAATAAAGATTTCTCGACTACGCTCGAAATGACGACGGCGCGAAGCGCTATCAAAACTCTGCGGCGCTTCCATCATTTTATGCGCCGCACCACCATTTCGCATTTCTCATTTCTAATTTCTCATTCAAGTGAATTTTTTATTCCCAATCAAGGGACGCCCCACCCCATAGGCTAACCCTGAACCTCTTTTCCCTTCCCTTGCGCCGCGCACCCCATTCGTTTAGAATAAGAACTAAATGATCAGGAGGGTACATGATTTCTATGACGACAGAAAAGAAAAAGCTCTACCTCTCGCTTTTCGGCATCTTTTTCGTGATCTTTATATTGAACAGCTTCATGGTACGCAGCGCGGGGGATGACTACGTGTACTCCTTTATGTGGGAAGGACACTCGATGTACGAGCCGCTGTCAGCGGACGCGCGGCGCATCGCAGGATTTTCGGACATTGCCGTGTCTGCGTGGTCGTATTTCCTAACGTGGGGTGGACGCATCGTCGCGCAGTCGATGGCGATGTTTTTCCTCTGGATGCCGCGAGGTGTCTTCAATGTGGCCATCGCGCTCACGGTGGTGCTCCTCGTCCTCCTCATGCAGTGGACGGCACGCGGCGGGAAAGTCACGATGGATCTTCCTGCGAAGAGCGTCCTCATCACCGGCTTCTTTCTCTGGGCATTTCAGGCGAATTTTTGCGGCATCTTCATCTGGCTGGACGGCTCGTGCAATTATCTCTGGCCGATGGTTTTCCTTCTGGCGTGGCTGCTGCCTTATATCCGGCATTACATGACGGAGGGGGAAGCGCGCTATGGAGGCTGGCTCTCGCCGCTCCTCTTCCTTCTGGGGCTTCTTGCCGGAAATGGAAATGAAAATACGCTCTGCTGGATCGGGCTCTTCGGACTGTTTTATTTATACCATATATATAAGAAGGGAGAGATGCAGCTCTGGATGCTGGCGGGCTTCCTCGGGCTCTCCATCGGCTACGGGATCCTCATGCTGGCGCCGGGAAATTTGGTGCGCATGGAAGAGAGCGGAGAGAGCTTCCGGCTCTTCCAGTTCCACGGCAAAGCCTTCGTGACGATCTGGCTCCATACGTTGCTGCTCTCGCCCTTCTATTTCTACCTGATGAAAGCCTTTCGGAAGAGGAGAGAAATCTATTCTTTTTCCGGCGGCAGGAAATATGTCCGTCTCTCGCTCTGGTTTCTATCCGCGAGCCTGCTCTTTGAGATCATCATGTGCGTCTCGCCGGAGTTTCCCTTCCGCAGTCTGTTCCCGAGCACCATCTTCTGCCTGACGGCGGCGCTCCTCATGCAGCACGCCGCTGATCGCGCCGGCGCATCGCCGGTCCGTTTGCCGGGGGCAGGGGGGATGAAGCGGCTGGCCATCCTCTACTTCGCCTTCACCTTCGCCATGACCTTCTGGATATTTGTGGAAAATGCCAGATGGTTTGACCGCTGGCTCGGAGAGGCTGAGGCCCTGCGCGGGACGTCCGCGGTCCTTTCGATCACCGAGCGTCCGCCGTATGAGGGGGATACCTGGACATGCCTTTCGGGACTTCACAATACTGCGGTGGGGCTCCGATCCGATCCGCAGTATTGGAGCAATGCCGCGATGGCACGTTTCTATGACATCGGCGGCGTAACGATCGTGGGGAAGGAGTGATTAGTCACTAGCATTTCCTTTTTTTATAACTGGTATTTAAGTCAACTTCCGAATTAAGTTAGGAGTTAGGAGTTAGGAGTGAGGAGTGAAGGTACGGCGCATAAAATTAGGAGGCGCCGTGGAGTTTGATATAAATGGCGGACAAGTTGTTTCATATAATAGGGGGATTGGGGGCGCTATATGAATTGTGCGCCCCTTCCTGGTTTCTCACTTCTAACTAAGTCCAGAAGTTGACAAAACGCAATACTAGTCACTAGTCACTAGTTACTAGTCACCTATATGCTTTTGCCTAAATACATAGAAGTTTATGAAAGCATAGAATTTCTTAAACGAGTATGGTAAAATGAAGCCAAAATGCGTATAGTATCACCAAATGCACATCAGATGCGATAGAATTTTCTCCTTACGACGAGTAAGGCGTCGAATAAAACGGTATCCCGAGAAGAGGGGGTTACATGAAACTAGCAGATAAACTGGCCAAGGCCGCAGGGAAGATGTCGCCTCGAAAGCTCATCCTTCTCTGCGCTTTCTTTGCGCTCATGATCTTCATTATCCTGTACAGCACGCTGTCTTCCTTCGAAGGCAAGAAAGAAGAAAAGACACCGGACGTAACGGGCGTCGCCGTCATCGAAGCAGCGACGGATATCTCGCCGCGGACGGTCATTACGGATGATATGCTGAAAGCCTCTGTCGTACCGGAAAGTCTGCTCCCGCCGGGCGCTTTGACAGACAAGAAGCTCATCGTCGGGCATAAGGCGGGCGTCACCATCCTTGCGGGCGATGTCATCACGAGACGCAAGCTCGATGTGACGGCTGGCGCTGGTTTTCAGGGGCTCATTCCGGATGGGATGCGTGCGCTGTCTTTTGCCATCAATGACATTTCCGGCGTCTCCGGCTTTGCGAAGCCCGGCGACCATGTGGATATCCTTCTGATTTCCAGCCAGGACGGGAAGAACCGCGTCACTTCGAAGATGCTGCTCCGTGATGTCCTGCTGCTGGCCATCAATAAGTCCAGCATGGGTCAGGGCTACGTCGCACCGAAGAAGGACGACAAAGACGGAAAAGATGAATCGAATGGAAATAAAATGCCGACCGCGCCGCGCCGCACGGATACGTCCTCCATGGGGACGCCCGCTGTTGCGACGGTCGCGCTCTCGCCCTATGATGCGGCGAAACTCACCGCCTCCCTGCAGGTCGGACAGGTACAGCTGATGCTGCGTCCGGCAGACGGGGCGGCTGAGACGGACTCGGTCGCCTACTACGTGATCCCGCTGTCGAAGCCGGAGCCGCAGCATGAGGCCGCTCCGTCCTACGCACCGTATCCGCCGCAGGGCGCGCCCCAGCCGCAGGTCTCCATCAGTGCGGGACAGACGGTCGGGCAGGGCATTGAAGTCATTCGTGGTACCAGTGTAACGAGGGGGCAGTAAGATGAACGGAATGAAAAAAAGAATCGGACTCCTCCTCGCAGCTGCGATGCTCTCCTTCGGAAGCGTCTGCGCCGCTGAACCCGTCGAGGTGTCTCTGAATGAATCGAAATACATGGCCGCGTCCGGCATCACGCGCCTCGCGGTCGGAAATCCTGCCATCGCTGATGTGCAGCTTCTTTCTTCAGGAGATTTTCTCCTCGTCGGGAAGAAAGCAGGGACGACTTCCCTCATCGTCTGGTCAGACGGCGGGCGGCGCACCGAGTACACCGTGTACGTCGCGGGCAATGACCGCGGCATGGCGAGCGCCATCCAGGACGCCATCGGCTATCCAAAAGTCCATGTGCAGATGATGAAGGACCGCGTGATGCTCCGCGGCAAGGTCGAGAACCAGTATGAACACGACGTCGCACTGAAGATTGCCGGTCTCTACACGGGCGGCGATGAATCCGGCGTGATTGACCTCCTCGAGATGGAACATCCGAGCCAGATCCGCCTCGAGGCACAGATCATAGAAATCAACTCGGACTACACCAAGAACCTCGGCATCCAGTACTGGTCGCAGACCCCGGGGTCGAGCAGCAACTCTGGCAGCAGTTCGAATAATCCCAATAACGATATCACCGTAGGCACCGCAGGCCTCTTCTATGGCGGCGAAGATTTCTCCTCCTCCAGAAAACACGGCGGCTGGCTGGGCTCGCACATCGCGAATGTGAATGTGACCCTGCAGGCGCTCATCAATGAAGGAAAGGCGCGCATCCTCTCCCGTCCGTCCATCACGACCATGTCCGGGAAGACCGCAAACATCCTGATCGGCGGACGCATCCCGATCCCTGTCTCGGATGGCAATGGCAATGTATCCATCGACTGGCATGAATACGGCGTGAAGCTTAATATCGAGCCGGTCGTCGACTCGGAAGACAAGATCACCTCGAAGGTCCATGCCGAAGTATCGACCCTGGACTACAGCCATGGCGTCAAGATCGACTCCTTCAGCGTACCGGGCATCGCGACCCGCGAGGCCGAGTCCGAAGTCAATGTCCGCTCCGGCATGACCATGGCGATCGGCGGCCTCATCAATTCCGAAGATGCGAAAATCGTATCGAAGATCCCCCTCTTGGGAGATCTTCCCATCATCGGGCGTTTCTTCCGCCATACATCGAATACCCGCGACAAGCGCGAACTCATTATCCTCATCACGCCGACCCTCGTTGCAGACGATACCCCTGCGCCGATGAGCCAGCGCATGAAGGAAAGCTATGAGGAAATCGAGCGCGCCGCCAGAAACCGTGAACTCGTAGAGACGAGAAAGCCTGTTCCGCAGGGGACAGACAGCGAGGAGCGTGACCTCTGGGGCGAAAAGCCCGAAGACGATGACACCATCATCCTCGAAGAAAAAGCCCCGGCCAAGACGCGTTCCTACCTCTTGAAGACCACCGACATCCACGGCGAGCCCATCCTTGTCCCCATGACCGAGGAAGACTACGAGGCGCAGAAAGACCGCTTGACCGTCGCCCGTCGAGAAAAGACAAAGCCGGAGACAAAGGCAAAGCAGGAAACCGCCCAGCCAGTTGTAAAGATACAGCAGCCCACCCGCACCGCCGCTGACGCCGAAGCCCAGAGGGCAAGGATCAAGGCAGCGATGGACAGGTACTCCGGAAAGAGCACGACCCCGACAAGCAGGTAGACAGTGAGGAAATGGGTTCAAGGTTCAGGTTGGCGGGTTCAAGGTTGTGGTGCGGCGCAAAAAAATATGTGACTAGTGACTGGGATTTCTCCGGCATCGTCATCCCGAGCGCAGCCGAGGGATCTTTCTTGCACTGCGGGAATCAGCGTGTATGCGCTGAGGGAAAACGATGTCTTGGTGCTGCCTCACATCAGGCGATGAGCGTTCTGCAATAAAGATTTCTCGGCTACGCTCGAAATGACGATGCGCGCGAAGCGCTATCGAAACTCCGCGGCGCTTCCATATTTTTATGCGCCGCACCACCATTTCGCATTTCTCATTTCTAATTTCTCATTCAAACGAGGCTTTCAAACGCAATTAAAGGCTGGTACGCCCCGTGGGCTAACCCTGAACCTTGAACCTTGAAGTTTGAAAGCAGGGATGAGTAGCTAGGGATTAGGGATTGGGGATTAGGAGTGACTAGTGACTGGTGACTTAAATGTCACTTTCGAGCATCGCCTCATATATACTCGCGGCGAAGCCGCCACTACAACCCTGAACCCTGAACCCTGAACCCTGAACCCTGAACCTTGAACCTTGAACCTTCATTCTGATAAAGAGTCCCCTGAGACTTTTTATATATTCCATTTCCATGCGTTTCACGAAAAGGAGGTGAAATCATTATGATGAACAGAGCAAAACAGATCTATGACTACTATGTCAAACCGGTACTCGGAGAAAAAGGTCAGGATATGGTCGAATACGCACTGATGCTGGCGATCATCGTCGGCATTGGCTGGCTGATCTATCAGCAGGCTGGCCTGGCTGATTCCATCAAACAGGTATTCCAGGATTCCTCTTCTTTGATGACTGAAGCTGCTAGTAAATCTGCAAAGCCAGCTGCTACTGGCACCTAATGGTTCAATGGTACTTGCTGCATAGCAGGTGCCATTGAGAAGGGGCAGCCGCGGGGCTGTCTCTTCTCGATGGTATCTACTTTAATGAACAGGTTCAACGGGTTCAGCGGGGTCAAAAGGTTTAAAGTGGTTCTCACCTTGTGTGAACCAACGTGTTTTTCTAAAACTAAAAATTTTGCGGCGCTTTCCCGTTTATGCGCCGCACCACCCCCGTTGAACCCATAGAACCTGCAGAACCCGCCGAACCTCTCGTCGAATCCGCCTAAACAACCAACAACCAATAACTAACAACCAACATCCCCGAAGGAGGCGTGATGTCTATGGTAGGCCGCAAAGGCACGATCATTACTGTATTCAGCACGGCATACGCCGTAGGAAAGACGCTCATCGCCATCAATATGGCAGCGGAGCTCGCGAAGAGCCATCACACCGTCTGTCTGATCGATCTGGATCTGCAGTTCGGCGACGTGGCGAGTGCGCTCAGGCTCACGCCGGAGAAGACGATCGCAGACGCGGAGAAATCCATGCGCGAGCATCCGGATGACACCGTAGCCGCCGAGTACCTGACACCCTTTTCAACCGGCGGCGTCTCCTTCGATGTGATGGCGAATCCAAAGCTCCTCGAAGAGGCGTACAACCTTGACACGACGCTCATCCGTGACCTCGTCGTACAGCTTCAGCTCGAGTATGACTACCTCATCATCGATACGACATCGACCTTCAGTGCGCTCAACCTCTCTCTCATGGATCTTTCCACGGTGATCGACTTCATCGGCATCGTCGATTTCATCCCGACCATCAAGAACATGAAGCGAGGCTCGGATGCGCTGAAAGAGCTCGGCTATGATGACAACAAGATCCGCTACGTCCTGAATCGTTCGAATGCACGCACCCGCATCAATGTCAAGGATGTCGAAGCGATCCTGGGCCACCAGTTCCACTACGTCATCCCGAACGATTTCCAAACGGCCGCCGAGTCCATCAAGACCGGCGTCCCCCTCGTCCTCTCGGCGAAAGACACGCCGCTTGCCAAAGGCATCCGCACCATGGTGGATACCTATGAAGAAGACACCGCCTTGCCCCAAAAGTCACAGGAGGGCGGCTGGCTGTCGAGACTGTTCTCGTGATAAGGCAGGTTCAGGGCTCGTGCTGTTTGTGCAAAAGAGGTTCAGCGGGTTCTAAGGGTTCAGAAGGTTCAACGGGGTTGGTGCGGCGCAAAAAAGAAGCGCCGCGGAGTATTAAAATATACGTTGTTTACGAAAAATGAGAAACCTGAGAATCGCCAGAGCCTGTTGAACCGACCAAAACCGGAGACGTATAAATGACTAGCTACAAAGAATTGTTGGCATGGCAGGTGGCGAGGAAACTCAAAGACTTAGTATATCGAGCAGTTTTGCAGTTGCCCAAAAATGAAGAGTATGCCTTGTCCTCGCAAATGCGAAGAGCAGTCGTATCGATTGGCTCTAATATTGCCGAGGGGCAGGGGCGTGGGACGATTAATGATTATATCCATTTTCTATATATAGCACGAGGTTCGGCTTATGAGTTGGAGTCTCAGATCATATATTGCGATGACCTTCATTTTCTGACGCAAGAGTTATCCACTGAGCTTCATGATCAAATCAGGTATGACGTGTATCTGATCAACCGATTGATTTCTGCCCTGAAAAGAAAGCAGCAGGCTTATTTCCATGATGCCCGAGAAATATATGGGCAGTTAGAGGAAACCAACGAGTGTGGGAAAAATTAAAAAATGCGGCGCTATATAAATATGATGCGCCGCACCACCCCCGTTGAACCTTCAGAACCTCTAGAACCCGTTGAACCTTTTAACTGGAGGCGAATTCCATGTCTTATCGTACAGTCCTCATCGAGAACAACCGCATGATGCTTGAGCGGCTGTCGAGCGTAATCAGAAACAGCCCGGGATTCGAGCTGTCGGCGCGGTATCAGACGGCGGGCGATGCTCTGGGACAGATGCAGGCATTCAGTCCGAATCTGATCCTTCTGGATATTGACCACGAGCCCAATGCCAGTCTTCTTTCCGATCTCAAGAAGAACTGCGGGCAGGCGCTGGTCATCTGCCTCTCCCGCCGCTGGGACTCGGAGGCGCAGGCCCGGCTGCTGCGCGGCGGCGCACAGGGGTATATGATCAAGCCGTTCACGCCGGATGAGCTGCAGGCGGCGGTCAGGAATGCAGACCGCGCCTCGCTGCGTTCGTCCACGCGGGTGATTTCCTTCTTCAGCCCGAAGGGAAAGAGCGGCAAGACGACATTGATTTCCAATCTTGCCGCGTCCATCGCCAAGAAGACGGGAGAGCCTGTCGCGATCCTTGACTGCGACCTGCAGTTCGGCGATATGGCGGTCTTTTTCAATCTGAATCCGCAGACGACCCTGGTCGAGGCGGTGCGGGATATCAAGTTCCTCTCGCCGGTGACGCTGAAGTCGTACTTCGTCGATGCCAGAAGAAATCTGCAGGTGCTCTGCGGGCCGGCGAAGCCGGATCTCGCGGAGTCTGTCACGCTGGATGCGCTGACGCAGCTCATCCATATGACGCGGAGTCTCTACAGCTACGTTCTGATCGATCTGCCTTCGGGATTTTCCGACATTTCCGCGACGGCGTGTGAGCTCTCCGATGAGACGGTCCTGATGGCGATGTACAATGGCGGCTACGAGACGATGCATATGAAGCGCGCGCTGGAAATCTTCAAGGCGTGGGATGACTACAAGGAGCGCGTCTATCCGCTCTTTACCCGTGTCTCGCCTTTTGATGACTCGGAGAAGAAGCGCCTCTCCAAAGAGCTGGGCTATCCTGTCGCAGCCATCATCCCGAATGAATATGTCCGTGTCTCGGAGGCGGCTGACAATGGCCGCCTCGTCGTAGACGAGAATCCTGACAGCCCCTTTGCCAAGGCCGTCGATGCGCTCGCAGAGAAGATCATTAGTAAGTAGTGATTGGTGACTAGTGACTAGTGACTTGTGACTTGTGACTAGTAGCTAGGGATTAGGGATTGGGGATTAGGAGTAACTGGTGACTGGGATTCGCCGGCATCGTCATCCCGAGCGTAGCCGAGGGATCTTTACTGCACTGCGGGAATCAGTGTGTATGCGCCGAGGGAAAACGATGTCCTGGTGCTGCCTCACATCAGGCGATGAGCGTTCTGCAATAAAGATTTCTCGACTACGCTCGAAATGACGATGCGCGCAAAGCGCTATCAAAACTCCGCGGCGCTTCTGATTTTTATGCGCCGCACCACCATTCCTAATTCCTCATTCCTAATTCCTCATTCGCGCAAAGCTTTCATTCATAATCAGTGGACGAGCACGCCCTACGGGCTAATCCTGATTTCCAAGAAAGGAGCAAACCATCTATGATTTTTATCATCTCGCTGTTTTGCGCCTTTCTTTTCTTTTTTATCCTTTTCTTCCTGCTCGGCCATGCGCTGAAAAAGAAACAGGTGGTGTCTGAGCGTCTGCAGCAGTATGCGGACTATCTCGATGTGAAAGAGACGGCGGATGAGCGCATCTCGACCGGACAGAAGATCCGCCATGCGTTCCGCAAGCGTATGCGAAGGGTCGGGGGAAGGAAGACGGCTTCGAAGCTCGACCTCATGATGCATCGCGCAGGTCTGCCGCTGCTCGGCTTCGAAATGGTCGCGATTTCCTTCGCTGTGAGCATTCTCGCTTTTCTCATGGTGCTCCTCGTCACAGGGGAAGGCGCAGCTGCGCTGCTCTTTGCTCTCCTCACGTTCCTTTTCCAGTGGGGCTATGTGAAGTACCGGATCGACAAGCGTTTGAAAGCGTTTCTCTACCAGATGGCTGACTGCCTGACGTTGATTTCCAATTCTCTCAGGGCAGGCTTCTCCTTCCTGCAGACGATCGAGATCATTTCTAAGGAAATGAAGCCGCCCGTCAGCACGGAATTTGCCCGCGTCCTTCGCGAGACGAATCTGGGAAAACCGCTGGATCGCGCGCTGACGGAGATGGACAGGCGTGTGGGCAGCCCTGACTTCTCGCTCATCGTCACTGCGGTGCTCATCCAGCAGCAGGTCGGCGGAAATCTCGCCGACATCATCGATATCATCCGCGATACCATCTTAGACCGCATCCGGCTGCGCGGCGAGATCAAAACACTGACCGCGCAGGGACGTATGGCAGGTATGATCCTTGCCGCTCTCCCGATCGCGATGGGATTTTTCATGTACATCATGTCGCCGGAATATATGCGTCCGCTCCTCACGACACGCATGGGCCAGATCGCGATCGGCGTCGCTCTCGTGATGGAAGTCATAGGCTTCTTCATCATTCATAAGATCGTAGATATAAAGGTATAGAGGTTGTCGGGTTCAGGTTGATGGGTTCATGGTTAGTCCCGGGGGCGTGCCGCCCTTTGATTGGGGGATGAAAGCTTCGCATAAATTAGGAATTAGGAATGAGGAATTAGGAATGAAGGTGGCGGCTTCGCCGCAGAGTATAAATAGGGCGATGCCCGAAGGCGGTATTCAAGTCACCAGTCACCAGTCACTAGTCGCTCGAGGCTCCTAATCCCTAGCCACTAATCCCTAGCCACTAATCACTAGCTACTAGTCACCAGTCCCTAGCTACCAGTCACTAGTCACTAGTCACCATTCCCGCGAAAGGAGAAACGAAGCATCATGAAACGACAAAAAGGGCAGGATATCGTCGAATTTGCACTGCTGCTGCCGATCTTTCTCCTCGTTCTCTGCGGGATCATCTATTGCGGCTTCATGTTCGGGGATTACCAGACCGTGCAGGGCATCGTGAGAAATGCCGCGCGCGAAGCGGCGGTGGTGGAGCCGACAAAGGATGAACTGAATCCGACAGAGTTGAAATACGACTATCAAAAAATCAAAGACAAGTACGACGAAATTTTGAAAAATGAGAATGTGATTACCCATTTATACGTACCGGATGTATCGGGCAAAGGTGGTATTCAGATTGATCTGGGGGCTAATCTAAAAACGGTTTTGCCTGATGCTAGTATTCCCGATGATTCTGTGGGTGCGGTGCTGACGATGAAACTTACCACAAGTGACATTTCTTTCGTAAATTATATGCAAAAGGTCGTTGGCATCCCAGAGAACTATACTGTCAGCTGTTTCATGTACAGAGAAAAGACTAGTGCCTAATGAGCAGCCCCCTTCTCTAAGGGGGAACTTGTTGCCGATCATCTCAATAACTCCGCGAACCTATAAATAAATCCCCAAGGAAGGTGAAGATTTTGACACTTCTGGAACGTCTTGGCCGCCATGAAGGCACCGAGAAAAAAGAACAGGCCGCTATATTTGCCGGCCGGACGAATAACGCCCGCGAAGAGGGATACCAGGAGCTGAAAAACGGAATTCACCGGCGCATCGTCGATGATATGACCGCCGAGCAGCAGCAGGTCTTGGACGGCAAGCATACGCGGCAGGAGGTCGAGGCGGTCATCACGCGCTACGTGCAGCGTGTGGTCGAGGAAGATCCCTTTGCCGTTCCGCGCGGCGAGCGTTCGCGTCTGGTGTCGGATATCTGTGATGAGATCCTGGGGCTTGGCCCGATCGAGCCATTCCTGAAAGATGATGCCGTGACAGAAATCATGATCAACGGGCCGAAAAAGATTTATGTGGAAAAGATGGGCAAGATCCATCTGACGCAGGCTCGTTTTCAGGATAATGCACATCTGATGGCGATCATCGAAAAGATCGTGTCGCCGCTGGGGCGTCACGTCGATGAAGCGTCGCCGCTCGTCGATGCGCGTCTCGAAGACGGCTCCCGTGTCAATATCGTCATCCCGCCGCTCTCTCTGTCCGGGCCGTGTGTGACGATCCGTAAATTTTCCAAGACACCGCTCTCGGTGGAAGACCTGATTTCCTTCGGCACACTCTCGGAGCAGATGGCCTCTTTCCTGCGCGCCTGCGTCAAGGCGAAGCTGAACATCATGGTCAGCGGCGGTACCGGCTCCGGTAAGACGACCACGCTGAATGTGCTTTCTGCTTTCATTCCCGCCGATGAACGCATCGTCACCATCGAAGATGCCGCCGAGCTCCGCCTCGAGCAGCCGCATGTCGTGACGCTCGAGTCCCGTCCGGCGAATATCGAGGGCAAAGGCGCGGTCACGATCCGAGACCTTGTGAAGAATGCCCTCCGTATGCGTCCGGACCGCATCATTGTCGGCGAAGTCAGAAGCGGCGAGGCACTCGATATGCTGCAAGCGATGAATACCGGTCATGACGGCTCGCTCACGACCGCGCATGCAAACAGCCCGCGTGATGTGCTCTCGCGTCTGGAAACGATGGTCCTCATGAGCGGCTTCGATCTGCCGGTCACGGCGATCCGTAGCCAGATCTCCTCCGCACTCGATCTCATCATTCACCAGTCCCGCATCCAGGACGGCTCCCGCAAGATCACCTACATCACCGAAGTGCAGCAGATGGAAGGAAATGTGATCGTCCTGCAGGACCTCTTCCGTTACCATCAGACCGGCTTTGATGAAAACGGCAAGTCGCAGGGCTCTTTCGAGTATACCGGCCTGCAGCCGCAGTTCCTCTCTAAGTTCAAGATCCACGGCGTAGACGTGCCGAAGGATCTCTTCGGACGCGTGCCGGAAAGGGATTGGGAAGAATGACGTGAAAGGTTCAGGGTTCAGGTTGGCGGGTTCAGGGTTGTGGTGCGGCGCATAAAAATATGGAAGCGCCGCGGAGTATAGATGGTGGCGATGCCCGAAAGTGGCATTTAGTCACCAGTCACAAGTCACTAGTCACTCAAGGCTCCTAATCCCTAGTTACCAGTCACCAGTCACTAGTCACTAGTTACTCCTAATCCAATCCCTGCTTGCAAACTTGTGGTATGGCGCACAAAAGAAAGAACCGCCGCGAGTTTTAGAAATCGTTTTTTTCGGGGGGATGCGATGAGCACATACAGAGATCTCGATGTGTGGAAAGAGTCACGCGCTTTATATAAGCAGATTTATCGAATGGTTGAAGCGCTGCCGAAAAATGAAGAGTACGGTATTTCTTCTCAAATGCGACGGGCAGTTATCTCGATCTCTTCCAATATCGCGGAGGGTTCCGGAAGAGGAACGCTAAAAGACTACGTTCACTTTCTGTACAATGCTCGCGGCTCTGCTTATGAATTGGAATCGCAAATTATAGCATGTGCGGATGTGCATCTCACAGATAAAACCGTGTTAAAAGAATGTTATGGGCAAGTGCAAACGGTGATTCGCTTACTCAATGGCTTGATTGCGTCCTTGCTCAAGCGCTCAAATATGCTGCGGGAAGAGGATGCGGCATATGGGAACGAAGAAGAAACGTCAGTTTCTTCTTCGTTCCCTGAACCCTGAACCCTGAACCCTGAACCCTGAACCCTGAACCCTGAACCCTGAACCCTGAACCCTGAACCCTGAACCCTTTTGAACCGAGGTGATACTCCATGCTTGCATTTTCTATCGCGATTGCGATTTCCTTATTTGTTTTTATCACGATGACGCTCATCGTACTTCGGCAGTCGGACTCGCAGCGTGAGATGCAGCGGCGTCTGGATCAGTTTATGGATCTTTCTGTCGAAGAAGAGATGGTGGATCCGGACGATCTTCGGAAGATCCCCTTCCTGCAGCGTACCGTCGGCCGTATGCTGGGTGACCTGATGGATACGCTCTCCTATTTCGCTCCGGCGGCGATCCCGAAGCTCATGGAGCGGCGCATCATGCTCGCCGGCAAGCAGGGCGTGTGGAAGGTCGCTCATTTCGCCGGCCTCTGGTTCCTGTGCCTCGCGCTCGGGCTTGCACTCGGCTTCTGGTATGCAGGGCGGGGCGTTTACACACCGCCGCAGTTCTTCCTCATCGTCCTTGGATGGGGATTCATGGGAGCGCTGCTTCCCTTCGGCGTTCTGAATCATATCATCAAGAAACGCCAGTCTCTCATCACGCGGCAGCTGCCGGATGTGTTGGACCTTCTCGCGATCTCTGTGCAGGCAGGGCTTTCCTTCGATGCGGCGCTTCGCAAGGTCGTCGAACGTATGAAAGGCCCCTTGATCGATGAGCTCTCCCGCATGCTCCGCGATGTACGCATGGGGATGACCCGCCGCCGTTCGATGCAGTTCATGGCGAAACGCTGTGATGTGCAGGATGTATACCTCTTCGTCATGTCCGTCACGCAGTCGGAGCGTCTCGGCGCTTCCATGTCGGATACGCTGACGATCCAGGCTGACAATATGAGAAATGTCCGCCGCCAGCGGGCGCGGACGAAGGCGATGAAGGCGCCGGTCAAGATGGTCTTCCCGCTCGTCTTCTGCATTTTCCCTGCGATCTTCGTGGTGGCGCTCCTGCCATCGCTTCTCTCTCTCATGGAAACCATGGGGAAAAAATAACTGGCAGCGTGAGCTGGCAGTTATTTTTGGTTGGCGCGGGTTGAAAGAGGGAATTGTGACTAGTGACTAGTGACTAGTGACTAGGGATTAGTGGCTAGGGATTAGGAGCCTCGAGCGACTGGTAGCTAGTGACTGGTGACTGAAATGCCACTTTCGGGCATCGTCACTATTTATACTCCGCGGCGCTTCTGATTTTTATGCGCCGCACCACCATTTCGCATTTCGCATTTCTCATTTCTAATTCATGCGAGGCTTTCATTCGCAATCAAGGGGCAGCACGCCGCAGTACTAAGTTTGAAAGCAGGGATGATTAGTAGCTAGGGATTAGGAACCTTGAGCGACTAGTGACTGGTGACTGGTGACTTGAATACCGCCTTCGGGCATCGCCACCATCTATACTACGCGGCGCTTCTGCTTTTTATGCGCCGCACCACCATTCCTAATTCCTCATTCCTAATTCCTCATTCGCGCAAAGCTTTCATTCATAATTAGTGGACGGAGCCGCCCCACGGACTAACCCTGAACCCATCAACTATATTTTCGAAAGGAGCCCCTTATGACCGAGACATGGATCCTTGCCAATACTGACCGCTCCGTCTCTCTCACCGTAGAAATCGCGCGCTCGTGGTGGGCGCGCTTCAAAGGCCTCATGCTCCGCGCGCCCCTTGAGGAAGGCCATGGGCTGTACCTCGAGAAGACGAACAGCATCCACATGTGCTTCATGCGTTTTGCGATCGATGCGGTGTATTTCGATGGAGAGGGCCGCGTGGTGAAGGTCGTCCCTCATCTTACGCCATGGCTCGGTCTCTCCGCCTGCCTCCGGGCGAAAGGGTGTCTGGAGATGAAGGCGGGCGAAGCGAATCGGCTGGGCATCCAGGTGGGAATGGTGCGGCTTTACGGAAACGCTGATTAAATCGCAGAGTCCGATTTGGCATGTATTTTCATGCAAGGCTTCGTCATAACCCACCTTAAATAGCTCGCTATTCGCGGCGGCTTATTCCTCGCCTTGCATGAAAATACAAGAGCCAAGTCGGACAACGATTTAATCAGTGCTTCCTTAGAAAATGCTTAGATGCGTTCCCTCTTACTATGAAAGTCAGCTGTCAGGTTGGGCGGGTTCATTGGGTTCAGAGGGTAGGGCGGGGGCGGAAGGGATGCACAATTCATATAGCGTCCCAATACACCCCATATATAATTTCGCGGCGCTATATATTTGATGCGCCGCACCACAAGTTTGAAAGCAGGGATTAGGGATGAGTGGCTAGGGATTAGGAGCCTCGAGTGACTTGTGACTAGTGACTGGTGACTTGAATACTACTTTCGGGCATCGCCCCATATATACTCGCGGCGAAGTCGCCACCACCATTTCTAATTTCTCATTTCTAATTCCTCATTCGAGCAAAGCTTTCACCCGCAATCAAAGGGCGGCACGCCCGCGGGGCTAACCCTGAACCCGCCAACCTGAACCCCGAACCCATCCACCGTCTCCCCTTGCTGATTTCCCCTTTGCCCCTTATAATAGAAAGAACAACTCAGCAAAGGAGACATATCATGGAAGGATCCACCAGCAGTATCATCTTTATCGCTCTCATCACGACGCTCCTCGTCGTATTCAATTACCGCACCATGCGCTTCAAGAAGAATGTCGCGGACATCGTGCAGCAGATCCTTGCGCATAACAAGCGGGACAGGATGCTGCGGAATCAGGAATTCATTCACTACTTCCTTTCGAGCGGAAATATCTGGCTCGCGCACATGGATGCGGACTTCAGAAAGACTGTCATGGTGCAGACCGGCGTCTCGGTGCTTTCTATCTTAGGCGGGCTTGCACTCATCGCGGCCTGCGTCTTCTGCGAAGTGTATCCGCTTGCGATCTACCCCGTCGCAATGCTCGTCTTTGCATGGAAGGTGGGATTCTCTTTTGAGACCATTTCCAAGGATGAGAAGGTGAATGCACGCCGCGCGATGGAAAATTATAAGAAACAGTATCCGAATGATCCTACGGTGAAGCAGAATAAGTGTACGGACAAGTCTCCGGCTTGGTACATGACGGCGAAGAAGCTGGCCAAGACCGGCAGCCTCGGCCGCGGCAAGGCGGATGCGAAACCGGAAGCAAAGACGGTCGTCAAAAAAGGAAAGAAATAAAAAGGGAGCTGTGCAGCGCACAGCTCTTTGTTGTCAATGAAGGGGGAGAGTTAGCCCACGGGGCGTGCTGTCCCTTCATTGGGGATGGAAGCCTCGCTTGAATGAGAAATGAGAAATGAGAAATGAGAAATGGTGGTGGCGGCTTCGCCGCGAGTATATATGAAGCGATGCCCGAAGGTCTGCGGAGATAGGTTTCCCTCGTATCGTCAGCCTTCCCCTCGAGGGGAAGGTGCCCCGTAGGGGCGGATAGGGCACAGGCGGCAGGAAAGACAGATGAGGAAAGCGGAGAGGTGCGCGGCACACATGGAAAAAGCGTGAGTCCCAGACCGCGAATGACAAGGATTTCTCGCTCTGCTCGAAATGACAGTGCGAGAGAGCCACCAGTCACCAGTCCCTAGTCCCTAGTCCCCAGCTACCAGCCACTCGCGGATCCTAATCCCTAATCCCCAGCCACCAGTCACTAGTCACCAGTCACTAGTCCCCCATTTATACGAAAGAAGTGCATACGATGTCCTTTGAAAAAGTAAAAGAATATTTTGAGACCCTCGGCATGGGGGATCGCTGTATGGATCTTGAGGAGTCATCGGCGACGGTGGCGCTGGCGGCGCAGGCACTCGGGACGGAGGAGGCGCGCATCGCGAAGACGATGTCCTTTCTTCTGGATGACAAGCCGCTCATCATCGTCGTGGCGGGAGATGCCAAAGTGGATAATCACAAATTCAAGATGACCTTCCACAAGAAGGCGAAGATGATCCCCGGCGCGGAGTGCGAGCAGTATATCGGCCACCGCCCCGGCGGCGTGTGTCCCTTCTGTCTGCCCGAGGGCGTGCCGGTCTACCTTGATGTGTCTTTGCAGCGTTTCGACATCGTCTATCCGGCAGCAGGCACAGACCACAGCGCTGTGCGCCTCTCGATCCCCGAGCTCGAGTCCGCATCCGGATCCGAGGGCTGGGTCGATGTGTGCAAGAATTGGGAGAGCGAAGAGGGTTAGCCCAAGGGGCGAGCCGCCCCAAGGGCTAACCCTGAAGTTTGAAAGCAGGTATGAGTGGCTAGTGACTGGTGACTTGTGACTGGTAGCTAGGGATTAGTGGCTAGGGATTAGGAGTCTCGAGTGACTGGTGACTTACATACCACTTTCGGGCATCGCCCCATATATATTTGCGGCGAAGCCGCCACCTTCATTCCTAATTCCTCATTCCTAATTCCTCATTCAGGTCGAGCTTTCATCCCCAATCAAGGAACGGCGCGCCCCACAGGCTAACCCTGAACCCTATTCACTCATATTTCTACGGAGTATCCTTATGATCGTTTCACAGTTCGGCGTCGAAAGCTGGATGGACCAGTACGAAGAAGGCGCCAAGTACAATATCACGGACACCTGCGCGAAGCCTCTCTCGCTCACAGAACTCTTTTCGCTGGCGGGCGAGGATCGCGCAGATTTCATGGAGCGCTTTTTTGCAAGAGAGCAGACATACGGCACCATCTTCGGCTCGGAGAAGGTCAAGAAGGAAATCAGCCGTCTCTATGAGAGCATTTCTCCGGAGGAAATCCTGACGGAGCATGGTGCGACGGGTGGGAATCAGCACATTTTCTTCTCGCTCATTCGCCCGGGGGATCGCGTGATCGCATTCTCCCCGAGCTATCAGCAGTTTTACTCTGCACCGGAAGCGCTCGGAGCGGAGGTGACGGTGCTGCGCCTTCGAAGAGAGAATGGCTATCTGCCGGACCTTGATGAGCTTTCGCAGGCAGCGGCGCGCGGCGTGCGCATGATCTGCCTCAACAATCCGAACAATCCGACGGGCACTCTGATCCCATCGGACATGATGAAGGACATCGTCACCATCGCGCGGCAGAGTGGCGCATACCTTTTCTGCGATGAGGTGTACAGCGGCGTTTCCATTGACGGAGCGCGCTCTCCCTCCGTTTGCGATCTCTATGAGAAGGGGATCGCGACCGGATCGATGTCGAAGGCCTTTTCGCTGGCCGGGCTTCGTCTCGGCTGGCTTGCGACCCATGACCGGCAGGCGCTCGCCCAGTTTCGCCGTGTGCGGGACTATGACCTTGTGAGCTGCGGGCTCTTCGACGAGGAGGTCGCGGCGCTCGCCTTGGCGCACAAAGAAAAGATCCTCGCAAGAAACCGCGCCATTCTGGCAGCCAATCTTCCCATCCTGGACGGCTGGGTGGAAGGGGAGCCGCATGTCTCTTATGTGAAGCCGACGGCCGGTACCATGGCGCTCGTGCATTACGATCTTCCCATCGGCTCGCGCGATTTCTGCCGCCGCATGTATGAGGAGACAGGCGCTTTCTGCGTCCCCGGCGACTGCTTCGATGAGCCATTCTCTTTCCGTGTCGGCTACGGACACGAGCAGGACGTCCTGAAAAAAGGGCTGGATGCGGTGAGTGAGTTTATCAGGCGGGTGGCTGGGGATTAGTAGCTGGTAGCTAGTAGCTAGTAGCTAGTGACTAGTGACTTGAATGCCACTTTCGGGCATCGCCCTATTTATACTCCGCGGCGCTTCTGATTTTTATGCGCCGCACCACCATTCCTAATTCCTAATTCCTCATTCCTAATTCAAGCAGAGCTTTCACACGCAATCAAGGGGCAGCACGCTCCCGGTACCCCTGAACCTTCCCCGCTCCTTGCCTAAACAGCGCAAAGCAAGTACAATAGAAGAAAGTTCCCCAAGGAGGCAAAGCTATGATTACACCAATGGACATTCATAATAAAACTTTCTCCAAAGGCCTGCGCGGCTACAGCGAGGAAGAGGTCAATGATTTCCTGCGCCAGATCGTCACTGACTACGAGCAGATCTATCGTGAGCATCGCGAGATGGAAGAAGAAATGGACCAGATGAAAGTGAATCTCTCCAACTATGAGAGGATCTCGGATACCATGACGGCGACGCTCCAGCTTGCCAAGGATACCGCTGAGAACGTCAAGAAGAACGCGAAGAGAAATGCGGATATCCTGATCTCCAATGCAAAGATGGAAGGCGCCAGACAGGTGAAGGATGCGGAAGACTACCGCCGCCGCCTGGCTGAGACCATGATCCATACGGAAGGAAATATGAAGAACTACGTCAGCAAGATCCGCAAAGATCTGGAGCTTGCGCTGGCATCCATCGATGCGCTGGAAAATCTGAAGGCTCCTGTCGTCCCGGGCTATGCTTATCCGGCTGTCGAGTTGCCGAAGGAAGAAGCGCCGGCAGACGCACCGGCAGAGGAAATTCCAGCGGAAGAAGCACCGGATGAAGCCGCTCCTGCGGAAGAAACGCCCGTAGAAGAACCGGCGGAAGAAACCGCAGCTCCGGCGGAAGAGCCGGCACCGGAAGCTGAAGAAACACCGACCGAAGAACCGGCTCCGGCAGAGGAAGAAGCCAAGGCAGAAGAGCCGAAAACCGAAGAAAAGAAATAAAGAATGCATCAAAAAAGCACAGGCGAAAGCCTGTGCTTTTTTGATTGAGGAGGAATAGGTTCAATGGGTTCTACAGGTTCTGAGGGTTCAACAGGGGTAGTGCGGTGCATCATAAAATAGAAGCGCCGCGAAATTTTTAATCTATTAAAATACATTATCCCAAAGATGGGAAACCCGTTGAACCTTTTGAACCCATAGAACCCGCTGAACCACTTTCGTACGCAATCAAAGGACGGCACGCCCGAGGGGCTAACCCTGAAGCTCTATTTACTTCTTCTCCCCGAAGATCCGAAGCATGTAGATGAAGAGATTGATGAAGTCGAGGTAGAGGGTGAGCGCGCAGAGGATGGCGAGCTTCACACCTTCATCGGTGGTGTTCGTGTTGTTGGCGAAAGCGATCTCGCGGATGCGCTTCGTATCATAAGCGGTGAGGCCGACGAAGATCAGGATGCCTGCGTAGGCGAGGATCATTTCCAGGAAAGAGTTATCGAGGAAAAGATTCACCACCGTAGCGATGATAAGTCCGAAAAGCCCCATGAGGCACAGATTTCCCATCTTCGAAAGGTCAGTCTTCGTGAGGTAGCCATAGGCAGACATGACGGCGAAGGTGCCTGCGGTGATGAAGAAGACGCTCGCGATAGAGGTCATGGTGTAAACAAGGAAAATGGAGGCCATCATCGCACCGTTCAGGACGGCATAGATGATGTACATGGCCGCCGCTTTTTTGAGGGACATGCGGGCAACCGCAGAAGAAAGGTGCCATACGAGGGCGACCGTCGCGATGAGGAGCGCCCACATCGTGAATTTGCCGGCGAAAACCAGAGAGAGTAGCACAGGACTGCCTGATACGGTGTACGCGGTGAAGCCGGTGATGGCAAGGGCAATAGCGACCCAGAGATAGATGTCTTTCATGAGGCCGGGCATATTGATGGAGAGGGACTTCTCCCGCTCCCAGGCCATGTCGTTGTTGAACGAGTTCATAGGAATTCTCCTTTCAAAAAATAGAATCATCGGGGATCCGATGGGATATCCATTCCTGTCTCTATTATAGCATAAAAGAAGGGTTTGGGGTTCAGGCTGACGGGTTCAGGATTAGCTCGTGGGGCGGCTCGTTCACTGATTGTGGATGAAAGCTTTGCTCACCAGTTAGGAGTGAGGAGTGAGGAGTTAGGAGTGCTGGTGCGGCGCATAAAAATATGGAAGCGCCGCAGAGTATAAATAAGGCGATGCCCGAAAGTGGCATTTAGTCCCCAGTCACTAGCCACTCATCCCACCCTTGACCCCAGAACACTGAACCCTATATAATGGAGCACGTGATATAAGCAAAGGAAAGGACGGATAATCCATGAGCTATACCATTCGCAAAGGGACGATTGATGACGCGGAGGCGCTGGCGGCGGTCGAAGCGGAATGTTTTCCGAAGGCCGAGGCGGCGACGGCAGAGCAGATACGGAGCCGCCTTTCCGTGTACCCGAACCATTTTCTCCTGCTTTACGCAGACGGGAAACTCGTCGGCTTCATCGACGGCATGACGGCGGGGGAGAAGGATTTGCGCGATGAAATGTACGAGGACGCTGCGCTTCACGACGAGGCGGGCGCGTGGCAGATGATTTTCGGGCTGAACACCATCCCCGCGTACCGCTGCCAGGGCTGCGCAGGCCGCCTCATCCGTGCGTTTCAGGCGCAGGCGAAAGAGGAAGGGAAATCGGGCATCGTTCTCACCTGTAAGGATCGCCTTGTGCACTACTATGCGTCCTTCGGTTTTGAAAACGAAGGCATTTCCTCTTCCACCCACGGCGACGTCGTGTGGTACCAGATGCGCTGGCTGGCGAAGATTTGAGAAGGGGTTAGCAGGTTCTACAGGTTCAAAGGGTTCAACGGGGGTGGTGCGGCGCAGCATCATTGGAAAGCGCCGCAGCATATATTATTCCTTGTAAAATGGAGAACCTGTTGAACCTTCTGAACCCATTGAACCTACAACTCTCATAGAATCCCCTCAATCTTTCCAATAGAATATTTCTATACGTATTTACAATAAATCGTGATTCATTCGATACTATGTAGCTTACTATGGAAATCGAGCGAAAAAGTGTGTTCCTATCGAAATATTCCTATTTGTTATATAATATATAAAACATCGTTATGATTCGTCAGGGAGGGGTCGGCATGAAGCAAAAGGTTTTCGCCGCGCTTCTGCTGGCACTTGCGGTGGCGCCATTCACCGGGGCATCGGCCGCGGGAGGGATGCCCTCCTATCTGGCAGAAGCGGGCTTGACGAGCGAATACATGTACTCATCAGCGATTTCCGTCGAGCCATCCGCGATGCGAGGGGAGACGACGCTCTATTTCAATGACGGCTTCGGTCGGCTGATCGAGTTCCATTTGACAGCGGATCACCAGACGACGGAGCTTTCCATTCGTCAGAATGGCTGCGTGGTCTGGCAGGGATACCTTCCCGGCGCCGGCCGCTTCTCCGTGGTGCGTGAAGAGTCGATGGGAGAGGTCTATTTCCTGATTTCGTCCGGAGAGAAAGAGTATCGCGCACGCATTGACAGGGACGACCGATGGAGCGTCTCCGAGTGCAAGAAAAGCATCATGCAGGACAAGAGCCCGCTTCCGTTGTAATCATTCCGATTTCGCATATTATATATAATTTCTAATGTGACTGCGGGACGGAAATAGTGTATAATATATAAAATTCTATTCGTGAAATTCAGGTGTTATTTTATCCATTTTAGACAGCAGCAAGGTGAGGGGTATGAAGAGACAGATCCATTTAAAACCGGAAGATTTAAATAAGAGCGACAAGCTGGGACTGACCTACAATCTGGGTCAGGCGCACAAGAGAATGCTCCTGAAGCAGTCCGGTATCATGCAGAAGTTTGGTTTGACTGCGCGCCAGTCTCTGATTATTGCCTATCTTTCTACCCACAAGAAGGATCTGGTCACACAGAAGACGCTGGAAGAACATCTGCACCTGACGAATCCCACCATCACAGTCATGGTGAAGTCCATGATCGACAAAGGCCTTGTGCGTAAGGAACGCGTGCCGGAAGATGCGAGAAAGTACCGCCTCTTCCTGACAGAAAAAGCCAAGCAGGTCGAGCAGGCGAGCCGTCAGGCAGCCAAGGATCTGGACAAGACTTTCTACGAAGGTGTATCGGAAAGCGATATGCGTATCTTCAAAGGTGTCTTAGGGCAGATCATGAAAAATCTGGATATGATTTAATCTGTGTTTTTTTACATGCAAAGATGCTTCGAAAGAAGCATCTTTTTTGTGCTCTGTTGTTAGTTGCTAGTTGCTGGCGTAAAATAACTAATAACAAACAACTAACAACAAGCAACTATTTTCCAAAGGAGTTTCTTATGCGTAAACCTATCGTCGCCGTCACAGCTGATACGCTCTTGGCGGATATGAAACCGATCAATCAGAGAATGGCGGACTACGCGCCGCGTCCGCTTTTGAATGCGCTGGGGCGCTCCGGCCTGCTTCCCATCATTCTGGCCTATGATGATTATGCCAGCCCCGAGGAATATGTAGACAGCTTTGATGCCCTCGTCCTCTCCGGCGGGCCGAATCCCGCGCCCCGTTTCTACGGAGAAGAGCCGCTCTGGTGCATCGGGCCGACCTACGAGAAGAGAGACATTTTCGAAATCGCGCTCATCAAAGCCTGCCTCAAAGCAGACAAGCCGATCCTCGGCATCTGCCGCGGCCATCAGATCCTGAATGTCGCCTTAGGCGGCAAGCTCTGGCAGGACATGCAGGCACAGAATCCCAAGGCCACCATCCAGCATATGCAGAAAGCGCCGGGAAACATCGCGACCCACTATATAGAAATCGATCCAGGCAGCCGTTTGCATGATGTTTTAGGGGATGGACTCTATGTGAATTCGCGCCATCGCGAAGCCATCAAGAAGCTGGCGGATGGTCTGCGTGTTACGGCAAGAAGCAGAGACGGCATCGTCGAAGCGACTGAGAGCGTGAAGAATGATCTCATCACTACCGTCCAGTGGCATCCGGAGAACATGGAGGGAAAAGTGATGGATCCGCTCTTCAAAGCCTTCGCAGAACGTGTGCGGCGCTGGATGGTATGAATAAAAAAGCATAGCCGCGTGTTGCGTGGCTATGCTATAATATAGGTGTATGGAGGGTATACCGTAGCGCGTGGTGGCGCCCGGCACCTCCCAGTAATGTTAAAGATGAGAAAGGCCGACCGCTGACACGGGGAAACCGCTTGTTAATCAGGCGGCTTTTTTCATGCTCTAATAAAACACAGCTCTCTTGGCATAAGCTTAGCCTAAAAAATCAATTTAAGCATGCTTGCAAAATTAAATTCGTGTGGTATAATAGCATTGAAGACGGAGGAGAATGTACGGATTCCGCTCCGCCTTCACAATATGTCCCGCTTTCCCCGAGCGGGATTCCCACTCCTTTATCTCCTTTTATTTTTACACTCTCACGGAAAAGGGCGGCCTGAAGGCCGCCCTTTTCTTGTGCGCACGATGGCGAATATGATAAAATGGCATCAGACGTACTTCGACGGTTCGAAGCTTCCTGTCAATCAGGAAGGAGCTGAGTGTCATGAGTACTTTTGAAACATTGTACCTGATGATTGCTTTTGCAACTCTCATTGTAATGATGTTGAAATAATAGTTTTCCTGACATGAAAAAAGCCGCCTGATTCACAAGCGGGTTTCTCTGTCAGCGGACGGCCTTTCTCACCTTTATTCTTCTGGGAAGCGCCGGACGCTACCACACGCCGAGGTACGCCTACCATTTGTATATATTATTATAGCATAGCCACGCAAGTCATGGCTATGCTTTTTGTATGGAATGGGCGGGAAAGCACACCATCCTAGCCCTCCCTTGCGCTTTGTGGTAGAATAGCATTGAAATGTTGTCTATTAGGAGGTGTTACGTTGTTCGCCTATGCGTTCACGTTTCTTGTGGCACTGGCTGTGACCTTTGTGCTGACGCCGGTGGTGAAGAACTTCGCCATCCGTATCGGCGCTGTCGACAAGCCGGATGCGCGCAAGGTGCATCATGGACTGATACCGCGTCTGGGGGGACTGGCCATTTACGCCGGCTTCATGGTCTCCGTGATCGCGACCATCGGCTTCACGTATGAGATGGTCGGCATCATGGTGGGAGCGACATTTTTGATCGCGGTCGGCATCGCTGACGATGTGTACTCCCTGCCGCCGAAGGTGAAGCTCTTGGGGCAGATCATTGCTGCCGCTATCCCTGTCGTTATTTTCAATATCAATATCGAATGGATCGACGTGCCGCGCCTCGGCATTATTTATTTGCCGGAAATCATCTCACTGCCACTGACCATCTTCTGGATCATCGGCTTCGTGAATACGGTGAACCTGATCGATGGCCTGGACGGTCTGGCAGCCGGCATTGCGACGATCGCATCCATCGCCATCGCCCTCCTTGCTTTTCAGATGGGGCAGTGGGTGGCTGCAGCGGCCATGGTCGCCATGACAGGCGCCTGCCTGGCCTTTCTGCAGTATAATTTCAACCCGGCGAAGATCTTCATGGGGGATACCGGCTCCATGTTTCTGGGCTACATCATCTCGGCCGTGTCCGTCATGGGCTCGATGAAGACCGTCGCGACAGCCGTCCTCATCGTGCCGCTTCTCGCACTCACCGTGCCGATCACCGATACTCTCCTTGCGATCGTCCGCAGAAAGTCGAGCGGCGTGCCGATCTTCTCACCGGATAAGAACCACCTGCATCACCGTTTGCTGGCCAAAGGGCTGAATCAGAAGCAGGTCGTGCTCGTCATGTACGCGCTGACGGCCTTCTTCTCCTGCACCGCGCTCATCGTCATTCACCTGTCCCTCTGGATCGGCATCGCGATTGTAGCTATCGCCCTCGTACTCTTCATCCTTTGGGCCAGAAAGCTCGGCGTCATGCAGGAAATCGTGCCTTCGCCTTATCAGATGGAACAGAAGAAAAAGAAAGATAGGGATTAGTGACTGGTGACTGGTGACTAGTGACTGGTGACTGGTGACTAGGGACTAGTAGCTAGGGACTAGTGGCTAGGGATTAGACTAGGAGACATCAGATATCTGACTTCTATCCTCCGGCTTTCGGGCATCGCCCCTCTTATAATTGCGGCGAAGCCGCCACCTGAACCCTGAACCCCGAGCCCAATTTCCACCCAACAACCATACAAATCTCACCCATTTAAGAGAGGAATGCAAGAATCATGATCAAAGTAATGACGATTTTCGGGACACGGCCGGAAGCCATCAAGATGGCACCCGTCGTGAAAGAACTTTTGAAACGTCCGGACATTGATACGAAAGTCTGCCTCACCGCGCAGCATCGTGAGATGCTCGATCAGGTGGTCGATCTCTTCCATCTTCCGGTGGACTACGACCTCGACATCATGAAGAGCGGGCAGTCCCTCTACGACATCACAGCTCGTGTGCTCCGCGGGCTCGAAGATGTGCTGAAGAAGGAGAAGCCCGACTACGTACTCGTTCACGGAGATACCACGACCACCTTCACCGCCGCGCTGGCTGCTTTCTATCAGCAGATCAAGATCGGCCATGTCGAAGCAGGCCTTCGTACCGGGAATCTGCTCTCGCCCTTCCCCGAAGAAGCGAACCGCCAGCTGACCGGCGTCCTCTCGAATGTGAATTTTGCTCCGACGGAAACCGCCAGAGAGAATCTTCTCCGCGAGAGCAAGGACGATAAGAACATCTACGTCGTCGGCAATACCGTCATCGATGCCCTGCTTGCGACCGTCAAGAAGGACTATCATTTCGAAGACGCAGAGATCGAAGCCATCGAAGAACACAAGCGCGTGATCCTCGTGACGACGCACCGCCGTGAAAATCTTGGCGCCCCGATGCACCATGTCTACCGCGCGCTCCGCCGTCTGGTAGAAGCCGTGCCGGATACTGAAGTGGTTTTCCCTGTACATAGAAATCCGCTTGTGCGTGAAGCCGTTTCCGAAGAACTCGAAGGCGTAGCAGGCATCCATCTCGTCGAACCGATGGAATACGAACCATTCACCAACCTGATGGCCAGAAGCGCCATCGTCCTCACCGACTCGGGCGGCATTCAGGAAGAAGCCCCGAGCCTTGGCAAGCCCGTCCTCGTCCTTCGCGATACCACCGAACGCCCGGAGGCGGTCGAAGCAGGTACCGTGAAGCTCGTCGGCACCGATGAAGAAAAGATTTTCCAGACAGCCTATGAACTTCTCACGGATGAGAAGGCGTATAAAGCCATGGCAGAAGCCGTGAACCCATACGGGGACGGTCACTCGGCAGAGCGTATTGCGGATGCTCTTCTCTACATCGAAGGATTAAGTGATAAAAAACCGACTAAATTTATAGCCAAGTAAAAATTCCTATGCTATAATGTACATGTGCATTTGCATGTTTTACTTTTGACATGCTTTTTTTAGAAACCATAGCGAGAAACCAGATGGACAACAAGGGGAAACTGCCGAAGGACGATGACTGGCATCCATTAAGGAGTGCAGCCGTCGCATCAGGGGCAGGTCTGACCATGCTGAGCTCTATCGCTTTGGGCGTATGGGCGGGGCTCAAGATCGATGAATGGCTGGGCACCGATCCATGGGGACTCATTCTGCTGGCGGTTATAGGAGCGGTCAGCGGGCTGTGGTCTGTAATTACACAGATATTAGGTAAGAAATGATATGAACTTCGACTTGACTTTTCCACACTATGCCAAGCGTATGACCAAGTACATCCTGGTCATCGCTGCCATCGGTGCAGCCATACTGCTTGCTTGGCAGGGCTGGGCATATGCGATTGCCTGGGGGTTGGGCTGCCTGTTTCATATCTTTTTTTTCGAGGCCATACTTTTCCTTTTCAGGAAATGGGAGAGACTCGGGAAAAGCGTCGAGTACATCGGCCGCCGTCTGGTGGTCTGTACCATGCTGCGCTTCGTTCTGGAGATTCTTCTCTGCGTGGCCGTCATCTTTTCGCCGATTGAGATTTTCGGCTTCTTAGGTGGCTTACTTACACTGCCCGTCGCTACAGTGGTGGAGCGGCTGGTCGGTTTAATTAAGGAGTAGTTTTCTTGATATCCTTGTAAGAGAAAGGGGGTGAGAATATGCATCTTCATACGGGTACACATGTTGTAGAGCAGCTCTTTGGTATGTCTGTAAATATGGATACGCTTTTTACCACGTGGCTTACTGCCATCATTGTCTTCATCGCCGTATTTGCAGCGACCAGAGGCAGATCCCTGATCCCGGGGGGCTGGCAGAATGTGATCGAAATGGTGATCGAAGGTCTTTGCTCTCAGTTTGAAAGCAATGTCGGGTCGAAATACCGTCAGGTAGCGACCGTCCTTCTGACACTGTTCCTCTTCATCTTCACCGCGAACCAGATCGGCCTTCTGCCGACAGAACACCTGACTGCGTCCCCGACGAATGACGTGAATACCACGCTGGGTCTGGCGATTGCCGGCTCGCTCATCACGCACTTCTACTTCATCAAGTGCAAGGGATTTGGACACTGGGCTTCCCATTTCTTCAAACCGTTCCCGGTATTCGTCGTTATGAATCTGCTCGAAGAAGTCTCCAAGCCAATTACGCTGGCTATGCGTCTATTCGGCAACATTCTCGCAGGCGAAATTCTGCTGGAAATCCTGTATTTCCTCTGCCCATGGCTCGTACCTATGATCTGGATCGCCGTTTCGTTATTCATCGGTCTGGTTCAGGCATACATTTTCACCACCCTGACATCTGTATACATGAAGGAAAGCGTCGACTGACCGGCATCAGAAAACAGGGAAAGCGCACCGCCGCTTCAAACCGGTACGGCACCGTCCGTCCAAACGGCAACTCACATGGCCCTGCCTGACCAATCCACAGGGCAGAGAGCCGAAAATCATTTTTATAATTCTCTAGGAGGAATTAACATCATGGATCAGACTATCGTTGCACAGTATTCCCTTATCGCAGCAGCACTCATCGCTTGCGTTGCAGCTCTTGCAGCAGCATTCTCCGACTCCAGAGCCGCTTGCAAAGCTCTCGAAGGCATGACCCGTCAGCCGGAAATCGCTGGTAAACTCTTCACCAACATGCTCGTTGCTATCGGCCTTATCGAATCTATTCCGATTATCGCTATCGTTATCGCTCTCGTACTCGTATTCGCTAACCCATTCCTGAAATAATTATTCCTGTTTATCGATCGATAATTAAGGAATAGCCTTGAAGGAGGGAACGAATTGGTAGAACTGAATGGTACACTGCTGATTCAGATCATCAACTTTATTATTCTCTGTGCTATTCTTGGCCATTTCTGCTACAAGCCGGTACTCAAAGTACTCGACGACCGCAAAGCTCGTATTAAAAACGACCTGGACAGCGCTGCCCAGTCCAAGGCTGCTGCTGAAGAGCTGAAAGTCAGCTACGAAGCCCAGCTGAAAGACGCACAGGCAAAAGCCCAGGAAATTGTGGACAAAGCAGTCAAAGAAGCCAAGGTGCAGGCGCAGGCACAGATTGATGAAGCCCATGCATCTATCGCTAAAGCAAAGGAACAGGCCAGCCAGCAGATCGAAAGAGAACGCAAGGATGCTCTGGAAGATTTGAAGGCTCAGGTGGCAGTCCTTTCCTGCGATATTGCAGCCAAGATCATCAGCAAGAACATGACGCCGGACGCCAACGACCGGCTCATCGCAGAAAGCATCGCAAAGCTGGATGCTAAAAAAGCAGGTAAATAATCATGGATAAGAACGTAATCCTTGCAAAGAAATACGGTCGCGCCATCTATGAAATTGCTGCTGAACAGAACAGCTTGGAAAAAACGGAAGAAGAACTTCACCTGATCGCAGACGCCATCAAGGAACATGCGGATCTGAAGGAACTTCTTTTCCATCCTCTGCTTGCAAAGGATGTCAAGAAAGATACGATTAAGAAATTATTTGCAGATAAGGTTCAGCCTGTCGTTCTGCAGTTCTGCTATGTCGTAATCGACAGAGACCGCATTACCGACTTCCCCGCTATGGTAGACGTATATACGACTCTCGCGCATCATGGCATGGGCATCGAAGAAGCTGTGGTAACCTCCGCACTCCCGATGACCAAGTCCCAGGTGGAAGCATTGAAAGCGAAACTCTCCGAAATTACAGGGAAGAAGATTCTCATGAAGCAGAAAGTGGACACGGCGCTGATTGGCGGTTTCACCGTTCAAGTGGGCGACCGCCTGATCGATGGGTCCGTAGCCAGACAGCTGCAGACACTGAAAGCTATTATGATGCAAAGAGATTGAGGTGACTTCTAGGAAATGAAAATCAGTTCAGATGAAATTACATCTGTCATTAAAAAACAGATTGAAAACTACAAAGTAGACCTCAATGTCGATGAAGTTGGTACGGTTCTTGAAGTCGGCGACGGTATCGCTCATATCTATGGGCTCGAAAACTGCATGGCCGGCGAACTGCTTGAACTGCCTAACGGCGTATATGGCATGGCTCTTAACCTGGAAGAAAGCAACGTAGGTGCCGTTCTTCTGGGCCGCGCTGAAACCATTAAAGAAGGCGACACAGTCAAGAGAACAGGCCGTCTGATGCAGGTCCCGGTAGGGGACGCTGTTATCGGCCGCGTTGTCAATGCACTGGGCCAGCCGATCGATGGCAAAGGCGAAATCAAGACCGCCGAATTCCGCGACATTGAAATTAAAGCACCGGGCATTGCTGACAGACAGCCAGTCAATGTACCGCTGCAGACTGGTCTGAAATGTATCGACTCCATGGTTCCGATCGGCCGTGGTCAGCGTGAACTTATCATCGGTGACCGTGGTACCGGTAAAACCGCTATCGGTATCGATACCATTCTGAACCAGAAGGGTCAGAACGTTATTTGTATTTATGTATCCATCGGCCAGAAAAACTCCAACGTCGTTCGTGTATACGAAAGACTGAAGCAGGCTGGCGCTATGGACTACTCCATCATCGTCCACGCAGGCGCATCCGAAGGCTCCCCGATGCAGTACCTGGCACCATACTCCGGTGTCTCCATCGCGGAATACTTCATGCATCAGGGCAAAGACGTCCTCATCATTTATGATGACCTCTCCAAGCACGCTGTCGCATACCGTGCTATGTCCCTCTTGCTCCGTCGTCCACCAGGACGTGAAGCTTACCCAGGCGACGTATTCTACCTGCACTCCAGACTGCTGGAACGTGCTGCCCGTCTTTCCAAAGAACTCGGCGGCGGCTCTATCACCGCTCTTCCGATCATCGAAACTCTGGCAGGCGACGTAGGTGCATACATCCCGACCAACGTTATTTCCATCACCGACGGTCAGATCTACCTCGAAACCGCACTCTTCTACTCCGGTATCCGTCCGGCTATCAATGTCGGCCTCTCCGTATCCCGTGTAGGCGGTTCCGCACAGATCAAAGCGATGAAACAGGTCGCAGGTACCCTGCGTCTGGACCTCGCTCAGTATCGCGAACTCGCAGCATTTGCTCAGTTCGGCTCCGACCTCGACGCTGCCACCAAGGCACAGATCGACCGCGGCCAGAGAACCACAGAAATCCTGAAACAGCCACAGTACTCCCCATACCCGGTCGAAGATCAGGTACAGGCGATCTATGTAGCCGTTAACGGATACCTGGACGATGTAGAAGTCAATGAAGTCGTTGATTTCGAACATCAGATTCTCGCATTCCTCCACAGCAGCCATCCGGAAATCGGCGAAGACATCATCAAGAATAAGAAACTGACTGATGAAAACGAAGAAAGACTGAAAGCTGCTATTGTTGAATTCAAAGAACGCTACAACGCAAAAAAGTCTGAAACGGTAGAGGGGTGATCTGATTGGAAAGTACGCGTGATATAAAAGGGCGCATTAAATCTGTCACCAACATCCAGCAGATCACAAAAGCAATGAAGATGGTCGCCGCAGCCCGTCTGCGTAAAGCAGAAGAAAAAGCAAACGGCTCCCGTCCCTATGCTGAAAAAATCGGAGAGCTTCTGCGCCGTGCTTCTTCGGTAACACCCGGTTTCACCAGCCCGCTCTTTAGAACAGGCAAAGTGAAGAAGGTCGGCTATCTTGTCATCAGTGCAGATAAAGGCCTCGCCGGTGCTTATAACTCCAATGTTATGAAGCAGACCTTAAGTGAAATCTCCGGTAAGGATCGGTCAGAGTATGCACTCTACGTGTGCGGCAAGCAGGGAAGAAACTACCTGAAATTCCGCGGCTATGATCTGGATTCCTATCATTTCGGCTTTTCTGACAAACCGTCGGCACAGGACTCCATCGCTCTTGCAAAAGAAATGGTGGACTACTTCACCAAAGAAGAAGTCGACGAAGTCTACATTATTTACACAAAATTCATCACTGCTCTCCGCCAGCAGGTGAAGGTACAGAAATTACTTCCTGTCGAATCGCCGAAGGCAGAAGCAGGCGAAGCAGATAAAGAACCATCCGTGGATGATGAATACATCTTCCTGCCGGATGCAGGCACAGTCCTTTCCAAGCTGCTTCCTGAATATGTACAGGTGCAGGTTTACAACGCCATGCTCCAGTCCGCTGCCTCCGAACTTGGCAGCCGAATGGCAGCTATGTCCGCTGCAACCGACAACGCGACCGAAAGAATCGCCGACCTCAACCTTACGTACAACAAAGCACGTCAGGCACAGGTCACCAACGAAATTTCCGAAATCGTCGGCGGTGCAGCTGCGCTTGAATAAACCCGCATAAAGAATTTAAGGAGGAATGCTTCTTCATGGCAAATGAAAAGGAGATGCAGGTAGGTAAAGTAGTCCAGATCATCGGCGCAGTCGTAGATATTGCATTCGATGACGACAAAGAACTCCCTGCTATCTATAACGCAATCCATGTAAAAGATGATAAATCCGGCGTTCCTGTTGATGTTATCTGTGAAACCATGCAGCACCTCGGCGACGGCGTCGTCCGTGCCGTAGCTATGAGCTCCACAGATGGCATGGTACGTGGAATGAAAGCAGTCGACACCGGCCGTGCTATTGCAGCACCGGTAGGCGACGGCTGCCTTGGACGTATTTTCAACGTTCTCGGACAGACAGTAGATAACGATCCGGCCAAAGTACCGGCATCCGACTACTGGCCGATTCATCGCCCGGCACCGGCCTTCAAAGACCAGTCCCCGGCAGCTGAAATTTTCGAAACCGGCATCAAAGTCGTCGACCTGATCTGCCCATACGCAAAAGGCGGTAAGATCGGTCTGTTCGGCGGTGCAGGCGTAGGTAAGACAGTCCTGATTCAGGAACTGATCCACAACGTAGCGACCGAACATGATGGCTGCTCCGTATTCTGCGGCGTAGGCGAACGTACCCGTGAAGGCAACGACCTCTGGGGCGAAATGAAAGACTCCGGCGTCCTGAACAAAGTAGCACTGGTATACGGCCAGATGAACGAACCTCCGGGAGCTCGTATGAGAGTCGCCCTGACAGGTCTGACCATGGCTGAATACTTCCGTGATAAACAGGGCCAGGACGTACTGCTCTTCGTCGACAACATTTTCCGTTTCGTACAGGCAGGCTCCGAAGTATCCGCACTGCTCGGCCGTATGCCGTCTGCCGTAGGTTACCAGCCAACGCTCGCAACCGATATCGGCGAACTGCAGGAACGAATCACTTCCACCAAGACCGGTTCTATCACCTCCATTCAGGCGGTATATGTACCGGCCGATGACCTCACCGACCCGGCTCCGGCTGGCGTATTCACCCATCTGGATGCTACCACGGTACTGAACCGTTCCATCGCCGAACTGGGGATTTACCCGGCAGTCGATCCGCTGGACTCCACTTCCCGTATCCTTGATCCGAACGTACTCGGACAGGAACACTACGAAGTAGCCCGCGGCGTACAGGCTATTCTGCAGCGCTACAAAGAACTGCAGGATATCATCGCCATCCTCGGTATGGAAGAACTTTCTGACGACGACAAAGTCATCGTTGCCCGCGCAAGAAAGATCCAGAGATTCCTGTCTCAGCCGTTCTTCGTAGCTGAACAGTTCACAGGCTCCCCAGGTAGATATGTACCGCTGAAGGAAACCATCAGAGGCTTCAAGGAAATCCTTGCAGGCCAGCACGATGATATGCCTGAAGGCGCATTCTACATGGTCGGCACAATTGATGAAGCAATCGAAAAGGCTGAAAAGATGAAGAAAGGGGAATAAGCCATGGCTGATACCCTTACTCACTCCATGCACGTGGAAGTCATCAGTCCGGATGGTCCGATCTTTAGTGAAGACAATGTGGACATGGTGGTTGCCCGCGCAGAAGACGGCGAATTCGCTGTTTTGAAAAACCATCTGCCTCTGGCAGCTGCCTTGGAAATGTGCGTTGTACGCATTAAAAAGGCAGCCGAGGAACAGAAGGTCGCTGTATTCGGCGGTTTCCTGGAAAACTCCAAGAACAACGTAAACATCGTGGCTCCGCTGGCTGAGCTGGCAGAAACCATCGATGTAGCGCGTGCCCAGGCAGCGAAAAAGCGTGCAGAAGACAGACTGGCTTCTCACAGCGCAGACATCGATATGGATCGCGCAAGACTCGCTCTCATGCGTGCACTGACACGCCTCAAAGCGACTGGAACGATCTGATATGGATACTATAAAAACCGCAGCTTCGGCTGCGGTTTTTTGTTGCGCTTTTTCAGTCAATGTTTCTACACGATATGGGTAGGCCCTTGGAGAAGGGCCGCGCCAAAGGCGCAGGATAGACCTGCTCCGAAGGAGCAACCATCTACGTAGCGGTAAGCACGCTAGTCGCGCTAAGGGTATTCCCATATCGTCATCTCGAGCGAAGTCGAGAGATCTCTACAGTAGAACGATAAACGACGAGTACGAGAAAGCGGAAAAACGGAGGAACAAAACATTGGTTTTCTTTGGCGCACTCCTGCGGATGACCGCAGTGCAATGGAGATTTCTCGACTGCGCTCGAAATGACGATACGGGAAAACCGCTATCAAAACACGCGGGAATCTTCGTCATCGGTATTAGTCTCCTAGTCTCTTGGTCTCCTCATCCCACTTTTCCTTCCCCGAGAATCGGTTGCATATGTTATAATAAAGGTAACAAAAGCAGCCACACTGCCACGAACAAACAATAACACGCCGGGATCACCGGACATTTTGCAAGGAGGAGAGACCATGGACGAAATTTTCAATCGCGGTACCTGCCGGTACTTCAAAGAACTGACCCCTGTGCCGGACGAACAGCTGCTGACACTCGTCAAAGCGGGCATGCAGGCGAGAGCTGTCGGGAATCAGAAGTCCCGCGACTTCATCATCGTCACTCGTGAAGACCTGGTGAAAGCCATTTCTCACAACAGCATCATCGCCGGCCCTGCGCGCAAGGCGTCCGCTGCGATCGTCATCGTCGGCAAGAAGGATGGCATCAGTTTCCCGGAAGAATGGACCTTCGACTGCGCGGCGGCTGCGCAGAACATCTTGATCGAAGCCGAGCATCTTGGCCTCTCTACCCTGTGGATGCAGGTGTATCCGTATCAGGACAGAAAGATCCATCTCTGCCATATCTTGGACATCTCGACGGATGAGGATCCCTTCTGCATCATCGCCGTCGGCTATGCAGACCGTCGTCCGGTGAAACTGAACCGCTACGATGAGAATGCCGTCTCCTATGATCTGTATGGAAATCATAAGAAGAAATAAAAACGGAAGCCATGCGCGAAAGCGCATGGCTTTTTGCATGCCTTGGGGGCTATGATATAATGAGGGAAGGAGAGGGGTTAGTGACTAGTGACTAGGGACTAGGAACTAAGGATTAGGGATTAGGGATTAGGATTCTGCATTTTCTGTATCATTACCTCCCTCCCCTCGGGAAGGGGGCTGGGGGATAGGGCTGCGAGTACGCAGGTAGTTGGTCAGTATATAGGAGGCTGACTACGGCATGCGTAAAATGACATTACGATCCGTGTTTCCCTGGACGGTATAGCCCGCGTAAATTCGGAGTGTTTCCTTAGACCCTGATCAATTTCTCGGAGGTAATCTAATGAACTACAAATATATGGCGGCAGCGGTGCTGTGCGCTGCTGCTTTTACGGCAATGCCGGCCAGTGCAGACTATACGAGCTGGCAGGATCCGAACTATGATTTTTCAAAAATCCAGCGCATTTATGTGGGGCGCGTGGATACGAGTGATGTCGCCTTGAGCCGTGCGAGACAGAAGAGCTTGGAAGCGACATTTGGCAGCCGTATGAATAAAGTGAAATATCCGAAGGATATCCTTGTGACGATCGAAGCACCGACCGCAACGAAGACACTGCCTGCGTCTCGTCTTCCGAAAGCGTCAGTCGAGAGCGGGACGGAAGCGGCGGATGATTTCCTCGAAGCGGCCAAAGCGGCGAATGCCCAGGTGTACATCCTCCCGCGACTCACCCGCTGGCAGGTGAAGAGCTATATCGAGCCGGCGCATGTGGAGTGGAAGTCCGTCCAAGTGCGAGACTCCTATCGGGACAAAGATGGGAACTGGCATGATTTCTATCGCACTGAGACGTATCCAGACTACATCCCGGATCGCGAAATCCCCTATGCGACAGTGACGATGACCTTCGAATGGTACGACGCACAAAGTGGAAATCTGATCGCTTCGAGCGAGGATGACCGCACGCGCAATGCGGAGGATAATCCGAAGGGGATGTATGAGCGCATCGTCGATCGCTTTGCGAAGGATTTGAAGAAGAAAGTGACTAGTGACTAGGGATTAGGAATCGGTTTCAGGGTTCAGGTTATCGGGTTCAAGGTTGTGATGCGGCGCATCATCATGTGGAAGCGCCGCGAGTATATATTAGGCGAAGCCGCAGCAACAAGCTTGAAAGCAGAAAGAACATCTACCCTTTATGCTAAGGAAACGCTGATTAAATCGCAGAAGCAGATTTCATATGGATTTTTATACATAGCTTCGTCATCATCTTCCTTACATAGCTCGCTATTCGCGTCAGATGATTCCTCGCTATTCATAAAATTCAAGAGTAAAATCTGACAACGATTGAATCAGTGTTTCCCTAGGCGCCGCATCTTCCCCGTTGAACTCGATGAACCTATTGTACCGTTATCAAGGAGAACATCATGAAAACAAATATGAAACCTGCATCCATTCTGTATCCTCAGCCCGTGCTGGTGATTGCGTCCTATGATAAGGAAGGCCACGCAGATGCCATGGTGGCGGCGTGGGGAGGGATGTATGATACGAACCAGATCGGCTTTATGCTGGACCATCGTCATCAGACGACGGAAAACATCCGAGAGGCGGGCGCTTTCACGGTGAGTGTGGCGACGGTTTCCACGATGGCAGAGTCAGATTATTTGGGCAGCGTGAGCGAGAAGACGGCGGCGGGCAAGATCGAAAAAGTTGGCTTCCACGCTGTGAAGAGCGAGCATGTGGAAGCGCCTGTCATTACAGAGTACCCGCTGACTTTTGAATGCAAAGTATCCAAGGTGACACAGGTGGGCGAAGATTTCCACTTCGTGGGTGATATCGTGAATATTCTCGCCGATGAGGCCATCCTGACGGAGGGGAAGATTGATCCCATGAAGCTCGCGCCGATCACGTTTGATGCGGTGCATGGCATGTACCTGCCGCTCGGAGAAGCGGTAGGAAAGGCTTGGGGCGAAGGACGGAAATTTAGTGACTAGTGACTAGTCACTGGTGACCCAATGCCAGTGATGGACAGCACTCGTTCTATAGTCTGCGGCGCTTTCATCATCCCTTTCCTTCCATGGCTCATGGGGGTGAACCATTTCTTCAATAAAAAATTCTACTATAAATGAACTTTTTAGCAAAATCCAGAAAAGTTTCGAGTATAATCGAAACTTTTCTGGATTTCATCGTTTTATTCGATTATAATGAGAGAAAGAGGTGAGACGATGATAAAAAGAGAGTTGTACATGAAGCGCATTCGGCCATTCATCGGACGAGAAATCATAAAAGTGCTGACGGGCATCCGCCGTTCAGGAAAGTCTGTCATGCTCTCGCTCATTCAGGAAGAACTCAGAAAGCAGGGGGTCTCTGATGAGCAGATGATTTCCTTTAATTTTGAACAACTGGTGAATCGCACATATTGCAATGCGCTGGCACTGCATGAAGAAATCAGTCGACGGGCGAGGGGAAAAACCGGTAAACTTTATTTTTTCTTCGATGAGATTCAGGAGGTAGAGGATTGGCAGCGATGCATCAATTCACTCAGACTCGACTTTGATTGTGACATCTATGTGACGGGCTCGAATGCGAAACTGCTGTCTGGCGAGCTGGCGACGTATCTTGCAGGAAGGTATGTGGAATTTGTGATGTACCCTTTTTCTTTTGCAGAGTTTATCGCGATGCAGCAGGAAGAGGGGCTGTACCTCTCCGAAGGGAAGGCCTTTCAGGACTATCTGCTGACGGGCGGGATGCCATTTCTTTCTCATCTGCCAAAGGAAGAAGATGCGATTTTTCAATATCTGCGAGACGTCTATCACTCGGTCATTCTGAAGGACGTCATCGGGCGAAATGCGATCCGTGATGTAGATCTATTAGAGCGCATCGTTCTTTACCTGATGGCTAATGTGGGGCATCCTTTCAGCGTGAACAGTCTTACGAAGTATTTCAAAAACGAAAAGCGAAATGCATCGTATGAAACGGTTCTGAACTATGTCAAGGCCTGTGAGAATGCTTTTCTTCTGTATCGAGTCAAACGGGAGGATCTGGTCGGTAAGAAATCGTTGTCTGTCAATGAAAAACTATACGTGGTGGATCATGGGATCCGACAGGCGGTGTATGGACGGAATCAGCAGGACATCGACCAGGTACTCGAAAATATCGTCTGTCTGGAAATGCTGCGCCGCGGTTATGCAGTGACTGTCGGTAAGTATGGTGATAAGGAAATCGACTTCATCGCTGCGCGCGGAAAAGAAAAACTCTATGTGCAGGTGACATATCTTTTGGCAAGTGAGCAGACGATGGAACGTGAGTTCGGCGTGTTGGAAGAAATCCGGGATAACTATCCCAAATATGTAGTTTCTTTGGATGAATTTGATCGTGGTCGCAATGGCATCCGGCATAGAAATATACGCGATTTTCTTTTGGAAAAATCGTGGACATGAAAAAAGAGTCTGTCAGCTTTTTGACAGACTCTTTTTCTTTCGGCGTGGGGAGGGATCGACGTCATATATCAGACTTCAGACGTCTGTTTAACATCTAATCCCTAGTCACCAGTCACCAGTCACTAAATCAGCACTGCGAAGAAGGAGGCGAAGACAACAGTGAAAACGCCGGCAACTACCATGGACAGAGAAGACATGGCACCTTCGATGGGTCCGAGCTCCATGGCTTTTGCCGTACCCATCGCGTGAGCTGCCGTGCCAAGAGCGATGCCGCGGGCGATGGGATCGGTGATATGAAAGATGCGGCAGAGATATTCGCCGATGATATTTCCGAGGATTCCGGTCGCGATGATGGCAGCGACGGTGATAGAGACATAGCCGCCGAGCTCTTCGGAAAGTCCCATGCCGATGGCCGTGGTGATGGACTTCGGAAGCAGCGTCACGTAGGAAGCGTGGTCAAAGCCGAAGGCCAGGCAGAGGAGGTAGACGGCAAAGAGCCCTGTCACGACGCCGGAAAGGATACCGAGGAAGATGGCCTTATAGTTTTTCTTCAAAAGCTTGATCTGTTCATAGAGCGGTACGGCGAGACAGATGGTGGAGGGCGTCAGCAGGTAATTGATATAGGAGGCGCCTTCGTTATAGTCCTTGTAATCCATGCCGGTCACCTTGAGGAAGCCGATGACCAAGAGGACCGCGATCAGAAGCGGATTGAACAAGGGAAAATGAAATTTCAAAAAGAGCTTCGAGCCGAGATAAAAGGCGATGAGGCTGATGAAGACCGAGATGTAGGCGGAGTGTGTCAGGAAATCATTCATGGCAGGTCTCCTTCCTTGTGACCTTCTTCATGATGAACTGTGTGAAAAGGCCGCCGGCTGCCATGACGATGACCATGGCAAGGATGATGATCACGATGTACTGCAGAAGGGTAGAGGAGATCAGGTGCCACGAGTCCATGAGGCCGACAGCGGCCGGAAGGAAGAGGATGGGCATGATCTCGATGAGGAACATGGAGGCCTGCCGGATCTGCGGGATACGGATGACCTTGAAGTATAAGAGGGCAAACAGGATCAGTATCCCGTAAATGCTGGCCGGTACAGGAAGCGGCAGCAGCGCATGGAGAAGCTCTCCCACAAAGGAAATGGCTAAGATCATTCCGAATTGAAATAAGTAAGACATAGAAGGTCCTTTCGTTATTGTTGTTATTGGGAGGGCAAGCCCGAGAGGCGTGCTGCCTCTTGGGTGCAAATGAAAGCTCTGCTCAAATGAGGAATTAGGAATGAGGAATGAGGAATGAAGGTGGCGGCTTCGCCGCGAATATATATGGGCCGATGCCCCAAAGTAGCATTCAAGTCCCTAGGGAAACGCTGATTAAATCGCAGAGTCAGATTTGATATGCATTTTCATGCAACGCTTCGTCATAACCCTCCTTAAATAGCTCGCTATTCGCGCCCCCTATTCCTCGCTTTGCATGAAAATGCAAGAATCAAATCGAACAACGATTTAATCAGTGTTTCCCTAGTTTTGCGTTTTCTAAATCACTGGCATGTAAGTCAACTTCCGAATCAAGTTAGGAGTGAGAAGTTAGGAGTGAGGAGTGAAGATACAGCGCATAAAATAAGGAAGCGCCGCGAAGTATGAATAGGGCGATGCCCGAAAGTCTGCGGGGAGCAGGTTTCCCGTTTGGGAGTTCCAAGCATTGACCGTCTGACCGCGAATGACAAAGATTTCTCGGCAACGCTTTCAATGACGATATGAGGGGCTGACGTCTCCCAGTCACTAGTCACCAGCCACTAGTCACTCCTAATCCCTAATCCCTGGGCACTATGTATGAAATCCCAATTTCTCCACATATCTTTCGATCATTTCAGCCGCGAAAGCGTGACCGACGCGGGAGGTATTGATGGAGAGGTCGTAGTTTTTGGCAGCGCCCCATGTCTCGCCGGTGTAGTAACGGTGATAGGCGAGGCGGTTCTCATCATTGGTATGGATGATTTCCTTCGCCTCTTTGAGGCTGATGCCGAGCATATCGGCTTTGTAGTGGATGCGGTGGTCGATGTCGCCGTGAATGAAAACGGAGACGCAGTTCGCATGATTTCTGAAAATGTAATTTCCGCAGCGGCCGACGAGGATGAAGTCCTTTTCCGGCAGCAGGTGCTCCAAGCGATCGCGCTCCGGTTCTGTGAATTTTTTGTTTCTGAAATCCATGGAGAGTGCGTAGACGATAGAGTTTACAGGGGATTCATGGAAGAAATCCGGCATCTCATCGTACATGCCTTTTTCTTTGGCAAGACGGGCGAGACTGTCCTGGTCGTGGACGGGGATGTGATAGTAGTCGGAGAGGAGCTTGCCGACGGTGTAGCCGCCGCTGCCGCTCTCGCGTGCGATGGTGATGATCATGTGTTTCTCCTTTCAGCAAAAGTGAAATGTTAGAATTTATTATACCACGGATGGCAAGAGGAAATGAGCAGGAGTAGTTCCTTGGGCGGCTCCGTTCACTGATTATGAATGAAAGCTTTGCGCGAATGAGGAATTAGGAATGAGGAATTAGGAATGAAGGGGGCGGCTTCGCCGCGAATATATATGGGGCGATGCCCGAAAGTGGCATGTAAGTCACTAGTCACAAGTCACTTGAGACCCCTAATCCCTAATCCCTAGTTACTCATCCCTGCTTTCAAACTTTCTCCCTATCTAATATTTTTGACTCAAAGTCGAAAGTATTAAGATTTCATAAAAAAATACGCTTAGTAATTTATGAAAATATAATGAAGAAGCCCCTTGCAATCCATCGTTTTCATGGTATAATACATACATAAGTTGACCGGAAGTCAACTTAGAAAACAGATTCCATTTGGCAGGGGTCCCATTCCCCCTTGGATCCCTGTCATACCATACCCTTATGATAAAGGAGGTGGCGCATTACCACATATACTGATTCAATTTCTTGATAACAATACCCTCTCTCCTATAAAAGCCCGATCGATTTTCCCCATCGATCGGGCTTTTCATTGGTCTTTTATCGCAATAAAAAAGAGGCTGCCAAGCATGCAGGCACATGCTTGGCAGTCTCTTTTACTTATCTTACTTATCCCGCGATGCTTTTCAGCTGGCTGATGAATTCTTCCGCAGACATAGCACCGGTGAGACGGGTGATCTCCTCTCCATTCTCCAAGATGACGATGGTCGGGATCGACATGATGTCGAAGGCAGCGGCGATATCCGGGAGCTCATCTACATCGACCTTGGTGAAGTGGATGGCAGAGCCAAGCTCTGCATCCGCAGCCTCCATGACGGGAGCCATCATACGGCAGGGCCCGCACCAAGTGGCCCAGAAGTCGATGAGGGAGAGGCCTTGGCGGGTGGCGATTTCTTTCTGGAATGCTTCTTCTGTATGGATTTCAGTGATCATAGGGATCCTCCTTGTATATGACTATATCGATAGAAATATATATGCTTGATGTACTCATTATAGCATGTGAGGAAAAGCGGTTCAACGGGCTAACCTTGAAGTTTGAAAGCAGGGATGTTTAGTAGCTAGGGATTAGTAGCTAGGGATTAGGAGCCTCGAGTGACTAGTGACTAGTGACTAGTGACTAGTGACTGGTAGCTAGGGATTAGGTTTGCGATACGAGAAAAACGCTAGTTTCAAAACTCCGCGGCGCTTCCATATTTTTATGCGCCGCACCACCATTTCGCATTTCTCATTTCTAATTTCTCATTCAATCGAGACTTTCAAACGTAATCAAGGGGCGAGCCGTCCCCAGGGCTAACCCTGAACCCTGAACCTTGAACCTTGAACCTGCTAACCTTAAAAATTTTACTCTTTTACCGAAATAGAGTATACATGTAAGCGACATATCTCTTTTTGATATACAACAATTCTTCATACCTGTTATAAGTATCTTTTATTATATTATTCGAGAAAGGCAATGTATAATGAGGGAAACTCAATTTCGAATTTGTTATGATTCTAGAAGATTTTGTTATGAAAAGTTCAGAGGGGGGAGGCCAATGAGGGCCAGGAAGGATGCGGTGGAGCGTCTGCTCGCGGCGTACCGCAGGTATTATACGATCACGCGTTTTGATGGCGTGAGAGAAGCGCCGGGCAAAGGAATCCAAGAGGCGAAAGATCTGACGGCACCCTTCCTGCCTGAAGGGGCGTCTCTTTCTGCCGTAGGTGAATATTACGAAAGGGCAGAGCGATATTTCATTCTCCACTCGAATGAGCTATGGTCGACGCATCAGGAAGAGTTCGTCTTCGTCTTTTCCGTTCCTCATCTATCCAAAAAAGTCTTTGATGCCTGCAGGGACTACGCGTATCAGGCGGGGATGGATATGGCACACATCGGATCGGGGCATATGTATACATATATTTCACCGGTCTTCATATGCGATACCGTCGATGAGGAAGCCAGAATCGCTTTGGAAAAATGCAAGTATTACAAGACCTTCGGTTTCTCCTTCCACGGATGGATGGAGTACCATGCGGGATGTCTGGCACTTCGTGACGATCGATTCTATTTCAATAAGGCAGGACGCTGCATGGAAAAGGGGCTGAGGAAGCTCTTCAAAGAACCGGTGCGGATGGAAGCGTGAATCATTCGGGTTTAGGGTTCAGGTTGATGGGTTCAGGGTTGTGGTGCGGCGCAAAAAAAGGAAGCGCCGCAAGTTTTTAAAAACAGGCAGCATGCATCGTAAATCTTAAAACTTCTTACGGAGCTGCCAAACAACCAACCAACAACCAACAACAATCAACATATTTCAACAAATAGAAGTCAAGGAGAAAGGAGAATGATTATGAATACACTGGTATTATTGGCTGTCTGTTTAGTGATTTTGTTTTGTGGTTATGTATTTTATGGGCGCTGGCTGGTCAAGCAATGGGGCGTAGGTGAGGGAGATATCCCGACACCGGCGCATACCATGAATGATGGCATCGACTATGTGCCGGCAAAGGCACCGGTTCTGATGGGGCATCATTTCTCCTCCATCGCTGGCGCAGGCCCGATCACCGGACCGATCGGAGCCGCTATGTTCGGCTGGCTGCCGGTTACTCTGTGGGTGCTGATCGGTGGTATCTTCTTCGGCGGTGTCCATGACTTCGGGGCGCTCTTTGCGTCTGTCCGTCATAAGGGGCAGTCTATCGGGGAGATCATTTCTGCGAATATGTCCAAGAGAGCGAAGCAGCTCTTCATTATTTTCTCGTATCTGACGCTGATCCTCGTCGTAGCGGCTTTCGCTGCGATCGTAGCGTCCACCTTCGGGGCGACTTTTGAAAACGGCGTTGTCAATGAAGCCAAGAGCGCGACCCAGGCTTCGGTCGCCATGGTATCCCTCCTCTTCATCCTTGTCGCTATCGTATTCGGCTTTGCTGTGTATCGCCGTCACACCTCCATGGTGACCTCCACCATTCTTGGCGTCGCTGCGATTGTAGTCTGCATGGCGGTCGGCATGAACTGGCATCCGCTGTATTTCTCCACCACCACATGGATGTGGCTCATCGGGCTCTACATCACCATCGCATCCGTCACTCCGGTATGGATCCTGCTCCAGCCGCGTGACTACTTGTCTTCCTTCCTGCTCTATGCGATGCTGGCTGTCGCAGTCGTAGGTATCGTCGGTGCGCATCCGGATATCAAGCCGGAACTTTTCCCGGCTTTCGCTGGATTTGCTGTAGAGAATGGCAATGGCGTACAGTACATGTTCCCGATCCTCTTCACGACCGTAGCCTGCGGCGCGATTTCCGGTTTCCACTCTCTCGTATCTTCTGGCACGACGTCTAAGCAGCTGGATAAAGAATCGGATGCGAAGCCGATCGCTTACGGCGGCATGCTGCTGGAATGCGTACTCGCAGTCATCACTCTCTGCGCGATCGCTTATGCAAGAGAAACTGGTCATGTGAAAGGCGCGACCGATATTTTCGCCGGCGGCATCGCTGCGATGATCGGCGCGATCCCGGGGCTTGAAAGCATGGAAACCTCCATGTACACCCTGCTCGTTCTGACGTACTCCGCATTCTGTCTGACCTCTCTGGATACCGCGACACGTCTCGCTCGTTTCATGTTCCAGGAATTCTGGCTCGAACCGGGTGAAACACCGAAAGATATCAAGAGCGGCTTCAAGAAAATGATGGTCAATCCATACTTTGCGACCATCCTCACGGTATTCCTCGGCGTCATGCTCGGTATGAACGGCTTCATGAAGATCTGGGGTCTCTTCGGTGCAGCAAACCAGCTGCTGGCTGGCATCGGCCTCCTTGCTGTCGCAGCATGGCTCGGCAATGCAGGAAAGAACAATAAGATGTTCCTCTTCCCGATGTCTTTCATGATGGTCGTCACCCTTTGCTCGCTGGCTCTGATCGTAAGAAATCAGGTCCTCATCATCATGAAGGGCGGCGCTGACTGGGGCCCGTATGCCCAGGCCATCATCGGCTCCTTCCTCATCATCCTTGCTCTGGAACTGGCGGTAGAAGGCTACCGTACTATTTTCAAGAAAAAGGATCCGGATGACAACGGCGAAGCACCGGCTCTGGACTAAGAAAGTGAAAAACGCTATCCGAAAGGATAGCGTTTTTTGATTGGGGGTTCAGGGTTCAGGGTTCAGGGTTCAGGGTTCAGGGTTCGGGGGTCAGGGTTCAGGGTTCAGGGTTCAGGGTTCAGGGTTCAGGGTTCGGGGGTCAGGGTTCAGGGTTCAGGGTTCAGGGTTCAGGGTTCGGGGTTCGGGGTTCAGGGTTCGGGGGTCAGGGTTCAGGGTTCAGGGTTCAGGGTTCAGGGTTCGGGGTTCGGGGTTCGGGGTTCGGGGTTCAACGGGTTCAACGGGTTCAACGGGTTCAACGGGTTCAATGGGTTCAACGGGTTCAATGGGGGAGGTGCGGCGCCAGATCCTTCGACTCAGTTCTCACTGTTCCACCTTTACATTATCGAACATCCGACATTTCACTCCGCTCAGGATGACGAAATGCGCCGCGGAGTATAGATGGTGGCGATGCCCGAAGGTGGCATTTCAGTCACAAGTCACAAGTCACAAGTCACAAGTCACAAGTCACAAGTCACAAGTCACAAGTCACAAGTCACTAGTCACAAGTCACTAGTCACAAGTCACCAGTCACAAGTCACCAGTCACAAGTCACCAGTCACTAGTCACAAGTCACAAGTCACCAGCGATCTAGATCTTCGAATTCGGCGACATGCTGGTATCTCTGGGATTCCAGATGATGATTTTTCCGGCGGCGAGGCTTTTCTGTACGTCGATGGTGCGCTGGTTCGAAGAGCCTTTGAAGAGGAGGGTGACGTCTTTCTTGTCGAGCATGAATTCCCCATCGACGAGGACGTCGATGCGCTTCAGGAGCTCCATTGTTTCCGGCATGACTTTGGCAAAGTGGCCGAGAAGATCACGGTCGAAGAGGTAGCCGGAGAAGCACCAGATGGTTTTCTGCGGGTAGCGCTCCTTGAAACGCGTGACGAGGGAGAGGAGGCCTTTCTGATTGGAGGGCTCCATGGGTTCGCCGCCCAAAAGGGTGAGGCCTTCGTAGTATTCGTGTCCGACCTCGTCTAGGATATGGTCTTCGACCTCTTTGGTGAAGGGTTTGCCGTAGGCGAAGTCCCATGTCTCAGGATTGAAGCAGCCCTTGCAGTGGTGCGTGCAGCCGGAGACAAAGAGGGTGTATCGGATGCCAGGACCGTTCGCGATGTCGTATTCTTTGATGTTGGAGTAGTTCATGATAGTGAGATGTTCCTTATGGATAAAATGGGTTCAGGGTTCAGGGTTCGGGGTTCAAGGTTCAGGGTTCGGGGTTCAGGGTTCGGGGTTCAGGGTTCGGGGTTCAGGGTTCGGGGTTCAGGGTTCAGGGTTCAGGGTTCAAGGTTCAAGGTTCAGGGTTCAGGGTTCAGGGTTCAAGGTTCAGGGTTCAGGGTTCAAGGTTCAGGGTTCAGGGTTCAAGGTTCAGGGTTCAAGGTTCAGGGGTGGTGCGGCGCATTTCGTCATCCTGAGCGGAGAAAAACGTCGTATGTTAAAAAATGGCTTATCTGAAACAGGAGAACTGAGTCGAAGGATCTAAGCGCCGCGAAGTATATATGAGGCGATGCCATGAGCTGGCATGCCAGTCACTAGTCACTAGTCACCAGTCACTCGAGGCTCCTAATCCCTAGCCACTTATACCTGCTTTCAAACTTCAAGGTTCAGGGGTGTGGTGGCGGCTTCGCCGCAATTATATATGGGGCGATGCCCGATTAAGAATCATTCTCGCCCCTTCCTCTGGAAGGGGCAGGCGAGCGAAGCGAGGCGGGGTTGGTATCCCCGCGTGTGAAAATGCCGCTTCACGCAGCCAACCTCCGCCCCTTCGGGGCACCTCCTTCCAAAGGAAGGAGGGAGAAAAGTGGAGTGCGTTGACTGGTAATTAGGGGTGTGGTGGTGGTTTTTCCGCGAGTATGTATGAGGAAAGCGGAGAGGTGCGGCACATGCGGGGAAAGCGTGAGCCACTGACCGCAAATGACAAAGATCTCTCGCTTGCTCGAAATGACGATACAAAAGTCTGATGCCCCAGTCCCCTGCCACGCAAAAAGACGGCAGGAGCCGTCTTTGCTTATGGGGCTGCGGTGGGCTTACAGGTGCAGTACGCGGTCTTTGATTTCCTGGGTACGGCCCTGATTCCAGAACTGGGTGCCGATGTAGCCGCAGGTTCTTCTGGCGACGCTCATTTTGTGCTGGTCGCGATTGCCGCAGTTCGGGCATTCCCAGACGAGCTTGCCATTTTCGTCTTCGACGATCTTGATCTCTCCATCATAGCCGCAGATCATGCAGTAGTCGCTCTTGGTATTCAGCTCTGCGTACATGATATTTTCATAGATGTACTTCATGACGGTGAGAACGGCAGGGATATTCGTCTGCATGTTCGGGACTTCGATGTAGGAGATCGCGCCGCCCGGGGAGAGCTTCTGGAAATCGGATTCAAATTTCAGCTTGTGGAAGGCATCGATCTTCTCTGCGACGTGGACGTGGTAGCTGTTGGTGATGTAGTTCTTATCCGTGACGCCTTTGATGAGGCCGAAGCGTTTCTGGAGGCATTTGGCGAATTTGTAGGTGGTGGATTCCATCGGGGTGCCGTAGACGGAGTAGGAGATGTTTTCTTTTGCTCTCCATTCGCTGCATTTGTCATTCAGCTTCTGCATGACAGACATGGAGAATTTCCGTCCCTCTTCCGTGGTGTGAGAGACACCGAGCATGCGGACGCACATTTCATAGAGGCCGGCATAGCCGAGGGAAATGGTGCTGTAGTTATTGAAGAGGAGCTTGTCGATGGTCTCGCCCTTCTTGAGGCGCGCGAGTGCGCCGTACTGCCAAAGGATCGGTGCGACGTCAGAGACGGTGCCAAGGAGCCTCTCGTGGCGGCAGCGGAGGGCGCGGTGGCAGAGCTCGAGGCGGTCTTCTAGGATCTTCCAGAAGCGGTCCATGTCGCCGCCGGAGGAGCAGGCGACGTCGACGAGATTGATGGTGACGACACCCTGATTGAAGCGGCCGTAGTACTTGTGCTTATGATCCTTGCCAAGGCCTTCGGTATCCGGGGTGAGGAAGCTGCGGCAGCCCATGCACGGGTAGACATCGCCATTTTTCATCTGCCGCATGATCTTGGCGGAAATATAGTCCGGCACCATGCGCTTGGCGGTACATTCCGCAGCGAGCTTGGTGAGGTAGTAGTAAGGGGTATCCTCATGGATATTGTCTTCATCGAGGACGTAGATGAGCTTCGGGAAGGCGGGGGTGATCCATACGCCCTTTTCATTCTTGACGCCCTGCATGCGCTGGCGGAGGACTTCTTCGATGATGAGGGCGAGGTCTTTCCTCGTCTGGCCGTCTGCGACTTCATCGAGGTACATGAACATGGTGACGAAAGGCGCCTGCCCGTTGCAGGTCATGAGGGTGATGAGCTGATACTGGATGGTCTGGATGCCGGACTTGATCTCTTCCTTCAGGCGGCGTTCCACAATCTTGGAGATGATGTCTTCATCCATCACTTCGCCGGTTTCCCTGCGCTCTGCGAGGACTTCTTTTCTGATCTTCTGACGGCTGATGTCTACGAAGGGAGCGAGGTGCGCGAGCGTGAAGGACTGCCCGCCGTACTGGTTCGAAGCGACCTGCGCGACGATCTGCGTCGTGACATTGCACGCGGTGAAGAAGGAGTGCGGCTTTTCGATCATAGTCTGGCTGATGACGGTGCCATTCTGCAGCATGTCTTCCAGATTGATGAGGTCGCAGTTGTGCTCGCGCTGGGCGAAATAGTCGGCATCGTGGAAATGGATGATGCCCTGCTCGTGCGCTTTCACGATTTCTTCCGGGAGCAGCAGACGGCGGGTGAGGTCCTTCGATACCTCGCCGGCCATGTAGTCACGCTGCGTGGAATTGATGACAGGGTTCTTATTCGAATTTTCCTGCTTCACTTCTTCGTTATTGAGGTCGATGAGGGAGAGGATCCCGTCATCGGTGGTATTGCTTTTTCTGGAAATCTCGCGTTTGTAGCGGTAGCGGACGTACTTCTGCGCCACTTCGTAGCCGCGCATTTCCATGATGCCCGTCTCGACCATGTCCTGAATGTCTTCCACATTGCAGGCATGCGAATACGCCGAGATCTTCTTGGCGATGTTGTCAGCGACAGCCTGGATCTGGAAGCCGCTCATCTGATGGATGCCTTCGACTTCCTTATTGGCTTTGCGGATGGCATTCACGATCTTGGAAATATCAAAAGCAACTTCCTGTCCATTTCTCTTGATTACGTTTGTTTTGACTGTGATTCCCGTCATTTCTTCTCGATTTTCCATAGCTGATGCACTCTCCCGCTCGTAATCCGATGATTTTCCTAGATTTTATCGGCTTTATAGTAAATACAAAATGTATGAAATTTACAAAAATATAAGCACAATATCTTGTGCCGGAACTATAATACAACAAATCGGGAGAAAAGGGAATAGGGAAAATATTTTCGAAGCGGAGCTCTCTTTGGCAAGAAAGTGAGAGAAACCGCCAAAAAGTGAGAAAACAGCGGATTTGCTGCTGTATGAGAAATTTATGAGAGGCAGTATAAATCCTTTCTATGAGGGACTATCAAGAAAATGTGGCTTGCTTTTTATGAAGAAGTGTATAATGAGGGGAAAGGGGTTCAGGGTTAGCCCGTGGGCGTATCGCTCCGTGATTACGAATGAAAGCTTTGCTTGAATGAGAAATTAGGAATGAGGAATTAGGAATGGTGGTGCGGCGCCAGATCCTTCGACTCAGTTCTCACTGTTCCGCTTTTACATGATCGAACATCCGACATTCCACTCCGCTCAGGATGACGAAATGCGCCGCGAAGTATAAATAATGGTGATGCCATGAGCGGGCATTCCAGTCACCAGTTACCAGTCTCCAGTCACTTGAGACTCCTCATCCCTAGCCACTCATCCCTGCTTTCAAACTTAGGCCTTGGGGCGTGCCGTTCCGTGATTACGTGCAAAAGAGGTTCAGCGGGTTCAACGGGGGTGGTGCGACGCATAAAATTTGAAAGCGCCGCGGAGTTTTGAAACTAGCGGTTTTCTCGTATCGCAAACCTAATCCCTAGCTACTAATCCCTAGTCCCTAGTCACCAGTCCTTAGTCACCAGTCACTCTGCACCCCTAATTCCCATGTTTTTAAGGAGTATTTACTCGTGCTTTTCAAAGAAAATCCCTTTTACCTGCTCTCTGTCCACAGCACGGACGGGGCGGCGGCGATCGATGCCGCGCTCTCTCACAAGCGCAGGGCGCTTTCCAAGGAGGCGGAAGGCGCAGCCTATAGCAAGGCGGCGCACTGGCTTCTCCAGATGGAGCATCGCAGCGAAGCAGAATATTTCTGGCCGTCGGGGCTTCCCCGCAAGGAGGCCTTTCTTCTCGCACAGAGCGGGGAAAGCGACAGCCCTCTGTCCCCGCGGCTTCGCCTGCTCCGTTTCTTGAATGCGCTTCCTGAAGGTACGCTCACGCTGGAGGCACTGCTTGCGGCAGAAGAAGATTTCCTCGCGCTGTCTCCGCAGGAGGCGCTGGAGGACATCCAGCGGGATCGGCGTGTCGCCGGATTTCCTGTCATCGAAGAGCCGTGGGTGATCGAAGGATACCAGCAGGCGCTGATGCTGGAAATCGGAAGCGGGGCCATCGCTGCTTCCCGTATTCTGCCTGAAGAAGAGAGGAGAAGTCTGCTCATCGCTCTGGCGAAGCAGGGACGGCGAGGGATGCTCTACACCCAGCTTCTTTCCGCCTATGAAGCCGATGTGGCAAAGGAACGCGCGCAGCTGGAGAATGATATCGCCTACGCGCTCATGATCAGTCCAAACCATCCGCAGCAGGGGCTCTCACTCCTGGAAGAGAAGACCCGCCGCTACCTATCCCTGTCGATGCCGCTCTATGCGATGAGCGGCTGCTGGGTACTCCGCCCCGTCTTTTCCCGCATACGGAATCGCGCGATCGATCTATCGGAGCGCCTTGGACGGGAGACGGGCGAGCAATGGCTGGCTCTTATGGAAGACCTCTTTGCCTTCGCGCCTGTCTTTGCAAAGGAAATCAGGGAAGATCAGGCGCGTCTTTCCCGCGGAGAGAAGCTCCTTGGCAGGAAAGAGGAGACAGAAAGAAAGGACAGACTGGAAATACCGCGCCACATATCGAGGATCCCTCACGTGGAGATGGAAAAAGGGGATCGTCACTGGGGGACCGTGGTGGTCATAGCGCTCGTACTGGCGTTCCTGCTCTTTGGGCGGTAAGGAAATGGGCTAAGTTTGAAAGTAGGGATGAGTAGCTAGGGATGAGGAGTCTCAAGTGACTAGTGACTGGTGACTGGTGACTAAGAATCAGACTAAAAGACTGCGAGATCAGGAGACATCAGATTCCCCCGCATCGTCATTTCGAGCGAAGCGAGAAATCTTTGTCATTCGCAGTCAGGATTCACGCTTTCCCCGCATGTGCCGCGCACCTCTTTGCTTTCCTCATACATACTCGCGGAAAAACCACCACCACACCCATGAACCCTAGTTACCAGTCAACGCACTCCACTTTTCTCCCTCCTTCCTTTGGAAGGAGGTGCCCCGAAGGGGCGGAGGTTGACTGCGTGAAGCGGTATTTTCACATGCGGGGATGCCAACCCCGCCTCGCTTCGCTCGTCTGCCCCTTCCAGAGGAAGGGGCGAGAATAATTCTTAATCGGGCATCGCCTCATATACTCGCGGCGAAGCCGCCACCTTCATTCCTCATTCAAGCGGGGGTTTCATCCAGAATCAAAGGACGCCCCGCCCCAAGAACAAACCCTGATTTTTTTCTTCCGTTTCTGCTATAATAAAATAATCCTTCGGACTTTCACTCCGATGAGATTTTCTGGGGATACCCCCGGAATGATGGTTATGGGAATGGTAGGGACCAGAAAGAAATGAATACTCTTTCCATCTCTGGCAGTCGCTGCTCTTCCCGCAGAAAGGATACCTATTTTTATGACAGAAAAGAAAAAAGTCGTCGTCGCCATGTCCGGCGGCGTCGACAGCACACTCACCGCAAAGCTCCTTCTGGAAGCGGGCTACGAAGTCTGCGGAGCGACCATGCACCAGTTCGACGGGCAGGAGAAGGAGATCGAAGGCGCGAGAGCCATGGCTGATTTCATCGGCATCCCCTTTGAGGTCATAGATGTCAGAGAGGCTTACCAGAAATACGTCCTCCAGTATTTCATCGATGCCTACGCCAAAGGCATGACGCCGAATCCCTGTATGATGTGCGATTTCAAAGTGAAATTCGGCCTTTTCTATGACGAAGTCAGGAAACACTTCGACGCACCGTACTTTGCGACCGGCCACTATGCGAGGATCCTCTTCAACCCAGAGCGGCAGAAATACGAAGTCCATAAAGGCATCGACATGGGCAAAGACCAGTCGTACATGATGTACCACCTCACGCAGGACCAGCTCGCGCATATCATTTTTCCGCTCGGCCGCACCTTCAAGAAAGACACCCGCCGGATATCCAAAGAAAAAGGACTCCCCACCTACAACAAAGCCGAGTCCCAAGACATCTGCTTTTTGACCAGTGAGACATCCTACGTCGAATTTCTCAAGAACCACGCGCCGGAAGCCTTTCGTGAAGGCGACATCGTAGATACCAAAGGCCGCGTCCTCGGACGCCACCACGGCATCCCTTACTATACCATCGGACAGCGAAAGGGGCTTGGCATCGCAGCGAGGACTCCGCTCTATGTCGTCGCCTTAAAGCCAGAAAAATCGCAGGTCATCGTCGGCACGAATGACGAACTCTTCCGCACCCGCCTTCTCGCCGGCGAGCTCCACTTCACCGATGGCGAAGCGCCCGGAGAGGAATTTTCCTGCCAGGCCAAGATCCGCTACGGTATCCGCGTCCACGACTGCACTGTGACCCTCGAAAGAAACGGCCGTGCTGTCGTGAAATTCAAAGAACCCCAGCGCGCCATCACCAGCGGCCAGTCCGTCGTCTTCTACGACGATGACCGGCTCATCGGTGGAGGAACGATTCTGAGGGGACTGTAAATCAAGTAAAAAGCGCTGTACTCACATATGGAGCACAGCGCTTTTTTGATGGGTTCAAGGTTCAAGGTTCAGGGTTGTGGTGTTGGCGCAAAAAAATAATGAAGCGCTGCGGAGTATAAATAGGGCAATGCCCGCTCTCTGTTTTTCCCTCCTTCCTTTGGAAGGAGGTGCCCCGAAGGGGCGGAGGTTGGCGCGGAAAGCGGTCATTTCACATACGTGGGGCCAACCCCGTCTCGCTGCGCTCGTCTGCCCCTTCCAAAGGAAGGAGCTATGGAAATGCTCGAAATACTTTTCTAAAACTTGCAGTGCAGCTGGCATCGCAACCCCGAACCCATCAACCTGAACCCTGAACCCTGAACCCTTTCCTATTTCCCTTTAAATTCCGCCGGCCGTTTCTCCAGGAATGCCGTGATGCCTTCCTTGAAATCTTCCGAAGACGAGCACTCACCGAGATACACAGACTCTGCCTTCATGTATTCCTCAAAGCCCTTGTACATGCTTTCGAACATCAATTTCTTCATATTTCTATAAGCGAGCGTCGGGCCCTTCGTCAGCTTTTCTGCGAAGGCATAGACCGTCGGGAGGAGCTCCTCCTTCGTCGTGACTGCTTTCACGAGGCCGATGTCATATGCCTCCTGGGCCGCTACGATGCGGCCCGTGACGAACATGTCGAAGGCGCGGTGCGTACCGATCATGCGCGGCAGCGTGTACACGCCGCCCGTATCCGGACAGAGACCGATGCCGACAAAGGCCTGCAGGAACTTCGCATTGTCTGCGGCATAGATGAAGTCACAGGCAAAGGCCAGATTCGCCGCCCCACCCGCGCACGCACCGGCGACCGCGCAGATCACGATCTTCGACATCTTTTTCATGTACAGCACGATCTCCGACAGCTTGCCTGCCAAAGGTCCCATGGACTTCTTCGCAAAATCCGGCTCGTCGCAGTGCGCCTTCATGAAGCGGATATCGCCGCCCCCGCTGAATGCGCGCCCCGCGCCCGCGAGTACGACGACCTTGACCGCCTCATCCGCTTCCGCCTCATGCAGCGCGCTTTCCACCTCGAGCGACATGTTCATGTCGAGCGCATTCAGCGTCGGTGCGTAGTCCAGCGTGATGGTCGCGATGGATTTCTCTACCGTGTAGTGAATCATTTTGTAATCCATGGGGATACCTCCTTCTTGAATCAGAAATGTTTGGATGTCTATATTATATCATTAAAATGGTGCATTGGCTTTCTAATCTCAATTATTCCTATGCCGGCAAAGAAAGCTGATCAAAATATCATACCTTTAATATTTTTATCAATTGTAACGCAAGATTATGAATGAAACAATGGATAAAGTCTTCTAGCTCCAATTATTTTGGTCGATCATTCCAGATAAAAGTACTTGTCGATTGAGAAAATATGTGCTAATATGTTTGCATAAATAATAAATCGCCCTTTAGATTACAGGCGGAGGTGGGGAAATGAAAAGAAGCAAGCTGTTTATTACCGTTGCAGGCATTAGTTTTGCTTTTTGCGTGACCTCCATCGCTTATGCAGATACGCCATTTCTTCGTCAGGAACAGTTGCAGGAGCAAAAGATCCAGCATGCCATCAGTGCGAGCCGGAGCAAGGCTCAGCTGACGATGACTATCGCCTTGGAACAAGCAGTAGAAGTAGATCCTTCGATTCAAGATCTTTCTTCTACTGCTTTTTTCGTGCGAGAGATCGTGGTAGATGACAATCTGGAAGAGTTCTTCTTTTTGGAAGATATGACGGCTTCTACGAGCAGGAACCTCTGAGAGACCAGATCATCTGCCGGAACTAATGTTTCTTGGCGATATACTGAATATATCGGGAATATCCACGATTAAGGAGATATATCATGAGAAGTATTACAAACAGGGGAAAAATGTTTTTTCTAATTTTTCTAGTTGTTTTATTGATTATTACATGCTTAGTAAGTGAAAAATATAGAGAGCCAGAAAATATTTATCATCTGTCTAATGCTGTTTCAGAAACTCAAATTTCTTCTATCCCGTACTTGCAATTTCAAAAAAGCAAATTTGTGCGTTCCAAATACTATGTGATGCGATATACATATGATGGGAAAGCAAATAGCAGAAATGAATTGGCTAATGAAATATTAAAACGAGTAAAAAAAGCTGGATATACAGTAACAGTTTCTAATTCGACCAAAGAACGATTTTATATTCTAGCAGAGAGCGAAAAATTTTTTTTTGAAATTAGTGTTTTTCCTGATTTGCTTAGTATATCAGTAAATCAAAAATAGCAATGAAAGATAAAATCAAATATCACCGTCAAGGGCAAGGACGGCGTCCTTCTTATGGAAGCAGGAAACAACATCCATCTGGACACGGATACGCTTGAAGCCAAGAAAGACATGACAGAGAACAGCGACAATTACATCCGCACTTATAGAAAAACAGAGACGGCAAACACACTCGCGGCCGGGAAAACTATCACCCTCGCGACGGGTGAGAATTTGAGTGCCAGAAACACGACGGTACTTTCAGAAAACGGTCAAATAACGGTTGCCGCCAAGGGTGACGTGAACCTGGAAAACGGCTATAATGAGTCCAGGGACGACTACGGCCTGAAATACAAGGAACGCGGTCTCCTCTCCAGCAAGACCACAACGATCAAGAGCCGTGACGAAAGCAAGACCGTGACATCCTCTACATACATTTGCAATATAAAAAATTTGTAATGGTTTGAGGTATTAAAATGACTGTGAAAACTGATGCAAAGAGCACCATCGCTTCTATTTGTATAACTGTTATTATTATTCTCTTGTGGGCAGGCTTCTATTGGGGAGAAAAATATATAGATAGAAAATATATAATGTCAAACGTTGATTTAATGATAGATGTTTATCAGTCCATACCGGATCCTTCAATGAAGTATAAAGAAGGTGTGAAAATTAAAAAAAGGTGGGCTGTGAAGTATTTAGAAGCGGAAAGGTTTTATCGAGGACTACCAACTAAAGATGGCATTGATTTTTGGACAAATTATGCCCGAAACAATGGGTGGAAAATCAAAGAGAATAATTCATGGCGTGATCAACGCGAGCAGCACATTCATTTTCAAAGAGGTAATATGAACTGGTATATTTTTCATAGGACAGGAGAAGATCGATGGAGCATGATGATTGATGTAAATGATATATTCCAGAAAATGGGGCTTTGACAGTTAACGATAGTAATCAATGATGCTCCTAGCGATTTGCAGGGGCTAAGTGCGTCCTATGGAAAAGGCGGACAGAATAGCATAGCAAAAGACACGGCGCATAAAGAAAGCACCGTGTCTGCCGGGCGCATTGCCCGCATCGAGAGCGGAAAAGATACAGACATCATCGGAAGCCAGGTAAAAGCAGAACAGGTCACCGCGAATGCTGGCGGAAATCTTCATATCGAGAGCGAGCAGGACAGCAAAGAATATCACGAAGAGGGGAAACAGATTGGCGCTTCTCTCGGATATAATGTAGCCAGCCATCAGCTCTCTGGCTTTGGCTCTGCAGGTAAATCCAAAACGGACTCTCACTATGCCAGTGTCACCGAGCAGGCGGGTATTCAGGCTGGGAAAGATGGATTTGATCTTACGGTTGGTAAAGGAACCAGCCTCAAGGGAGCCGTGATTTCCAGTACAGCCGAGAAAGAGAAGAATCATCTGACAACGGGAACTTTAAGCTGGGAAGATGTGGAAAACAAAGCGAATTATAAGACAGGTGAAAAAGGAATAGCTTATGCGCCCAAAACCGCAGGTGTCGCTTTGAATGCGCGCGGACTTACCCCGCAAATAGCACCCACAGTAAAGGATAAAGCAGAAAATAGTACAAAGGCGGGCGTATCTGAAGGTACAATCACAATCACGCGACCAGATCATCAAAAGCAGGACATTGCTATGCTCAATAGGAATGCTGAACAAGACTTTCAGACGCTGAAAGAAATTTTTGCTAAATCCAAGGTGGAAGAAAAGCAAGAATTGATTGCCATGTTGGAAAAATATGGAAACCAGGCCATTCATCAGTACGCGGAAAAGAACGGTTGGAAAGATGGTTCGTCTGAAAAGATAGCATTACACACGATGTTAAGTGGATTAACCGGATACCTAAGTGATTCTGGAGTCTGGAATAATGGTGTGGCAGGTGGACTTAATGAGTATATTCTGGGATGTATTGAGAAAGAAAAAGGAACAGAATGGATTCGAAATCACACTGATACTATCCAAGCATTTTCGGTAATAGTAGGAAAGCTCACCCAATTCGCGTCAGGACATAGTAATAATGATTCTTTTACTTCTATGATGGGGAGTAAATGGAATCTAGTTGGTGATGGACATCCGAATCAAGCAATCATTGGAGCCGGAATTGGAATTGACTACAGTGGTCACGGACATGCGTCAATAATTTTTCAATTTGAAGATGGAACATATGAAGAAGGTAATTTCGGCCGTTATGGTGGCGATGTTAGCCATTCTAGCTATGTAACAGCTCCGATTGGTCAGGGGACCTATGCATTTGATTATAATTATTATTTAGGAAAGGATAATAAGTACATTTTCTTTTTAAATGGTAATGCAAACGATATAGCATACGCCTACAACGATAGGATCAGGCAATCAGGGTATGTGGATGAAACGCAGAAACAAGGTAATGTTATAATCAACTTCGATCATAACGAAAAACCAATTCTTGCTGACGAGGTGAGACGAATTCCAAATTCAACAAATGACTACAACGCGTTTAATAATAATTGCGTTACAACATCTATTTTTCCTTTAAAAGTGACTTTATCGTGGGAGGACAGTATTTTAAGACAACTGTATAAATCTTGGCTTCCTTTAGATGCAGGAATTTTATTACAAGAGGATTTCTATCTTCATGAAGGAGATGGCCTTGTTTCTTGGATATGGAGGCCAGATGGAAATGAATAAGAAAATATTTATCTCTCTTTGTGCTCTTATATTACTGATTGCCGGAATGAAATTGGTGATAACTTCTTTATATAAGGGAAGCTTGGTAGCGGATGGCAGTTTTTTCTATATGCAGAGTCCAAGTGAATTAGGTATTGTAAACATAAATACACTATCTAATCCCCAAATACTTGATTTTAGTAAAGTATTCGCGAAGCATAAGCTTAAATCGAAAATTTTGCCCAAAACAATTTGTAATGAATTTGAATTGGGGGATAAAGAATTGGCTATGCTTTGTCGTGGGCAGGGTGATACTCTGGTAATAGTATATGCCAATGAATGTAGCGCTAAACTCTTTAAAATTTCTAAAAAAAACAATAGTGAGATTAGCGCTTTTAAGATTTCACCTTGCGGAATCTGGTTGGGGATTGGAAATGAGCTCATTACCATTGATAAAGAATCTAATTCCATCCGCCATGTAGTAAATGACTATAGCCCAGATTCAAATAATTATAATTTATTGATATACGAGGGGAAAATTTTTTATATTAACACTAAAGGAGATATGGTGTGTCGAGGAAAAAATGGGAAAGACGTATCAGCACAATTTCAACTCGATACAAAGCCCAAAAGATATCGTTTAAACGGCTGGGCTGCTATAGGGGAAATAGCATTTTTAGAAGATATAGAGCAAAAGGAAACGTATGCTCTTGATATAAAAAACAAGCAACGGAAGAAGGTTTTTTCACATCGGATCTTAAACCGAGGAACGTCAAAAGACACCAGCTATATTGAGGTGTTGCCAAATCAAATTGGACATCCTACGTTTTTTGATTTTGGATCTTTTGGGGATGAACTATTTAGAAATGTTTCAGTACATGAATATGGATCTTATTTGTACCAAGCTCTAAATAACACAGTAAAAGAAATACCTGATGGTATGCACTACTTGGGATTATCATCTTATTCTTTAAGTCAAGAGGAATTACTTAGTATACAGAAAAAACTAGATAACTTGTAGCGAGCCCTTATAATGGATCCGGAGATTCAGACCAGGCTCTTGGATTTTGAGCGCGTATCTATGGATGTGAATGTCAATGAAAAAGTGAGCCACATGGCCGTGAATTTATGAGCCACGTTGACCGTAAAAAACTACGACTTCCTTTTGCGTGCATTTTGGAAGCGATACGATTCGCCATTCATGTTAAGGATATGGGAGTGATAGGTCAGACAATCTACCAATGCCGCAACCAGTGTGGCATCCTTGAACATCTCAGGCCATTTGGAAAACTCAAAATTGATCGTAATCATGGTGATTATTCGTTCTGAACGTTCGGCTATGACCTTAAATTGGAATGAAATAGAAGCCATTGGACACAAAACACTTTAGTCGAATACTCCGTGGAATGAAATTGGAGATCATTTTTGTGCGCATATCATAAATGCATAGAAAGTGAGTCTCTTCATGCGTAACGCGTATTTGGCTAATATACCCCGATGGTGTATACTATAAATCATCGAATTATCCAAAATAAGCATACAATAAAATGGAGGAAATGATTTATGGAAATGCTATTGGGGTTTATTGTCCTTCTCGGGTGTCTCTTCCTGGGAATTAAGCACGGGGGGATCGGGCTTGCGGTCATCAGCGGCATCGGTCTTACGCTGTACACGTTTGTTTTCCACTACAAGCCGGGCACGCCGCCGATCGGCGTCATGCTGACCATTCTGGCGGTCGTCACCTGCGCGGGCTTCCTGCAGACGTCCGGCGGGCTGACGGTCATGCTGAAGTATGCGGAAAAATTCCTGCGCAACAATCCGAAGCACATCACGGTTCTGGCTCCGGTGACGACCTGGTTTCTGACCGTTCTCTGCGGCACGGGCCATGTCGTGTATACCATGTTCCCGATTATTTATGATATTTCTATCAAGCAGAATATCCGCCCGGAACGTCCGATGGCGGTATCGTCCATCGCATCCCAGATGGGGATCTCGGCATCTCCTGTATCGGTCGCTGTCGTTTCCATCGTAGGCTTCATGGCGGCGGCAGGGCATACCTTCAACCTGCTGCAGATCCTTGCGGTGTCTATCCCCGCGACTTTGATCGGTGTCATCTGCGCGGCTCTTGTCAGCTATAAGAGAGGCAAGGATCTCGAGAATGACCCCGCGTTCCAAGAAATGATCAAGGATCCGGAACAGAAGTCCTATGTCTTTGGCGAAAATGAATCGCTGCAGGGCAAGGAACTGCCGTCCTCTTATTATCATGCGACCATCATTTTCCTCGTGGGGATCATCCTCATCGCGATTCTGGGCAATTTCCCAGATCTTCTGCCGCACTTTGCTGATGCGAAGGGCAAGATGAAGGCGATCTCTATGACGACGGTCATCCAGATCATCATGCTCCTGATCTCTGCGATCATTCTCTTCGTCTGCAAGACGAAGGCGAAGGAAGTCGGAAACAGCCAGGTCTTCCGTGCGGGCGTTGTCGCACTGGTTTCCGTCTATGGTGTAGCGTGGATGGCGGATACTTACTTCGCCAACCACATGGCAATCCTGAAAACGTTCCTGGGCTCTGTCGTCACGGCGTATCCGTGGGCGTATGCAGTCGTTCTCTTCTTCACTTCGAAGCTGGTCAATTCTCAGGGCGCGGCGGTTGCGATCGTCATGCCGATGGCACTGAATCTGGGCATGGATCCGATCATGGTGCTGTCTTTCATCCCAGCCTGCTATGGCTACTTCTTCCTGCCGACCTATCCGTCGGATCTGGCGTGCATCGGTTTTGACCGTTCCGGTACGACAAGAATCGGGAAGTTTGTCCTGAACCACAGCTTCATGTTGCCGGGGCTGACCGGTGTCGTGACAGCCTGCATCGCCGGCTTCATCATCGCACATGTGCTGTACTAAGTAGGTACGTAAAAACGCTCTCGTCGAACATTCGACGGGAGCGTTTTAATTATGGATTCAGGGTTCAGGTTGGCGGGTTCAGGGTTGTGGTGCGGCGCAAAATAATAGGATAGCGCCGTAAGTGTTAGAGTAGCGGTATTCCAGTATCGTCAGCCTTCCCCTGTGGGGAAGGTGCCCGAAGGGCGGATAGGGTGCTTTGGTATGAAAGTAGGATGAGGAAATGGGAAAGGCGTCACATACGTGGATAGCGGTAGTACCCTATCCACCGCTGGCGCGGTTCCCCTTCCCCGATGGGGAAGGCTAAGAGGAAGAAGTTTTTATATTGGACGATGCCCGTTGTTTGGCTCGCAAAAAGCCCCTTCCCTTCGGGAAGGGGCCGCCCGCAGGGCGGGGGATAGGGAGACGGTTGAACAGGCAGTGGTTCAGTACAGGCGGGACTGACTACGAAATGGGGATGGCGTGTTTTCCGAGATTCTTCGACTCAGAACTCATTATCCTGGCTGTGAATTTTCAAACATCCGACATTTCACTCCGCTCAGAATGACGAATGGCGCCGCGGCGTGTTTGACCAATGAGAATACGTGATTTCTGAAGGATGGGAAACCCGTTGAACCCATAGAACCTGTTGAACTCTAATCCCTAATCCCTAGCTACTAGTCCCTAGCTACCTTTATTTCACAACTCACTAAAGAGCGGGGAGTACATCAGGAAGAGGGTGCAGGTGGTGATGGTGGTGGCGAGTGTGATCAGGGTGAGGAGGATGCCATACTTGATCTGCTGCGCGGCATCGAGCCCGTGGCCGATGGGGATGGCGCGGGTGGAGATCGGGAGGACGTAGGCGCAGTTGGCGGCGACGATGGTACCTAAGATGTAGGGGATGGGATTCACGCCCAAAGCTTTCGTAAGGCCGGTGACGACGGGGATGGAGATGGAGGCGGCTGCGGTATTGCTGGAGAGTTCGGAGAGGAAGGTGGCAAAGCCGCAGGAGATCGCCATGATGGAGAGGGGGCTCGAGAGATGCATGGCAGCGATGAGGGAAGCGAGCTGCTCGATCGCGCCGGTTTCGATGACGAGGCGGCCCAAGGCGAGGCCGGAGGCAAAGAGGCAGATCATGCCCCACATGATGTGCGACTCAGCGTATTTCCATGTGAGCATCGGACATCCTGTCTCATCTTTCAGGAAGAACATGAATAGCCCGAGGGTGAGAAAGATGTAGGCGGGTTTCCAGCCGGGGAGCAGGTCGGCGAAGGCAGGGCGGGCGAAGGCAAGGACGGTCGCAGAGAGGAAGAGGATGAGGCCGATCCATTCGCCTTTCTTCAGAGGGCCGAAGGCTTTGTACATGTCTTGGAAGTAGCTGCGTGTACCCTTCATCTCTTTCACGGGGACGGGGATCGCCCAGAGGAAGAGGAGGTTCACGAGGAAAATGATCGCAAGCAGCGGGAGGAAGCGGATGACCCAGTCATAGTACATGAATTCGTGCCCCGTGAGCTGCTCGATGTAGGAGACAGCGACGAGATTGGCGGATGAGCCGATCGGCGAGCCGAAGCCGCCGATGCCGCTTCCCCAGCCGATGGCAAGAAGGATGGGAAGGGCGAGGCGGCTCTTTGTGATGTCCTTCTCGCCGACGAAGTGGAGCATGGCGACGGCGATGGGGCAGAAGATGGCAGCGACGACGACATTCGGCAGGAAGACGGAGAGCAGGGTCGAGGCGAGGAACCAGACAAAGATCTGGTTCTTCATCGAGGTGCCGATGCAGCAGAGTGTCTTGACGGAAATCCTTCGGTCAAGTCCTGTGGTCGTCCATGTGAGACAGATGAGATCGGAGCCTAAGAGCAGGACGGCGATCTCGGAGAAGTACTGGCTGAGGATGTGGCCTTCGGGGATCAGATCCAAGAAGGAATCCACCAGAATAGGGATGAAGGCGGTGACGTAGATGGAAACGGGGCGGAGGATCCACCATAGCGCCATCCAGACGGCCGTGCCGATCGCAAAGGATTGCGCAGGCGTGAAGGTGCCTGTGAGGGCAAAGGCAGTGCATGCAAAGCTGGCGGGACCGGCGAGGATTTCGAGTATGTTTTTCATGAGACCTCCTTTTTAGTGACTAGTGACTAGTGACTAGTGACTAGTGACTGGTGGCTGGTGACTTGTGACTGGTAGCTAGGGATTAGTGACTAGGGATTAGGTTTGCGATACGAGAAAACCGCTAGTTTCAAACCTCCGCGGCGCTTCTGATTTTTATGCGCCGCACCACCATTCCTAATTCCTCATTCCTAATTTCTCATTCGAGCAGAGCTTTCAAACGTAATCATGGGACGGCACGCTCCACGGGCTAACCCCAAATCCATCAACCATTTTCTTTTCCCTATTATAGAGTGCTATACTACAAAAAGAAAACTGTTATACAGCGTAATAACTACAGGATAAAACTTGTGATAAGAAGGAGGGCACGAAATGAATTTCATGACGATACACTATTTCCTCACACTCGCGGAGGAGAAGAATTTTACGCGGGCCGCGGAGCGGCTGCATGTGACGCAGCAGACGCTTTCGGGGCATATCGCGGCGGTGGAGAGAGAGGTGGGGATGAAGCTCTTCATCCGTCATGTGCCGCTCGAGCTGACGGATGGGGGCGAGGTATTTTATCGCTACGCGCGTATTTTCCAGCGCAATGAACTGGCATTTCGCCGCGCGCTTTCGGATGTGTCGGGAAGTGAGAGCGGAGTGCTTCGCATCGGCGTCGCGCCTGCCCGCGGCGAGGTCCTGCTGCCGCCCCTGCTCGAAGCCTTTCATCGTCGGTATCCGCGCGTGCGCATCGTTCTTTGTGAGATGGCGAATGCCATGATCTGGAAAGCGCTGGAACGGGAGGAGATCGATCTGGCGCTGGCGCGGTGGGAAGAGGAGCTGCCCGGCGTTTCGCTCTATCCTTATCAGGAGGAGGAGATCGTGCTGCTGCTTTCCGCCGATCTGTATCAGCGTCTGCCGGGAACGGAGGAGGAAAAATCGCGCGTTCTCTCTGCGCCGCAAAAGGAGCTGCCTGTTTTTTTGGAGCAGTGTGATTTTCTGCTGAACAGCGAGGGGGATATCGCCGGACGTCTGGCAAGGAAACTTTTCCGTGAAGCCAGCTTCGCTCCGCGCGTGGCGGCGGAGTCTGAGCATATGGCAACGATGCTCCGGCTCTGCCTGCGGGGACTCGGGGCGTATTTCTGCCCGAAAAGTCTGGCCGAGGCCATGCTGGCTCCCTCTGACATGCAAAAACTCCATCGGATCGCTTTCACGGAAGGGAAATATATGATTTCCTTCGCGTGCCATGAAAGCTCGCATCGGTGGAGTATGATCGAGAATTTTTTGAAAATAGCCGGGAAGTAGGAAAAATGGGTTCAGGGTTCAGGTTGGCGGGTTCAGGGTTGTGGTGCGGCGCAAAACAATAAGAAAGCGCCGCGAGTTTTAGACTGGCGGTATTTCCGTACCGTCAGCCTTCCCCTTTGTGGAAGGTGCCCGAAGGGCGTATAGGGTGCTTTGGTATGAAAACGGGATGAGGAAATGGGAAAGGCGTCACATATGTGGATAGCGGTAGTACCCTATCCACCGCTGGCGCGGTCCCCCTTCCCCGAGGGGGAAGGCTAAGTGGAAGAAGTTTTTATATGGGACGATTCCCCAATCCCCAATCCCCAATCCACAATCCCTAATCCCTAATCCCTAATCCCTAATCCCTAGTCACTAGTCACCAGTCACCAGTCACCAGTTACCAGTTACCAGTCACCAGTCACTAGTCACCTTATTTCAACCACAGCTCTGCTGCAGCAGAGGCGGCCTGTGTCGGTGTGATGATGCCCTGCTCGGCCATGAGGGCGAGGACGACGGTCATGCGCTTCGCGCCTTCCTTCGGGTGTGAGATGGGGTCATAGGCGGACGGTGCCTGCGGGAGGCCGGCGAGCATCGCGCACTGTGCGAGGTCGAGATCCTTGGGCGCTTTGCCAAAGTAGGTGCGGCTGGCTTCCTTGAGGCCGTAGGCGCCGTGACCGTAGTAAATGGTATTCAGATAGAGCGTAAGGATTTCCTCCTTGCTGTAATTCCGTTCCAGCTGGACGGCGAGCGCCAGTTCTTCGGCCTTGCGGGTCATGGTGCGGTCATTCGAGAGGAAGATGTTTTTCACGGTCTGCTGGGTGATGGTGCTGCCGCCCTGGACCGTCTCTCCGGCGAGATAATTCGTGAAAGCGGCGCGTGCGACGCCGATGAGATCCATCGCGCCGTGCTCATAGAAGCGGCGGTCTTCGGTCGCGACGATCCCCTTCTTGAGGTAGTCCGGTATCTCGGCAAAGGGGACGAATTCTTCGCGATGCACGCGCGCTTCCAGTGCTTCCCTGAAGTGGAGCACATTGTCCATCTTTTCCTTGGCGGTGAGGAGCTTCTGTGTCTGGGAGACGGGGCTTTTCGCGTCCGGCTTCAGCGGCAGCGTTTCGACGCTGCCCTCTTTTGTTTCTGAGGAGGAAAGACCGGAGATCAGTGCCCTGACGGTATCCGAGATCTCTGTCACGATGCCTTTCTCTTCGGAGAGCGATGCGTCCTTCGGCGTCGCCTTTTGGACGGCATGTGGCTTGACAGGTTCATGTACGACGTTCTTCGTGAGCTCGCTGCCTGAGGAGAAGCCCCAGTAAACGGCTCCGGCTAAAATCAGTAGTAAGAAAAGAAATTTTTTCATGAATGGCTCCTTGTGGTAGTACATTTTCTTTTATTGTAGCACAAGTTGGCGGGGCATGGGGGTAGAAGTGACTGGTGACTAGTGACTAGTGACTATACCACCTTCAGGCACCACCCCCGCCCTACCTATAGAACCCGCTCCCCCTCTTTCGCACGCAATCAAAGGGTGATACGCCACAGGGGCTAACCTTGTGAACCTGTTGAACCTTTTGAACCCGTTACACTCATCCACCTTCTCCTCTTCATGCGAAATACTCTCAAATATGGTATAATAAATACGCACCATCAAGGTTCGCTTATATATATGTATATAAATAAGAGGCGGTCATGCATGACAGGCCGCCATTTTTTTGTAAGGAGAATCCCATGTCTGAAGATATTCATGAAATCCAGGCTCGTCACAGCGAAGAGAATGGCAAGAAAGACTACGGCGCAAGTGACATCCGTGTCCTTGAGGGGCTCGAAGCGGTGCGTCTGCGTCCGGGCATGTACATCGGCTCGACATCCGCGCGCGGTCTGCACCATCTGGTCTACGAAGTCGTCGACAACAGTATCGACGAAGCACTCGCGGGCTACTGCACGCACATCGAAGTGACGCTCAATGATGACGGCAGCTGTACAGTCACGGATAATGGCCGCGGCATCCCGACGGGCATGCACGAGACCGGGAAACCTGCCATGGAAGTCGTACTGACGGTGCTCCATGCAGGCGGCAAATTCGGCGGCGACGGCTATCCGATCTCCGGCGGCCTGCACGGCGTCGGCATCTCTGTCGTGAATGCGCTCTCCGAATGGACACGCGTCGTGGTGCGCCGCGAAGGGCATTTCCATGAAATGAAACTGTCCCGCGGGGAAGTCACCCAGCACATGAAGACCTACGGAGAAACGAAGGAGACGGGCACCTCTGTCACCTTCAAGCCGGATATCGAGATTTTCAAAGAAGGCGTGGACTTCGACTATGATACCCTGAAGATCCGCATGCGCGAGCTGGCTTTTCTGAATAAAGGCCTCACCATCACGTTGACAGACCTGCGCGATGGTGCGACCCACGAGGAGAAATTCCACTACGCCGGCGGTATCACGGAATTTGTCCAGTTCCTGAATGAAGGCAAGGATCTTGTCGATCCGGCCGTCATTGCTTTCGAAGGCGAGAAGGATAAGGTCATCGTCGACATCGCGATGCAGTACCAGACGGGCTACAGCGAAAGCATGTATACCTTCGTCAATGACATCAATACCATCGAAGGCGGCATGCACCTTGCCGGTTTCCGCACCGCGCTCACCCGCGTCCTCAATGAATACGCGCGCAAGAATAACATTCTCAAGAACAATGAAGCGAACCTTTCCGGCGATGATGTCCGTGAAGGGCTGACCTGCGTCATTTCTGTCAAAGTGCCGAATCCGCAGTTTGAAGGTCAGACCAAGACGAAGCTCGGCAATCTCGAAGTCAAGGGCATCGTGGATAACCTCGTCTCGGAGGGCCTTCGTACCTACCTCGAAGAACATCCTTCGGAAGGGAAAGCCATCGTCGAGAAAGGCATCACGGCGAGCCGCGCCCGCGAAGCAGCCCGCCGCGCCCGCGAACTGACACGGCGCAAGAATGCACTCGAAGTCTCCAGCCTTCCGGGAAAGCTGGCCGACTGCACCGAAAAAGACCCGAAGATGACAGAAATCTATATCGTCGAAGGGGACTCGGCAGGCGGATCTGCGAAGTCCGGCCGTGACCGCCGCTATCAGGCGATCCTCCCGCTGCGTGGTAAGATCCTGAATGTAGAAAAAGCCCGCCTCGATCGTGTCCTGAATTCCGATGCCATTCGCACCATGATCACCGCTTTCGGTACGGGCGTCGGCGAAGACTTCGACATCACGAAGCTCCGCTACTACAAGATCATCATTATGACGGATGCCGATGTCGATGGCGCGCACATCCGCACACTGCTCCTTACCTTCTTCTACCGCTATATGAAGCCGCTCGTCACCGAAGGCCACGTCTTCATCGCCCAGCCGCCGCTGTATCAGGTACGCAAGGGCCGTCAGAAATACTACACCTACGATGACGATGAACAGAATAAGCTCCTCGATGAGATCGGCCGCGATGGCTGCGCGATCCAGCGCTACAAAGGGCTTGGCGAAATGAATCCGGAACAGCTCTGGGATACCACGATGAATCCGGAGCAGCGCGTCATGCTGAAGGTCGAGCTTACGGATGCTGTCGAAGCAGACCGCCTCTTCACCATCCTCATGGGCGACAAGGTAGAGCCGAGACGCAAATTCATCGAAGAACATGCGAAGGACGTCACAAATCTGGACCTGTAATGGGGTAGAAGCTAGTGACTGGTGACTAGTGACTAGTGACTGGCATGCCAGCTCATGGCATCGCCTCATATATACTTCGCGGCGCTTCTGATTGTTATGCGCCGCACCACCCCCCTTTGAACCCTTTGAACCCTTTGAACCCTCTGAACCTGTTGAACCCGCTGAACCTCTTTCGCACGTAATCAAAGGGCACCACGCCCGAGGGCTAACCCTCAACCTTCATTCCCTTGCATTTTCTTTACTTTTTGTTGCCATTCCATGCCCAAATAGTATACAATAGGGATGGCAGTGATCTGCCATAGAGAGTGGTAAGAAGAGGGAAGGGGGACAGAGATGAAATACTTCTACCCCGCCATTTGTTCATACGATCAGAAAAAGGGAATGTTCTTCGTGATGTTTCCAGACCTCATTGGTTGTGAAGCGAAAGCCAGCACCATGAATGAGGCCGCGAAGAAGGCCAGAGAAGCTTTGGCCGCCTCTCTTCTGGAACTGGAAGAGAAAGCGCTCCCCATTCCGAGCGCAACCAGCGAACGGCAGCTTCGTCTCCGCGAAAGCGGCAAGCGGATCTGTACATTCCTGGTAGATATGGATGAATATCGGGCCTATAAAACGTACAAAGTCAGACACGCAGATGCCAAGAGCGCAGAATGGGCTGGCGAAGCCAGAAAAGGACGTCGCCAGAGCATCCTCGCTAAAGTCTTCGGATTCAGATAAATAATCAGATAAATAAAAAAGGCAGAAACGAAATGAGTAGTCATTTTCGTTTCTGCCTTTTTGTTATGTAAGGCTTGGCAGGTTCTATAGATTCAAATGTCGGCTTCGTCGCGATACGAGGATTGTATTCTCGTATCGCCTAGTCCCTAGTATTGCGTTTTCTAAATCACTGGTAGGTAAGTCAACCTCCGAATCAAGTGAGGAGTTAGGAGTGAAGGTACGGCGTATAAAATGAGGAAGCGCCGCAGAGTTTTATATAAATAATGAACAAACTGCTTTATATAATAAAAAGGGGGTATTGGGGCACTATATGAATTGTGTGCCCCCTTCCAGCACTTCTAACTAAGTCCAGAGGTTAACAAATCGCTATACTAGTCCCTAGTCCCTAGTCCCCAGTTCCCAGTCCCCAGTTCCCAGTTCCCAGTCACTAGTCACTAGTCACTAGTCACTAGCTACTAATCCCCAGTCACTTTATTTCAGCAAATTCATAAACACCATCAGTATCGATGCATTCAGGAAATCGACGACGAAAGCTCCGATGAGCGGGATGACGAAGTAGGCCGTATGCGCGGAGCCGTAGCGTTCGCACATTGCATTCATATTTGCGATGGCATTCGGCGTAGCGCCGAGGCCGAAGCCGCAGGTGCCGGCAGCCATGACGGCGGCTTCATAGTCGCCTCCCATGACTCGGAAGATGATAAAGTAGGCGAAAGCACCGATCAGGGCGACCTGGATGAGAAGCGTCAGTGTGAGCGGCACGGCGAGCGAAGCGAGCTGCCAGAGCTTGAGACTCATAAGGGCGCAGGAGAGAAAGATATTGAGACACATGCCGCCCAGGACTTCGCATTCCTGCTGGTAGGAGCCGTACCATTCCGTGATCTCCGATACATTGCGGATGACGGCAGCGACGATCATGCCGCCGATATATCCGGGGAAGACAAGACCGATGCTGCTGAAGAAGGCGCTCACATAGGTACCGATGCCCATAGCAAGGAGCAACTGGCCGAAAGCGTACATGAAGTGATCCATATTGAGGTAAGCCGCCGCGGCATCTTTGGGATGCAGCGCCGCCGGTCTCTCGCCGGTCTCTTCTGCCGCGTTGTCTGTTTCATGGGAGATCAGTGAGAAGCGGCGCACCAATAGCTCGCCGATCGGGCCGCCGATGAAGCTGCCGGAGACAAGACCGAAGGTGGCAGCCGCAAAGGCGATGGTGGTGCCATTCATGAGCCCCATCTCTTCCAGTACCGGGCCGAAGGAGCCGGCTGTCCCGTGACCGCCGACCAGCGGGATCGAGCCGTCCGCGAGCCCCATCAGCGGGGGCAGGCTGAATACATGGGTCATAGAGATCCCGATGAGGTTTTGCAGAAGGATGAGGATCGCGACCATGATGCCCATTTTGAAGACGAGATAGCCGCCCCGCAGGATCAGGCGCAGGCTCGCCATGTAGCCGATACTCGTGAAGAAGAGCATCATGCACCAGTTCTGCATGACAGTGTCCTGGCTGTAGTTCCATAGTCCCTCTGTGTAGAGGATGCAGTTCACGATGGAGAAGATCGTCCCGCCGATGACCGGCGCGGGGATGCAGTACTTGCGAAAGAGGGGGATTTTCCCCTTCAAAAATCCGCCAAGAAAAAAGACTGCCACAGCGGCAGCCAGCGTTTGATACATATTGAGTGTGATAGTCATTCTTTGCTCCCATTTATGGAAATACTGATTCCGCGATTGCATCAGCATTTCTTCTTTATATATAATACTCGAAAATTATAATTGATTTTGAGAGCCATGTCAATTTGGGGCAGGCTAGTTTCCGCTTTCTAAACAACTGGCATGTAAGCCGACATCCGAATAAAGTTAGGAGTTAGGAGTTAGGAGTGAAGGTACGGCGCATAAAAATTTGGAAGCGCCTTGAAATTTTATATAAAATTGGGGCATTGGGGCGCTCTATGAATTGTACGCCCCTTCCACCACTCCTCACTCCTAATTCCTCACTTGGGCAAAGATTCAATTCTTGATTCATGGAGTGACCCCGAACCCTTCTTTTCCTCACTCTTTCTCAGAAATTCAATTTCGGTTATAATAGATTTATAGAAATACTCATAGACTACTGACAGAAAAGAGGCGTCCGTATGATTCCGAAAGAATTAGATGAAACCGATATCAAAATCATCAATGCACTCAAAAAGAATGGCCGCATTTCCATGACAAATCTGGGGCGGCAGGTGTACCTTACGAGTCAGGCGGTGAAGAATCGGCTGGAGCGGCTGCAGGATCTGGGCATCGTCGAGCGCTATACGGTCAATGTGAACTGCCCTGTCTTCGGCTACGCCGTTCACGGCATTTTCGAGCTCACGCTGCATGAAGATAAGAAACAGGATTTCCTCGCTTTCGTGAAGACGACAGAGTACCACATCCTTCACTGCTATGCGGTGGATGATGGAAAGAAAATTTTCATTGACGCACATTTCGAAAGCGAGGCTTCCCGTGCCGAGCTGCTCACCGTGCTCGCTGCCTATGGCAGCTGCACGCTCCATCCCGTGACGGCAGAGATCCACAGCAATCATCCGGCGGATGAATGAGAGTGGCTGGTGACTAGTGGCTAGTGACTGGTGACTGGTGGCTAGGGATTAGGAGTAAGCGGTGATTGAAATAGCGCAGTTGGCACGAGGGCCGTTCTGCAAGGAAGATCTCTCGGCTACGCTCGAGATGACGACGCCGCGAAGCGCTATCAAAATTTTGCGGCGCTTCATTATTGTTTGCGCCGCACCACCCCCTGTTGAACCCGTAGAACCTATAGAACCTGCTGAACCTCTTTCGCAAACAATTAAAGGGCGGCACGCCCCGTGAGCTAACCCTGAACCCTGAACCTGTTTTTTCAAGGAGCCTTTATGTTTGATTTTCTTGATCTGTCTTCCCTGATTTATCGCGGTCCGGCGCTCCTCATCGCGCTCTCTATGCATGAGTACGCGCATGCCGCCGTATCCGATGCTTTGGGCGATCCTACGCCGTCCCGCATGGGGCGGCTCACCATCAATCCTATGGCGCATCTCGACATGGTGGGGACGCTCCTCCTTGTGCTCTGCGGATTCGGCTGGGCGAAGCCGGTAGACATCGATCCGCGCTATTATAAGAATTACCGCTTGGGGATGCTGAAAGTGTCCTTCGCAGGCCCGGGCATGAATCTTTTCCTGACGTTCCTTTCGCTCCTTCTCATCACGGTCTTGGGACGTATCGGTATGCTCGGAGACGGTGGCTTCTATTTCCTGCAGTGGATCATGATGTACAATGTATGGTTCGCCTTCTTCAATCTGATCCCCGTACCGCCGCTCGATGGCTCGAAGATCGTTTCTACTGTGCTGCCCGGAGAGCTTGCCTGGAAATTTGAAAACTTCAATGCGCGCTACGGCTTCGTCATCCTGATGCTCATCGTATTCTCCGGCTGGGTGAACCGTGTCATCGGACCGCTTGCACAGGGCTATGTGAATCTCTGCTATGCGGCGTTGCGTGTGGTATTTTGAATAGCGCTTAGTATTTCTGAATATGGGTCAATAGAGCGGTGAAACATTTGCGTTAAAAGTGAGGAGTGAGGAATTAGGAGTGAGGAGTGGCGGAAGGGGCGCACAAATTATATAGCGCCCCAATACCCCTTTTTATATTTCCATTTATGCGCTACTTATATAAAATTTCACGGCGCTTCCAAATTTTGTGCGCCGTACCTACACTCCTAACTCCTCATTCCTAACTCCTAACTCCTAACTATATCAGACATATTGCCTAGTGTTCCCCCTGAACCCTTTTTCCATTTTTCCAAAGGATTTCCCATGACCATCACCTGGCTCATTTTTGAAACGCTCGGCACCATCGCCTTTGCCTTCTCCGGCGCTGTGGTGGGACTGTCGCGGCGTATGGATATTTTCGGTATCACCGTGCTCGCTGTCATGACCGGCGTAGGCGGCGGGATGGTGCGTGATGTGCTCTGCGGCATCACGCCGCCGTCGGTACTTCGCAGTCCCAGCGGGCTCTTTGTCTCCATCATCACGGCGCTCATCATTTCTTTTCTCTATCCGGTCTATCGCGTATCGAGGGAGAATGAGCGCTACATCACGTTCATGTACAATATCTCGGATACGGTGGGGCTTGCCGCCTTCACGGTGACGGGGGCGCTGACGGCCTTCTACCAATACCCTGACTCGTATCGTTTCCTTCTGCCGACCATGCTCGGGCTTATTACGGCGGTCGGCGGCGGCATGCTGCGGGATATGATGGCGCGGCGCATGCCTGTCGTGCTGTACATGGATGTATACGCCATCGCCTCCATCGCCGGCGGTCTTGTCCTCTGCTGCCTGCGCCATTTTACAACGCTGGAACTCTCCGTTTCCTCCTGGATCGCTTTTTCCTGCGTGACACTTCTTCGCTTCTGCGCGATTCATTTCCACTGGCAGCTCTATCATCCGCATAGAAAGAGGAGAAGGCAGTGACTGGTGGCTGGGGATTAGTAGCTAGTGACTAGTGGCTAGTAGCTGGGGATCAGAAGCCTCGAGTGACTAGTGACTTGTGACTAGTGACTGAAATGCCACCTTCGGGCATCGCCAAATTTATACTCAGCGGCGCTTCTATATTTTTATGCGCCGCACCACCATTTCGCATTTCTCATTTCTAATTTCTCATTCAAGCGAAGCTTTCAAACGGAATCAAAGGGCAGCACGCCCAAGGGGCTAACCCTGAACCCTGAACCCTGAACCTTGAACCCACAACTCTCATTTAAGAAAGGAGTCCTCTCATGGATCAGAAACGTATCATTGATGAATTTAAAGAGCTGGTTTCCATCGAAGTGCATTCCCGCGACGAGCGCGCGATCGCGGATGTGCTGAAGGAGAAACTCACGGCGCTCGGCCTCACTGTGACGGAAGACAAAGCAGGCGAGGTGCTCGGAGGCAATACGGGCAATGTCTATGCACGGCTTTCCGGAAATGCGGATGGCGAGCCGGTGCTGTTCTCTGCCCACATGGATCGCGTGGGAAATCACGGACACATTGTTCCCATCGTGCAGGAAGCGGAAGGGAAGATCGTCTCAGACGGGACATCGATCCTGGCAGGTGATGACATCGGCGGCGTCACGGCGATCCTTGCGATGCTTCGCGAAGTGAAAGAGAAGCAGATCCCGCATGGGCCGATCGAAGTGGCATTCTCGGTGTGCGAGGAAACGGGCGTCGAAGGTTCGCGTCAGTATGATTTTTCCCAGTTCCAGTCGAAGAGTGCTTTCGTGTATGACGCTTCCGGCAAGGCGGGAACCATCGTCCTTGCCGCTCCGAGCAAGGGGCGTGTCACGATCCGTGTGCATGGCGTGACGGCGCATGCGGGCAATGAACCGGAAAAAGGGCTGAATGCGCTGAAGGTGGCAGCGGATCTCATCATGCATCTTCCGGACGGCCGGCTTTCACCGGTATCGACGGCGAATTTCTCCATCATCGAGGCGGGGAGTGCGACCAATGTCGTCTGCGACCTAGTGACGATCACCGGCGAGCAGAGAAGCCGCGATGCGAAGGAGTATCAGCAGATTTCCGCCGATATTCAGGCGGCGGCAGACATGATTGCTGAGAAATACCATACAAAGATCGAGGTCGAGCTGCACACGCTTTACCATGCCTTCAAGCTCGCGGAGACTGCGCGCCCCTGTGTGCTGGCGAAAGAGGCGGCAGAGGCAGTCAGTGCAGCGCCTTTCTTCAAAGAAGGGGGCGGCGGCATGGATGCGAACCATTTCAATGAACACGGCATCGCCGCGGTCGGGATCAGTACAGGAAATTTCAAATGTCACACCAGTGAGGAATATCAGGTGATCGAAGACCTTGTGAAATGCGCCGAGCAGGCGGTGGAAATCGTGAAGCTCGCAGCGAATAAATAATGAGGAATTAGGAATGAGGAATTAGGAATGGTGGTGCGGCGCGTCATAGAATGAAGCGCCGCATTTTTGTAACAAGTGTAAAGGGAAGCGCCAGAACATCTTGGCTCCCCATCGGGGGAGCTGCCCGAAGGGCTTGTGCAAGCGAACTTGATTTTTAGGAGCGAAGCGACGCGAAAATCAAGTGAGACGCCATTTCGAGCGGAGCGAGATGAGGGGGCTTGCTGGCGGTACATCCAACATTGTTTGCTAACCGCTAGCAAGACCCTATTGCCTTTGGTACTTCCCCCGAAAGGGGAAGCAAGACACTTCGATGCTTACCGCATTTTTAAGGAAACACTGATTCAATCGTTGTCAGATTTTACTCTTGAATTTTTATGCATAGCGAGGAATCACCTGACGCGAATAGCGAGCTATTTAAGGAAGGTGGTGACGAAGCTATGTATAAAAATTCTTGTAGAAGCTGACTCTGCGATTTAATCAGCGTTTCCTTAAATGTTTCGCGGTGTATTCCGTCATTCTGAGCGGAGGAAAATGTCGTATGTGGGGAAGAGGTCTGCCAGAACGGTGAGAACTGAGTCGAAGAATCTCGTCGCGCTATTCTCTCCTCCAACAAAAAAGCGTAAGTGATTTCGTTTGACGATTTCACTTACGCTTTTTGGTTTGTGACTAGTGACTAGTCACTGGGAAGAGGGAAACGATTTCCTAATCCCTAGTCACCAGTCACCAGTCACCAGTCCCTAATCCCTAGTCCCTAGCAACTATTTATCCAAAGATCACGAAGTTCGCGACGACGATGAGGATGCAGGAGACGGCCATCGGGATCGCGGTGCGTTTCACAAGGTCAAAGGGGCTGATGCCGGCCATGCCGGAGGCCACGATGATGACGCCTGTGATCGGAGAGATGGCGCGCGCGGAGCTCGCGATGAGGTGCATCGGGAGGATCATGAAGGAGGCTGCGACGCCAGTCTTGGCCGCGATGGCTGGGACGAGATTCGCAAAGGCAAAGAAGGGGGCATTGCCGCTACCCATGAGGATGGCGCAGACAGCGATGATACCGATCATGACAAGTGTCAGGCCGGATGCGCCGAAGCCGGTGGTCTGAGCGCCCTGTATCATGGCATCGATGGAGCCCGTGGAGGTGAGACCTTTCGCGAAGAATTCGCCGGCGATGACGATGGTGATGACATTGGCGAGCTGCCTGCCCATGCCATCGAAGAAGATCTGGATTTCAGAGAAGGTTTCCTTCAGGTCTCTCGTGCGGAAGAACTGGGCGATCATGCCGATGGCGGTCCCCATGAGCATTGCCATGATGATGTTCATCTTGATGCCAGGGAGGCAGAGCGGCGAGAAGATGAGGATGAGAGCGAGAGGAATGATCGGAAGGATGGCATAGATTTTCGGCGGATGGGAAAGCGCGGCTTTCTTTTCATCCTCGGTCTCGATATTGACAGAGACTTCTTCTGGATCCAGAGCGCGGACGATGTGTCCATCGCGTTTATCCATGATTTTCTGCGTGAGGTAGTGGGCGATAGCGACACAGGGGATGACAGCGCAGGCGATCGGGATCTGGAAGGTGTGCCAGTAGATGACGGGGTCGAAGCCTGCAATTTCAGCGGCGAAGATGGTACCGGTATCCGACGGGCTCCAGTCAAGGCAGAGTGTGGTCGCGATGGCCGCGGTTGCGGAAATGCGGGAGACACCGAGTGCGACAAGGATCGGGAACATGGTCACCATGAGGAGCATGGCGAGGCCCGAGGCACTATTGATGGCCAGCCCCAGGAACATGCCGAGTACCCAGCAGGCGCTCATGACGATGTAGGGCGATTTCAGAAGCATCAGCGGGCGGATGGTGAGGGAAACCAGCGCATTGCTCGCGCCGATCTTATCCATATAGCGCGCAAAGCCGCCGACGGCCATGATGTTGAGGCCGAGGCCGGAGAGTCGGTTCGCAAAAAGAGTGCGGATGAGTTCAAAAATATCGAAACTCCACATGCCCGTGCTCTTTCCGGCGGGAAGGATCGTGCCCCAGCTCATGATCATCGATCCCGCGAGCAGCAGGCCGCCAGCTACGAAAAGGACGGTCTGTGGCTTGTACTTCTTCAAAATGAGCCAGGCCGCCCATACGACAATGAGTGCAGTGAATAGCAGGTTCATAAAAGTCTCCTTTCATATCATACGCATTATAGAATACATGCTTATATATCTATTTTATTATATATTGGTGAAATGCGCTACTATAAAAATGATTTATTAAGGGGTAAGAAAGAGGGTGTGAAGAAATGAATCCTCATTTCTTCACACCCTCTTTTTACTTTGCTTTCATTTGGTTCAGGGTTCAGGGTTCAGGGTTCAGGGTTCAAGGTTCAGGGCTCTCGTGGCGGCTTCGCCGCCTTTTTTAGAAGATGGTATTCTTGTATCGCAGCTTTCCCCTCTAGGTAATGCTATTAAGTTAAGCGGCAGAACGTTCTTGGCTCCCCATCGGGGGAGCTCCCCGAAGGGGTGAGGGGGCTGCGTAGCGGTATTGCATGAAAGTGTTGGGATATCGATAGCATCGGACTATTCAACATAGTACGCTATACCGCTGGCATGCCCCTATTGCCTTCGGCACTTCCCCCGAAGGGGGAAGCAAGTTATTACGGCGCTAACAATTTCCTTAACTTAATAGCCTTCCCCTCTAGGGGAAGGTGCCCCGAAGGGGCGGATAGGGTGACTATGGCATGAAAGACAGCTGGGATAAGGTTTCCCGGTCACTCCTATGAGAGCTGCAAGTCCCCCGCGGCAGATTGAACGCGAAAATGAGATGATCGTTATTTCACATCGCCTGAAGTTTGAAAGCAGGTATGAGTGACTGGTGACTAAGAGACTGGGAGACTAGGAGACATCAGACTTCTATCCTCTGGCCTTCGGGCATCGCCCCATATATATTCGCGGCGAAGCCGCCACCACAACCTTGAACCTTGAACCTTGAACCTTGAACCTTGAACCCCGAACCCTGAACCCTGAACCCTGAACCCTGAACCCTTTATATGCTATAATAATATGAATATGTTCGAATCGAAAGGAGGGGCGCCATGGGGCCCAGAGACGTGCTGAAGGAATATTTTGGCTACGACACATTCCGCACGGTACAGGAGGATGTGATTTCTACCATCCTCTCCGGGAAGGATGTGATGGCCATCATGCCGACGGGGGCGGGGAAGTCGATCTGTTTCCAGATCCCGGCGATGCTGCTGCCGAAGGGGACGGTCATCATTTCTCCTCTGATTTCCCTCATGAAGGATCAGGTGGAGGCGCTGACGGAGCAGGGGATCCCCGCCTCCTATGTGAACAGCACAGTCCCCTACGAGGAGTCGATCGAGCGGCTGCGTGATATGTACAGGGGAAAGATCAAGCTGCTCTACATGGCACCGGAGAAGCTCGAGCCGTCGTATTTCACGCGTTGCCTCTCCATGGTACCGCTCTCGATGGTCGTGATCGACGAGGCGCACTGCGTGTCGCAGTGGGGGCATGATTTCCGTCCATCGTATCGGAAGATCAAAAGCTTCATCGACAGTCTGCCGCAGCGCCCCCTCGTGACGGCCTTCACCGCGACGGCGACGCCGCTCGTCGAGCAGGATATGAAGGAAAGCCTGGGGCTTGCTGGGGCGGCTGTTTTCCGCACGGGGCTTGACCGGCCGAATCTCTCCTTCCGCGTGATGCAGGGCGGAAATCGCGAGTATTTCATACTGCGCTATGTGAAGTCGCACCGGAAGGAGAGCGGCATCATCTATTGCGCAACCCGAAAAGCGGTGGATGAGATGTATGACAGGCTTTCTCAGGCGGGGATCACGGCAGGGCGCTACCATGCGGGCATGACGGACGAGGAGCGCAGGCAGGCGCAGGACGATTTCTCCTATGACAGGACGACGGTCATGGTGGCGACGAATGCATTCGGCATGGGGATCGACAAGAGCAATGTGCGCTATGTCATCCATTACCAGATGCCCAAAAGTCTCGAGTCATACTATCAGGAGGCGGGGCGCGCGGGACGCGACGGAGCGAAGGCGGAGTGCATCCTGCTCTACAGCGGGAAGGATGTGCATATCCAGACGTACTTCATCGAGAATGGCAATCAGAGCGAGGAGCAGAAGCGGATGGATTATCAGCGTCTGAATGCGATGATCGACTATTGCCAGACGTCTTCGTGCCTGAGAAATTATGTCCTCGCCTATTTTGGCGAAACGGTGAAGGAGCCCTGCGGGCACTGCAGCAACTGCGAGAATCAGACGGCCAAGGTCAGGATCACGGACGCGGCAGTCCTCATTTTCCGCACCATCCTGTCCCTTCATGAGCGCTACGGAGCGAGCATCATCGCCGCTGTCCTCAGAGGGAAGAAAACGAAGGAGCTTATCGAGAGGAATCTCCTCACGGTACCGACTTTCGGCAAGCTTTCTTTTGAGAAACTGGGTCATATCAAGAGTGCGCTGAACAGCTTCGTCGCGGATGGCTACCTCTTCCGTGACGGGCAGCCCTATCCTGTCCTGAAGCTGACCGACAAAGCGAAAGAAGTCCTTGCGGGGAAGGCAGAGGTCTACGGCCTCGCCTTCGGGGCAGAGGATGCGATGAAAGAGGCCGCGGTCGAGCGGGATTTCAATCCGCGCCGCGAAAGCCGGGATGGCCTTTTCGAGGCCCTGCGCGAGCTTCGCCGGACGCTGGCTGCCGAAGAGCATGTGCCGCCCTTCGTCATTTTCTCAGATGCGACACTGGAAGCGATGGCACGCGAGCGCCCCGAGACCATGGAGGCCATGGGCGCGGTGCATGGCGTCGGCGCGTTCAAGCTGCAGAAATACGGCGCGCGTTTTCTGGAAATCATCCGGACCGGCGCAGAGGAGCCGGTCATCGAAGAAAAAGACCCTGACGCCCAGCTCCTCAAGATCCTCTTTGCGACGCGCAACGAACTCGCCAAGGCAGAAGGAAAATCCAGAAACAGCATCTTCACTGATGAGCAGCTGCAGGAAATGGCCTTCTGGCGTCCGAAAACGAAGCTCGAGCTCAAACGCATCCGCGGCATCGGTCCGAAAAAAGCCGAGCGCTACGGAGAAACGATTGTGAAATGCATCTGGGGAGACAGGATTTAGGGTTCAAGGTTCAGGGTTAGCCCGTGGGCGGGACGCCCATGGATTGCGGATGAAAGCCTCGCTTGAATGAGAAATTAGAAATGAGAAATGCGAAATGGTGGTGCGGCGCATAAAAATATGGAAGCGCCGCGGAGTATAAATCTGGCGATGCCCGAAAGTAGTATTCAAGTCACCAGTCACTAGTCACAAGTCACTCGAGGCTCCTAATCCCTAGCCACTAATCCCTAGCTACAAGTCCCAAGTCACAAGTCACCAGTCCCTAGTCACCAGTCACTATTTACAAACAACACAACAAAAAGGAGTCACTACCATGAGTCTTGCTGATCAGGAATATCTCAGCATTGTGAAAAATATATTGGATAAAGGCGCACTCGGCGAGAACCGCACGGGCATGCCTGCCTACAAACTGCCGCATCAGATCATGCAGTTTGACTTGGAAAAAGAATTTCCCATCCTCACCACAAAATTCGTCGCCTTCAAGACAGCCGTGAAGGAGATCCTCTGGATCTGGCAGAAGCAGTCGAATGATGTGCGCGAACTACAGAAGTGGAACTGCCATGTGTGGGATGAGTGGATGCGCGAAGACGGTACCATCGGGAAAGCCTACGGCTATCAGCTCGGCAAGTACCATCAGGTCGACACCCTTCTTGAAACGCTTCAAAAAGACCCGGAGAGCCGCCGCATGGTGGTCGATCTCTGGAATGTGAAGGATCTTCCGGACATGGCACTCTACCCCTGCGCCTTCCTCACCATGTGGGATGTTTCGAATGACGGCCGCCTGAACTGCATGCTCGTCCAGCGCAGCGGAGATATGGGGCTCGGCGTGCCCTTCAATATGACACAGTACGCGGCGCTCATCTGTATGATCGCGCAGGTGAGCGGTCTTCGTCCGGGGCTTTTCACCCATGTCATCAATAACGCGCACATTTATGAAAACCATGTGGAACAGCTGAAGCTCCAGCTCTCCCGCCTGCCGGAGGCTTACGCCGCTCCGAAGCTCGTCCTGAATCCGGATGTAAAGAATTTCTATGATTTTAAGCCGGAAGATATCCAGCTGGAAGACTACCGGCATCATGACAAGATCGCAATGGAGGTGTCCGTATGAGTCTTTCTATCATTGTGGCCCGCGCCAGAAACGGCGTCATCGGCAAGGATAACCAGCTCATCTGGCACCTTTCCGATGACCTGAAGCGCTTCAAGGCTCTCACCATGGGCCATCCCATCATCATGGGGCGGAAAACTTTCGAGAGTTTGCCCAAAGTCCTGCCGGGCCGCGTCCACTATGTGCTGACAGGAAATCCGGACTACCAAGCCGCTGAGGGAGTCCTTCTCTTTCACGATGTCAAGAAGCTGCTTGCGGCACTTCCGGCGGGAGAAAACTTTGTGATCGGCGGCGAGCATATGTATCGCGAGCTCCTGCCCTACGCCGATACGATGTATATCACGGAAATCGAGGAAGATTTCGAAGGGGATGCATACTTCCCGGACTTTGATCCTTTCCAGTGGAAACTGGAAGAGAGCGTGGAGGGGGAAGGCAAGATCCCGCATCGCTTCTGCACCTATCGGAAAGTGACTGGTAGCTAGTGACTGGTGACTGGTGACTGGTGACTGGTGACTAGGGACTAGGGATTAGGGATTAGGGATTAGGGATTAGGGTTTCCTTGTTCTGCCGGCGCTGCCCCTTCCTTTGGAAAGGGCAGACGAGCGAAGCAAGTCGGAGCTGGGGTGCGGACGTGCGAACATTGCCAGTCTGCCAATCTCCGGCGCTTTGCATCCTCTCTTTCCGTCAGAAGGAGAGCGTCCCAATAACAAACAACCATCAACGAAAGCGTCATGCGAAAAGCATGGCGCTTTTTGTGCGCCTAAATTTAAGACTAAGGGTATATAATTCTTATTTTATGCCTAACCAATGTGAGAGAACGTGACAAATAATCATATGGCTCATCTAATAAAAATATTTCGGGCTATTGACTAATTTAAAAATGGCGCACTATAATATTTGCGAAAGTGAAGAAATGGTGAGTTGCATTTCAGAAAGGAGGATGCCTATGATGCCTCTGGTATTTGCCAAGGCAGGAGACACGGTGACGATCACGCGGATTTCCGGAAAAGATGAAATTCGCCAGCATCTGGCAGACCTGGGATTCGTCGTCGAGGCGAAGGTACTCATTATCAGCCAGATGGGAGGCAACTTGATCGTACAGGTGAAAGGCAGCCGTGTCGCGCTCGATCGCTCCATGGCGCAGAGGATATTCTTTTAAGGAAATACTGATTGAATCAGCGTTTCACTAAGCCCAAGGGGCATACCGCCTTTTGATTGTGAATGAAAGCTTTGCGCAAATGAGGAATTAGGAATGAGGAATTAGGAATGAAGGTGGCGGCTTCGCCGCGAGTATATATGGGGCGATGCCCGAAGGCAGTATTCAAGTCACCAGTCACCAGTCACTAGTCACTAGTCACACCTAATCCCATGTCAAAACGAAAGGACGAAACCAATGACACTCAAAGAAGTGGCTGTCGGAAGCACAGCCAAAGTCAAGAAAATCACCGGCGCAGGCCCGCTGCGTCGACGCATCATGGATATGGGCATCACGAAGGGCGTCGATGTCTATGTCCGCAAGGTCGCCCCTCTGGGAGATCCCATCGAGCTCACCGTCCGCGGCTATGAGCTCTCCATCCGTAAGGATGAAGCCGAAGCAATTGAAGTAGAATAAAAATGAGGAATGAGGAATGAGGAATGGTGGTGCGGCGCAAAAATAATAGAGCGCCGCGAGATGAAGACTGGGTGATGCCTGCTACGGGCATTTCAGTCACTAGTCACTAGTCACCAGTGACCAGTCACTCCTCATTTCTGGCTGATTTCACCCAAATATAGAAGAAGGAGAATCACAAAAACATGTCTATACGAATCGCCCTGGCGGGCAACCCGAACTGCGGGAAGACGACATTATTCAATGAACTGACCGGCAGCTCCCAGTACGTAGGGAACTGGCCCGGTGTCACAGTCGAAAAGAAAGACGGCATCCTCAAAGGACACAAGGACGTCATCATCCAGGATCTGCCGGGGATCTATTCCCTTTCTCCGTACACACTCGAAGAAAAAGTCGCCAGAAACTATCTGGTGAATGAACAGCCGGACGTCATCCTGAATATCATCGATGGCACGAATCTGGAACGTAACCTGTACCTTACGACACAGCTGGTGGAAATCGGTCTGCCGATGATCGTGGCCATCAATATGATGGACCTTGTCAAAAAGAATGGCGATATCATTGATTTCGACAGGCTCTCCTACGAGCTGGGCTGTCCGGTCGTAGAAATCTCTGCGCTGCAGGGCAAGGGTTGCCGGGAAGCGGCTGAAAAGGCGATGGAAATCGCTATGAATAAGAAACCGCTTCGCCTGCCATCCGTATTCACCGGCAGTGTGGAACATGCCATCGCGCATATCGAAGAATCGATTTCTGATAAAGTCGAAGACCAGTTCGTCCGCTGGTACGCCATCAAAGTATTCGAAAGAGACCAGGATGCGACGGGCGCTCTGCAGCTGGATCCGAAGCTGGTGTCCCATCTGGAAGGCCATATCAAGGACTGCGAAGACGAGCTCGATGACGATGCCGAGTCCATCATCATCAACCAGCGCTATGGCTACATTTCCAAGATCATCGACAGTGTCGTGAAGAAAAAGAAACAGGGCGTCTCCATGACGACCTCGGATAAGATCGACCATATCGTCACGAACCGCATCCTTGCGCTTCCGATCTTCTTCCTCATCATGACGCTCGTCTACTTCATCTCTGTCACCACCGTCGGCGGCTGGGCGACAGACTGGGTGAATGATACCTTCTTCGGGGAAATCGTGAATGACGCAGCGACCGGCTTCATGGAGTCCATCGAAGCACCGGACTGGATGTCTAGCCTCGTCGTAGACGGCATCATTGGCGGTGTCGGTACCGTCCTCGGCTTTGTGCCGCAGATCCTCCTCATTTTCTTCTTCCTGTCCCTTCTGGAAGACTCCGGCTACATGGCGCGCGTCGCCTTCATCATGGACCGCATTTTCCGTAAATTCGGTCTCTCCGGCAAGTCCTTCATCCCGATCCTTGTCGGCAGCGGCTGCGGTGTACCGGCTGTCATGGCGACCCGCACCATCGAAGACGTGCGTGACCGCCGCATGACCATCATGCTCTGTACCTTCATCCCGTGCTCTGCGAAGGCAGTCATCATTTCCATGATCACCTCCGTCTTCTTCCCAGACTCCATCTTCATGGCGCCCGCCATGTACTTCCTCGGCATCGCTGTCATCATCCTCGCGGGCATCGCTCTCAAAAAGACCGGTGCTTTTGCAGGTGATCCGGCTCCCTTCGTCATGGAGCTTCCGGCTTACCACTTCCCGTCCATGAAGGGCGTCCTCATCCATATGTGGGAAAGAGCGCGCGGCTTCATCATCAAAGCCGGCACCATCATCTTCGCAGTCTGCGTCATTATCTGGTTCTTCTCCGCATTCAATGCAGGTCTTGAAATGGTCGAAGATATCGAAGACTCCATGATGGCTGCTTTCGGTCATGCGATCTCCTGGATCTTTGCTCCTCTCGGCCTCGGCGACTGGAAGGGTGCTGTCGCTGTCATCTCGGCAGAAATGGCGAAGGAAAATGCCATGAGTACCCTCGCCGTCCTGAATGGTGTCGCAGCAGAAGCCGAAGACGAAGAGATCATGGCCGGCATTGCGAATATGTTCACCCCGATCGCTGCCTTCTCCTACATGATCCTGAACCTCTTCGACCCGCCATGCGTCGTCGCTATCGCGACCATCGCCAGAGAAATGGGCGACCGCAAATGGGCGGCTATCGCCATCGGCTTCCAGGTCGTGCTCGGCTATGGCATGGCTTTCGTAGCCTATAATCTGGGCAGCTGGCTCTTCTACGGCGCCGCCTTCGGTCTCTCTCAGGGCATCGCTATCGTCCTCTGCCTCCTTGCTCTCTACTTCATCTGCCGTCCGGCTCCGAAGGAGAAAGAAATCTCCGAAGCCGCTGCTGTAAAAGCGTAAAGGTGGTAGCTAGTGACTGGTAGCTAGTAGCTAGTGGTTGGTGACTAGTGACTGGTAGCTAGGGATTAGTGACTAGAGATTAGGTTTGCGATACGAGAAAACCGCTAGTTTCAAACCTCCGCGGCGCTTCTATATTTTTATGCGCCGCACCACCATTTCTCATTTCTCATTCCTAATTTCTCATTCAAGCGAGGCTTTCATTCATAATCAGTGGACGGAGCCGCCCAAGGAGCTAACCCTGAATCCTTGCAAATCAGATTGCGAAAATACACAAAAGGAGACTTCCTATGAATCCCGCTGTCTATGCTGTGGTGGCGGTGATCGCCATCCTCTTCGTCCTGGCCTGCCGTCACATCTACCGCGCTACCATCGGCGGCGGTGGATGCTGCGGCGGGGACTGCCCCGCCTGCCGCGCAAGAAAAATGAAACTGCACGGCGGACTGAAGAAATAAGAAAAAGGAATCGCGAAAGCGGTTCCTTTTTTGGTGGCTAGTAGCTAGTAGCTAGTGACTGGTGACTGTATTCGTATATTAAGCCCCCATCTGAGATGGGGGACCCGGTGGAGCCGTAGCTTTGCCTAGAGTATAAAAATC
>CAKPQG010000008.1 GCA_934178345.1 uncultured Dialister sp. | reverse complement strand
AAGCGAGAAATCTTCCTTGCAGACCGATAAACAATGCATGTGTGAAAGCAGAAATACGTAGCGCCAAGTCGTCGTTTCCCTGCCAATGCCTATGCGATACTGACCGCAGTGCAAGAAAGATCCCTCGGCTGTGCTCGGGATGACGATACGGGAAAAGGATAGCCCCAAAAGTTTGAAAGCAGGGATGAGTGACTAAGGATTAGGGACTAGGGGACTCTCGTATCGTCATTTCGAGCGAAGCGAGAAATCTTCCTTGCAGACCGATAAACAATGCATGTGTGAAAGCAGAAATACGTAGCGCCAAGTCGTCGTTTTCCTGCCTATGCCGATGTGATACTGACCGCAGTGCAAGAAAGATCCCTCGGCGGTGCTTTCGATGACGATGCGGGAAAGGGATACCCCCAAAAGCTTGAGGGCAGGAATGAGTGGCTGGTGACTCGTGATTAGGATAACTAAGGAAACACTGATTAAATCGTTGTCTGATTTTACTCTTGAATTTTTATGCATAGCGAGGAATAGGGGGCGCGAATAGCGAGCTATTTAAGGAGGGTTATGACGAAGCTATGCATAAAATTTCTTGTAAAAGCTGACTCTGCGATTGAATCAGCGTTTCCCGAGGATAAATCATCCGCGATCAAGCCCCTTACTCCACGATTTCAAACTCCGCGCGGCTTCCCTTCTCCGCCGGACTGACCTTGAGGCGGGCATCGATGCGCTCCTCGAGCTCAGGCACATGGGAAATGATGCCGACAAGACGGCCGGTGCTCTGCAGCTCGATCAGTGTATTCATCGCACTGTTCAGTGCTTCCGGATCCAGCGTACCGAAGCCTTCGTCGATGAACATGGTATCGAGGTGTACGCCGCCCTGCCTTGCCTGCACGACATCGGCAAGCCCGAGGGCAAGCGAGAGGGAGGCGAGGAATGTCTCTCCGCCGGAGAGGGTATTCGCCGGACGCGAGCGGCCGGTATAGCTGTCAGAGACTTCGAGAGAGAGGCCGCCCTTATTCGCTGCGCCCGTCTCCTTCATGCGATGAAGCGAGTAGCGGCGATGGCTCATCTCCAGGAGACGGTGATTTGCCGCCTCCGCGACCTCGTCTAAGAGAACGCCCAGTACATAGCGCTCGAGCGTGATCTTCGTGCGGCTGCCTCGGGTGAGGTCATAGAGCCCCTGCGCAAGAGACAGTTCTTCAGAGAGCGCATCAAGCACCTGCGCCATGGCTTCGGTGTCCTTCGCGACTTTCTGCAGATTCTTCAGCTGGTCAGCGAGCGAGCGGCTCTGTCCCGCCGACGTAGTGAGACGGTACTGCAGCTGGTTATCTTCCTGACCGAGCGCGGCCATGTCGGGGCGTTTCGACCCGCCTGTCACGAGACGCTCATCCGCGATGGTTTTCTCCGTCGCTTTCAGCTCGGTTTCGTAGTCGGAAATCGATTTCTCCATCCGCTCTTCTTCTTTGACGCGAGCATACCAGACCTTGCAGTCATTGCGGTCCGCAAAGCCGGCTCCCCTGGCTTTTTCATCCAGCGCATCCGACTGCGCTTTATAGTCGGCTGCCAGCTTTTCTCGCCGGGCCGTGGCGTTCTGGAAATTTGCCTCCGCGCCGCCCAATGCGGAAAGGAGCGGCTCTTTTTTCTCCTGCAGCGCTTTCAGGGCTTCTTCCCATGCCGTCACGGCCGCAAACAGCCGCTTCACTTCGTTTCGAAGGAAAATGGGACTGCGGTAGGCTTCCGGCAGATCGGAGAGGCTTGCGAGCTTCGCCTGGGCATTCCCCATCTCGGTGATGGCGCTGACGTATGCCCCCGCCGCATAGGTGCCCGCCAGATTTCTGGCATTCTCGTAGTCTTTCGCCGCCGTTTCTGCTGCCTTCTGTGCCTTTTTCAATTCGGTTTCCGTCGGTAATTTTTCCTTCGAAACCGCTGGATGCGGGTGATGCACGCTGCCGCAGACCGGACAGGGCGCGCCCTCTTCAAGCTGGCTCGCCAGAATGGCCGCCTGCCCGAAGATGTAGCGCCGCCGGACGTCTTCGGCTGCTTCGCGTGCGGCTTGTGCCGCCGCGCGGCATTTCTTCTCCGTCTCCTGCAATCTGGCAAGCTCCGTTTCCGCTTCCTTGAATTTCTGCGTGTAGCGCTCCACATTGCGCCGCGCCGCGCCGTACTCCTTCGCCTTCGGCTCCCAGCCCTTCAACTGCGTGATGGTTGTCTTCGCCCTTTCCATCTCCGCGCGCTGGCCTTCGAGCTTCGTTTCAAAGGCGAGCAGCTGCTCCTTTTCTTTCGCATAGCGATTTCGCTCTGCCTCGGCGGTATCCCGCGCGGACTTTGCCGCCTTTCCTTCTGCCATGATGTTGTCAAGCATATCAAAATACGCCGCAAGCTCCTTCGCCCGGCGGATACGGACCAGATCCTGCTTTTTATGCTCGATTTCCTCAGCCTTCTTCAGAAGCGACGCCTGCTGCTTCTCTGCCTTGTCCAGTGCCTGAAAATGGGAATTCAACTGCGCGGCCTCGCTGTACACCTTGCGAAAATCCTGCATCGCGCTTTCCGTTTCCGCGTGTACCTTCTTCGCGTCCGCGAGCTGCTGCTCCGTCTCCGCGGCAAGGCGGGCGAGCTCCGCCGCATCCTGTGCGCCGACCGTATGGTATGTGGTCACGAGCACCGTTTCCTGCTCCTTTTTCTTCCGGTACAGCGCATCAGCACGCCCCTTCAGCTCGTACTGGAAATCCGAAAAACGCTGCGTCTTGAAGAGCTGCTTCAGGATGCCCTCACGCTCTTCGGCTTTTGCGACGAGGAGCTTTCGGAAATCCCCCTGCGGCAGAAGGATGACCTGACAGAACTGGTTCGCATTGAGCCCGATCAGTTTCCCCGCCGCCGCCTCGATATTCGTGCGAAGCGTCGACATTTCCTTCCCGTCGACCAATTCCGAGAGCGAGGCCTGCATCGCCGTCTTCGTCTGTCCCGTGCCGCGCTTCTTATCGATGAACTGCTCAGGCGAGCGGCAGGCACGATACGTCTTCTCGCCGATCATGAAATCAAAAATGACTTCCGTCTTCTGGTCCGTCCCTGCATAGTCGCTTCGCATGCGCGCGCCGCTCCGATCGCCCGACGTCTTCCCATAGAGCGCATAGCACATGGCATCGAGGATCGTGGTCTTGCCCGCCCCCGTCGGCCCGCAGATGAGGAAGAGATGACGTCCCTCCAATTTTTCGAAATCGATGGTCACTTCACCCGCATAGGGGCCGAAAGCACGCATCGTCAGCCTCAAAGGTTTCATCGCTCTTCCTCCTTCTTGTACACCGTTTCCCAGCAAACATTGGCGAGTGCTTCTTCCTTCTCCGACAGCTCCCGCTCGCGGAACTCACTGACAAAAGCCCTGAAAATATCCTGATCGCTCATATGCTCCAGCTCGATATCACGGCAGCCGCTGTCCTCCTTATAGCCCATGTTCTGCTCGACGCCCAGCGCATTCTTGTACTTCTCCCGGAGCTTGGGCATCGCATCAATCACAGGCAGCTCATCCGTCAGGATGACCTGCAGATAGTCCTCTGAGGCCTCCCTCTCTTCGCTCATGAGCTCGGCGAATGTCCCTTCCAGCACACGCACCTGATGGAGCGGCGTGAGCTCATGGAAATCCGTCTCGACGCTGCCGTCTTCTCCGATCGTTCCCACGATGACGCCCTTATTCTGCCTTACCTCATCGAAAGAGTAGCGCATGAGGCTTCCGCTGTACTGCACCCTTTCCGATTTCTTCTGCGTCCTCTGGTGCTGATGCAGATGCCCGAGCGCCGCATAGTCGTAGGCATCAAAGACGCTGTCCGAAATCCTGTCATAGCCCCCGATCGAGAGCGGCCGCTCCGACTCAGACGGCGTCCCGCCCGCGGCAAAGACATGGGCGAGGGCGACCTTCCTCATCGAAGGATCAGGCAGGGCAGAAAGAAGAATTTCCGAGAGCTTCTTCTCCGCCTCCTCGTAGCTGTGAATGTCTTCCGCGCCGGAAAGCCCCTTCTGATTCATCATGACACGCACGCGTGCCGGCTCGGCATAGGGAAGCGGCACGAAGGCCACCTTCCCCCACGCATCTTCCAAAATGACAGGATGCACACGATCCAGCGGCCCGAAGATGTAGAGCCCCTGATGCGACAGAAGACGGCTCGCCACCGCGAGGCGCTCCGCGCTGTCATGGTTCCCGCTGATGACGATCAAAGGGATATGGCGCTTCCCTACGATCTCCTCTGTCATGCGATCAAAGAGCTCCACCGCCTCCTCCGGCGGGTACGAACGGTCATAGACATCCCCCGAGAGCAGGATGACATCCGGCCTCTCTTCATCGACAAGCGGAAGGAACCGGTGCATCAAAAGCCACTCCTGATCCTCCGTCATGGCATGCTCTTTCAAAAGCTTTCCCAAATGCCAGTCAGCCGTATGGATAAATTTCATGGTACCTCCTCTTATGAGCCTTTAAGAAACACGGATCTGTCATTATTATAGCCTGCCGCACAGGGCGAGGTAAGAGAATGGCTGTGCGCTTCTCTCCACGCAAAAAGAGGCTCTCAGAGCCTCTTTTTATATGCCTTATTTCAGCACGCCGATTTCCTTATAGTACTTGGCAGCGCCCGGGTGAAGCGGAATGTCCGCGATGTCCTTCACTGCATTTTCAGCGGTGAGACCTTTCAGATTTTTCTGAGACTGTCCGAGCTCATCCATGTGTTCCCAGAGGGTCTTCGTCAGCTGGTAGACCACATCCTCCGGCAGATCGCCGCGGCAGAACATGACCATCTTGATCGCCGATGTCTTGACGTCCTTATCCTGATTCGGATAGGTGCCCGCCTTGATCGTATAGCTGGTGTACCACGGGTACTTCGCCTTCAGGTCTTTGATGAGGTTATCATCGATTTCCACCAGATGTGCGCCGCCCGTCAGTGCCTGCGTCACAGCGGAAGCCGGAGCGCCGGACATGATCCATGCACCGTCGATGGAACCGTTCTGCAGCATATCCGCCGCATCGGTGAAGGTGATGTATTCCGCTTTGATGTCATCAGGGAAAGAAAGACCCGCTGCCGTGAAGTGTGTCTCGCATTCGTTATAAACAGAAGAGCCCGCCGATGCCACGGCAAAATGCTTCCCTTTCACGTCCTTCAGGCTGTTGATCCCGGAATTCGCCGTAGCAACGACCTGATTCGGATTCAGGTACAGACCGCCGATCGCTTTCAGATCCTTGTAAGCGTGATCCTTGAAGCTGTCCGTACCATTCAGACACTGGTAGACATTGGAAGAAATCGCAATGGATACCTGTGCTTCGCCTTCGGATACCATGTTCAGATTTGCGATGCCGCCGGCCGATGCCTGGCTGGAAGCCTGCACGCCCGGTACCTGACTGCTCCACATGTTCGTGATCGCTGCGCCCACCGCATAGAGCGCACCCGAAGCTCCCGCCGTCGGGAAATTGATCTTGATCGTCTGTCCCGCCGCCGGTTTCGCCGCGCCGGAAGCTGCTTTCTTGTCATCCCCGCATCCGGCCAGAGCTTCGGTCAGGGTCAGAGCTGCCAGTGACAGCGCGATCGCTTTTTTCCATTTTTTTGTCATGATGATCCCTCTCTCTTTCTTCTATCCTACTCTTCTCCATAGAGAATAATAAAGTTGTGATTATTATACTATAAATGAGCGGGCATTGGTAGGTGGGGCTCAGGGGTTCAAGGTTCAGGGTTCAGGGTTCAGGGTTCAGGGTTCAGGGTTCAGGGTTCAGGGTTGTGGGTTGTGGGTTGTGGTGCGGCGCATAAAAATCAAAAGCGCCGCGGAGTATAAATAGTGGCGATGCCCGAAAGTGGCATTTAAGTCACCAGTCACTAGCTACCAGTCACTTGAGGCTCCTAATCCCTAGCCACTAATCCCTGCTTTTACACATCCATCGTTTATCGGTCTGCAAGAAAGATTTCTCGACTTCGCTCGAAATGACGATACGTGGGGCTGATGTCTCCCAGTTACTAGTCACCAGTCACCAGTCACCAGTCACTAGTACCCCATCCCTATTTTCTTCTCATCCACTGGAAGACGCAGACGGCGGCAATACCCGCAATGCCTGCGATATCCGTCAGACTGCCCGGGAAAAGGAGTAGCGGGGAGACGGCGATGAGGATCACGCGCTCGATCACGCTGGCCTTCCGGATGATCCAGCCTTCAAGCCCGGCCACGAGAGCAAAGGTCCCGATCATCGCGGTGAAGATGCTCCAGAGAGACTCCCAAAGTGTCGCTGTCTTGTCGACGCCGATCAGGAGCACCGGATTATCCAGGAAGAAGAACGGAATGATGAAGCCGATGAGCCCGAGGCGGACTGCCCACAGGCCGGTCTTCGTCTGGTCAGAGTCGGCAATGCCGGATGCCACATAGGCGGACATGGCGACCGGCGGCGTGATATTCGATAGGCAGGCATAGATAAGGCAGAAAAGGTGCGCGATGAGCGGAAGCGCGCCCGCCTTGATGAGGACCGGCACGGCAACGGCCTGCACGATGACATAGGCAGCAACGCCCGGGACACCCATGCCAAGGATCGCCGACATGATCATGACGAGGAAGCCGGCAAGGTAAATGTGATCTCCCTGTACGATAGACAGGATGAGGTAGCCCATATTGAGCCCCATGGATGTCAGAGTGACGGTACCGATGATGATGCCGATGATGACACAGCACACGCCGACCGAGATCGCGCTCTTCGACCCTTCGATGACCGCTTCCAGGATCTTGGCGGGGCCCATGCGGGTATCCTTACGCAGCCAGCTGGCACCGATGGTGACGAAGATGGAAATCACGGCCGCATAGAGCGGGGTGAAGCCGGCAAACATCAGCCCGATGAGGCTGACGAGCGGAAGCACCAGATGCCCCTGCTCTTTGATGACGACCATCGCGTTTGGAATATTTTCCTTCGCGATGCCGGAGAGCCCGAGGCGCTTTGCCTCGAAGTGGACCGCGAGCAGAAGACCGACGTAGTAGAGGAGCGCCGGTGTGATGGAGGCAAGCGCCACATAGGTGTAAGACAGATTCAGAAATTCCGCCATGACGAAGCCGACCGCGCCCATGATCGGCGGGGTGAACTGACCGCCTGTCGATGCCACGGCTTCGACAGCGCCGGCAAATTCCTTCTTGTAGCCCGTGCGCTTCATGAGCGGAATCGTGATGGTACCCGTCGTCGCGACGTTTGCGATGGCCGAGCCATTGATCATGCCCATGAGCCCGGAGGCGATGACCGCCACCTTCGCCGGGCCGCCGGATGTGCGGCCGACAAGCGTCAGAGAGAAATCATTGATGAATTTCGAGAAGCCGCTGTGCTTCAAGAAAGCACCGAAGACGACGAAAAGGAAAATATAGGTCGCCGATACGCCGATACCGGTGCCGAGCACGCCCTGCGTCCCCCAGAACTGGGTGATGAGCACGCGCTTCAGCGTGAAGCCATTGTGCCCGAAGTATCCGGGCAGGTACGCGCCAAACCAGTTGTACGCCAGAAAGACCGCCGCGAGAATCGCAAGATTGCCAGATGCACGGCGCGCTGCCTCAAAGACGCAGACGATCGCAACAAGAGCGATGCCGACCTCCATATCAGAAATACGGCCGCCCGTCTGCGCGATGCGCGTGTAATTCAGGATCAGGTAAGTGAAAGAGCCGATGGAACCCAGAATGAAAACCCAGTCCCAGATCGGCGGCAGCTTCCTTCTGCGCTTCTCCTTCTTATACGTCGGAAACAGCAGAAAAGTAAACAACAGTAAAAATATGCAGTGGATCGCACGCAGATTGATCGCGCTGATCGCACCGATGGTCGTGAAATACAGCTGGAACGCAGTCCACACGCAGAGAAGCACGATGATGGCCTTCCCCAGCGGTCCTTCATAAATACGCATGCGGGAGTCTGCGTCCTTGTCCTCCAGCATCTTCCGGGCTTTGTCATCCAGCTCGGCCTTGCTTTCCGCCACATCCTCCAGGCGGACGTCTTTCTCTTGACTCATAATTTCCTCCTATCCTTCCATTTCGGGTTCTTCCCGAAGAGTCGTATTGGTACAGTATAGCAGAGAATGGGTTCAAGGTTCAAGGTTCAGGGTTCAGGGTTAGTCCGTGGGGCGTGCTGCCCTTTGATTGGGGATGAAAGCCTTGCTCTCTAGTTAGAAGTTAGGAGTTAGGAGTTAGGAGTTAGGAGTGGTGGTGCGGCGCATAAAAATCGGAAGCGCCGCGGAGTTTTGATAGCGCTTCGCGCCGTCGTCATCCCGAGCGCAGCCGAGGGATCTTTCTTGCACTGCGGTCAGTGTCACATAAGCACCGGCAGGGAAACGACGCCTTGGTGCTACGTATTTCTGCTTTCACGCATCCTTCGTTTAGCAGTCTGCAAGAAAGATTTCTCGACTTCGCTCGAAATGACGATACGAGAGCCTGATGTCTCCTAGTCACTAGTCACTCGGCACCCCTAATCCCTAACCACTAATCCCTAGCTACTCATCCCTGCTTTCAAACTTCAGGGCTCGCTCGCGGGCGTGCCGCTCCTTGATCGTGAATGAAAGCCTTTCTCGAATGAGGAATTAAGAATGGTGGTGCGGCGCCAGATCCTTCGACTCAGTTCTCACTGTTCTGCCTTTACATGATCGAACATCCGACATTTCACTCCGCTCAGGATGACGAAATGCGCCGCGGAGTATAAATTATGGCGATGCCCGAAGGTGGTATTTAGTCACCAGTCACGAGTCACCAGTCACTTCTAATCCCTAATCCCTAATCCCTAGCCACTCATCTCCGCTTTCAAACTTCATGGTTCACCCGTAGGGCGGCTCCGCCGCAAATATATATTTTGCAGCAAAGCTGCCACCACAACCCTGAACCCATCAACCTGAACCCTGAACCCAATCAAAAACGCCAGGCTCAACATCTGAGCCTGGCGTTTTTTCCTACTTATTTACTTTCAAAGAACGCTTTGTACGCGAGGTAGGTCTCATAGGCATCCGCCTTGGAGAGGAGATCATACGGCGCATGCATGGAGAGCATCGCGGTGCCGCAGTCTACGACTTCTGCGCCCCAGTCTGCCATCATGAAAGCGATGGTGCCGCCGCCGCCCTGATCGACCTTGCCGAGCTCGCCGATCTGCCAGCAGACACCGGCTTCATTGAAAATGGTGCGGATCTTCTGCAGGAATTCCGCATTCGCATCATTGCTGCCGGACTTGCCGCGAGCGCCGCCATACTTGGTGAGATTGATGCCATAGCCGAGGAAGGAAGCATTGTCCTTTTCGGAAACTTCTGCAAACATCGGATCCAGGCAGGAATTCACGTCAGCGGAGAGCATTTCACTGTTTTCCATGGTTTCATAGAAATCAAGGATGGTATTCTTCCCCTGCAGCGAAAGGAGCTTCATGACGAATTTCACGAAATAGGAGGACTCCATGCCCGTATTGCCGTAGGAGCCGATTTCCTCTTTATCGGTCAGAAGTGCTGCCTGAGTCTTTACACCCGGTTTTGCCTGAAGGATCGCTTCGAGGTTCGCATAGGAGCAGACACGGTCATCCTGCCCATAGGAAGCGATGAGGGAACGGTCGAAACCGACGTCGCGGCTCTTGGTGGCCGGGACGAGTTCGAGTTCCGCAGCAGCGAAGTCTTCCTCTTCGATGCCGTAGGTATCCTTCAGCATCTTCATGAAGACTTCTTTCGGCTTCAGGTCTTCTTCCGCATTTGTCCCTGCGATGGCCTGGAGCTGTTCGCCCGTGATGCCTTCTGCGAGCGTCTTCTTCATCTGATCCTGTGCCATGTGGATCAAGAGGTCGGATACGTAGAAGATCGGATCGTCATCCTTGAGACCGATATTGATGTCGACCTTCTTGCCGTCCTTCGTGTATACGACGCCGATCAGCGCGAGCGGGATGCAGGTCCACTGGTACTTCTTGATGCCGCCATAGTAGTGTGTGCGGAAATACACGATGCCATCCTGCTCATGCACCGGATTTGCCTTGAGGTCGAGGCGCGGGGAGTCGATGTGAGAACCGACGATCTTGATGCCTGCATGCACCGGTTCTTCCCCGATGACAGCCAGGATCACAGACTTGCCCTTCTGGTTCCAGTACACCTTGTCGCCCGGCTTGAGGGAGTCCATATCATAGACCGGCTTAAAACCGGCAGCCTCTGCCTGACGGATGATTTCATCCGCTGCCAGACGCTCCGTGCGCGCGGTGTCTAAGAATGCCTTGTACTTTTCACCATAGTCCATGACAGCCTGACGTTCATCGGCGTCCATGCGCTGCCATACAGACTTGGTTCTGCTATATGTTTCTTTCATCATAAAGCCTCCTTTAGAGAATGGTTATCATGTAGCTATTATAAACGGCAGGGAAGAGAAAGACAATAGAAAGTTCGAGGTTCAGGGTTCAGGGTTCAGGGTTAGCTCGTGGGGCGGCTCGTCCACTGATTGTGGATGAAAGCTTTGCTCGCCAGTTAGGAGTTAGGAGTGATGAGTGTTGGTGCGGCGCATAAAAATAATGAAGCGCCGCAGAGTATAAATAATGGCGATATCCGAAGGTGGTATTCAAGTCACTAGTCACCAGTCACTCCTAATCCCTAACCACTAATCCCTAGCTACTCATCCCTGCTTTCAAACTTCAAGGTTCAGGGTTCAGGGTTCAGGGTTCAGGGTTCAAGGTTCAAGGTTCAAGGTTGTGGTGGCTTCGCCGCGAATATATATGGGGCGATGCCTGAAGGCAGCATTCAAGTTACAAGTCACTAGTCACCAGTCACTAGTCACTCCTAATCCCTAATCCCTAGCTACCAGTCACCAGCCACTAGTCCCCCGGAAAGAGCTTATTCAGATAGTAGGTCAGCACCGCGAAGACCGCCATGACCACGAAGACCATGGGATATGCGATGACCGTCAGCATGATGGAAGATTCGATACTTGTCATAGTGCCTCCTTACGAAAGGACAGGAATCAGCGCGAGGACGAGGCCGCCGGCCACGACGGATGCCACCTGGCCTGCCACATTGACGCCCATGGCGTGCTGGATGATGTAATTGGTCGGGTCCTCTTTGAGCGCCATCTTCGCGATGACACGCCCGGACATCGGGAATGCGGAAATGCCGCATGCACCGATCATCGGATTGATTTTCTTTTTGAGGAAAAGGTTCACGACCTTGGCGAAGAGGACGCCGCCTACTGTATCAAAGACGAAAGCCACAGCCCCCAGCGCGAGGATTTTCAAAACATCCAGCGTGAGGATATTCTCTGCCGTCATGGTCGCACCGACCGTGATGCCGAGGAAAAGAGTCACGAGATTCGAGAGCTCATTCTGCGCGGTGTCAGAGAGCGAGTCGCAGACACCGGAGACCTTCAGCATATTGCCGAACATCAGCGCACCGATGAGCGGCACGGAAATCGGCGCAAGGATCCCTGCAAAGAGGACGACCATGAATGGGAAAAGGAACTTGACTGTCCAAGACAGCGGTTTCTCTTCGCGATACGCCATGTGGATCCGGCGCTCATGCTTCGTCGTCAAGAGCTTCACGATCGGAGGCTGGATGATCGGGACAAGCGACATATAGCAGAAGGCTGTCACCGTCAGGGGCGCGAGAAGGTTCGTCGCAAATTTCTGCGCGACGAAAATGGTGGTCGGGCCGTCCGCCGCCCCGATGATACCAATGGATGCGGCTTCGTTGAAAGGAAATCCGACGACAGACGCCAGCAGCGTCGCTGCGAAAATGCCGAAATGAGCCGCTGCGGCAAAAAGCATGACATACGGCGCGCGGATCAACGCATCAAATTCACACATGGCGCCGACCGCGATAAAGATCAGTACCGGAAAAAGCTCATTCGCGATGCCCGCCTGATAAAGGACTGACAGAAATCCCGGTTCCCCTCCATCTGTCGGGATGACCGCGAAGTGCCCTGGGATATTCGCCAGGATGCAGCCCACCCCCATCGGGAAGAGCAGCATAGGCTCATAGTCCTTCTTCACGCCGAGCCAGATCAGGACTGCGCCGATGGCAAACATGATCCAGACCGTAGGGTCGGACATGCCCATGACGCCGGTAAATAATTCTTCTAAAACTTTTTCCCAGTTCTCCATGAATACCTCCTATATCGAAATAATGAATTGGGACTATGTGAAAAGCGATAGACGCTTGGAATTGGTTCGGGATGGCTCATGGGACGTTCAGTCCCTTAATTCCGTTGGAAAGCTTCGCTTGAATGAGAAATTAGAAATGAGAAATGCGAAATGGTGGTGCGGCGCATAAAAATATGGAAGCGCCGCAGAGTATAGGTAGTAACGATGCCATGAGCTGGCATTTCAGTCACTAGTCACAAGTCACTCCTAATCCCTAATCCCTAGCCACTCATCCCTAATCCCTGCTTTCAAACTTCAGGGTTAGCCCCGGGGACGTGCTACCCCTTGATTGCGTGCGAAAGAGGTTCAGCGGATTCTGTGGGTTCTACGGGTTCAAAGGGGTTGGTGCGGCGCATTTCGTCATCCTGAGCGGAGAAAAACGTCGTATGTTAAAAAATGGCTTATCTGAAAATATGAGAACTGAGTCGAAGGATCTAAGCGCCGCAGAGTGTAGATGGTGACGATGCCATGAGCTGGCATTTCAGTCACAAGTCACTAGTCACTCGAGGCTCCTAATCCCTAGCCACTAATCCCTAGCTTCTAATCATCCCTGCTTTCAAACTTCAGGGTTGTGGTGGCGGCTGCGCCGCGAATATGTATGGGGCGATGCCCGAAAGCAGTATTCAAGTCCCCAGTCACTAGTCACCAGTCACTTTCCCCCTAACGAAAACAGGACCTGACATTTTTCAATGCCAGGTCCTGTTCTTTATTTCCTGCCCCCGTGCCATCCGCAGGAAATGCTATGCAGTTTTTTATACCTCATACCCCAGAAGAGGGAGAATGACGAAGACGACCAGCGCCCAAATGACGCCTGCTCCGGCAAAAATACCGAAGGTGATCGCAAAGCCCTCCTTCGTGCGCGGCACACCGAGAAGGCTGTAGTTTCCCATCACGCCGCGGCGCACCATGAAGCCATTGTCTTTTCTCTGACGGAACCACTTCATTTTGTGCTGATAGCTGATGCTGTAAGCGGTAAGCACGGCCACGACTGAAGCGATCAGCCAGTAAATCAGGAAACGGGCCGCGTGGAAATCCTGAACATCTGATAAATCTATAAGTTGTGGCATAGATGCACCATCCTTGTACAAAGTTTTATGTTACCTATTATAAAGCACGGATGGGATTTTGGCAATGAGGGAATGACGCAGCGGTTTCGGCTCCTTTGGGGAGGGCGATGTGGTGCGGTGCATAAAGCGTGAGGCCTTTGAGCTCCCGGAAGGCTTTCTCCCACGCAAAAACGCCCCGCAGCATCACTGATGATATGATCCCCCTAAAGCAGTTTGGTTATTTACCTTGTCTGCTTTAGGGGGATCATATCACATCACCTGCGGGGCGTTTTCTCACTTCATCATATCGGTAAAGTTCTTGATGATGACGATCGGTGTTTTCTGATTGTCATTGCCGAAAGGATTATCGATCAGGATCTTGGCGATCTGCTTCGGGTCAAGCCCCTGGCTCTTTCCGAGGACGGCCGCGCGTTTCAGGTCATTGACATCTGCGATGACCGCGCCGTAAGCGCCGGTCGCTTTCTTGATCTTCTCACAGACATTGTCGGTATCCGCCGGACCATAGACGAGGCATTTGTCGAAAGGCGGCATGGTACCGGTGACATCATCGATCAGAGATGCCTGACGGCAGCGAGCGTAGAATACGCCGTTCTTGCCGAAAATCTTTGCGACAGCGCCGAGGACGAAGGAGAAGAGCATATTCCATTTCCCTTCTTCATCCATGGCGGCCTGCATGCCGTAGATGCTCGCCATGGAGCCCGCGGCCGGTACGAAGCGGTTCATGAGACGGGCCTGCCAGCAGACATTCAGCTCTTCCGGACGGACGTAGCGGTTCTGTGTGATGGCGACGACGGACTCTGCACTGCAGACGATATCATGGTCGGTGATCTTGTCGCCGGCGTATTCCAGAATGGCATCGACGATGTTATCGTGATGGGTGAGGATGCGGGTGTGGATCGGTATGAGTTCGAGTTCTGCCATTTATCTCACCTCCGTTTTGTATTCATAGAGCGCATTTCTGAGTTCTTCCTTCGAAAGAACGATGCGGGACTTCGCATAGTAGTAGTCGCTTCTTGCAACCACCTGATAAATGACGTCCATCCCCATCTCCGGGAAGGTTTCCAGATCATGAAGAATGCTGTCGCCCTTGCCCTTGATTTCCAGCGTGATGAGGAATTTCTTCGTCTTGCCCGGCTCGAGGATGAAGGCCTGCCAGTAGTCATCGGGACGCGGCGTGTCGAAATCGGTCAGGTGCGCCGTGACGACAGCTTCATCGTACTGCTCAAAGGGCAGGTACACACGGACAAAGGCGTCCATGATGGTGCCGAGCTGCTTGCCGACATTCTTGATCGGCAGCGTGCAGGAGAGCGTCACGCTCTTCATATCCATGGACTCCACATGGAAAGGCGTCCTCTTAGACTTCATCACCTTCAGCACACAGTCGCCTTTGACGATGGCGATGGCCCAGTAGGCAATGAATCCCAGGCAGATCAGGAAGATGATGACTGCCAGAATTTTCGTGATCAGTAACATGATTGTCACACTCCTAAATGATAAATCAGTGGTCGGGTTCGGGGTTCAGGGTTCGGGGTTCAGGGTTGTGGTGGCGGCTTCGCCGCGAGTATATATGAAGCGATGCCCGAAAATAGTATTCAAGTGACTAGGAATTAGTGGCTAGGGATTAGGTTTGCGATACGAGAAAACCGCTAGTCTCAAACCTCCGCGGCGCTTCTATATTTTTATGCGCCGCACCACCATTTCGCATTTCTCATTTCTAATTTCTCATTCAAGTGAGGCTTTCATCCCTAATCAAGGGGCAGCACGCCCCAGAGGCTACCCCTGAACCTTGAACCCTTTATAATTCCAAACTTCCCTTTTCCACCTTCACGTCGCCGAAGATTTTCTTCACAAGCGGCGCGGAATTTTCAAGGCCTTCGGTGAAATAGAAGACCTTCTCCTGCGGCGCATCCGCCAACGCGTCATGGACGCAGAGAATGTCCATCCCTGTTTCCACCGTCGGAAGTGCAGGGTCAAGGAAGCGTACCTTCGGCAGCACCTTCCTGAATACATCAGCGATCAGCGGATAATGGGTGCAGGACCAGATCGCAGTGTCTGCATCTAATGCATGATACTCCTCTGCCGCCTGTTTGACAAGGGCAGAAAGGGTATTTTCGTCCGCATTTCTTTCGATCGCGGAAGCCAGTCCGTCGCAGGGAACCTCCACGAAGTCCAGATGCGGGTATTTTTTCTCAAAATATACTTTGTGTGCATGCGTCGCGATCGTCGCAGGCGTCGCAAAAACAGCGAAGCGCTTCGCGTCCTCCGGCACCTCCACCTCCATACTCATCTTGATGACGGGGATATCCCCTTCAAAAAAAGCAGGCGGCACATTGAAGGAGATCGTATTGCACGCGATCAGGATCATCTTCACCTGATGCTTCTTCAGGAAATCCTTGATGGCAAAGGAGAAGCGCACAATGTCATCCCTGCTGCGTTCCCCGTAGGGATTTCTCTTCGTATCTCCGAGAAATACGATGCCTTCTTTCGGGTACTTCTCATGCAGCACGCGGGCTACGGTAAGGCCCCCGATGCCCGAGTCCATGATACCGATCGGTCTGTTATCCATTTATCCTGTCTCCTTCCGAGAGTTTGACAAGGCCTTCGATTTTTTCCTTCGGAAGACGCGCGATGCGGCCCGTCTTCATATTTGTGTATGTATTGACCGTATGCCCCGTCGTCAGAAGCTCGCCCGTGGATTCGCGCACGACTTCATAATCAAAGTCCAGCCGCACGCGGTCGACGCGGCGAAGGTAGGTCCTGATGAGGAGCGTGTCATCGTAGCACGCTGACTTCAGGTACTTCACACTGACTTCGACGATCGGAAATACGATCCCTTCCTCCATCAGCTCATTCAGGTCAAGACCGCCCGCACGCAGATACTCCACCCGCGCCTCCTCAAAATACTTGAGGTAGTTCGCATGATGCACCACTTTCATGCCGTCAGTCTCGTAAAATGTCACTCTTCTTTTATAGGTAAACATAGCGGTATCCTCCATTAGTCAATGGAGATATTATAGCACAATCAGTGGGATGGTTTAAGGGTTCAGGGTTCAGGGTTCAGGGTTGTGGTGGCGGCTTCGCCGCAAATATATATAGGCGATGCCCGAAAGTGAGTGGGTAGCAGGTTTCCCGTTTGGGAGTTTCAAACATCGACCGCTAAGCCGCGAATAACAAAGATTTCTCGCTTGCGCTCGAAATGACGATACGGGAGTCTGATGTCTCCTAGTCTCTTAGTCACCAGTCACTTGAGACTCCTAATCCCTAGCTACTAATCCCTAGTCACTAGTCACCAGCCGCTAGTCACCAGCCGCTAGTCACTTCTTCCCAAACGCGAAGAAGCTCTTTACCTTCTGCCAGAAGGACTGGACGCGGGATAGCTTCACGGGCTGCTTGACGGCCTGCGCTTTCTGCACCTGCCGGACAAGGGTCATATTCCGATGCGCGGTCCTCGTCACGACGCGAGGCGGCGCGGTGAAGGTCTTCTCACTCTTAGGCTCGGACGCATGCGCAGATGTCACTCTGCTCTCCACAGCGCGGATGGTGCGCTTCTGATGGCTCTTGTCGACAGCCTTGAAAGAAATCTCTTTCTCGCCTCCGCGTGACTTTGGCGGCGCAGCTGGCGCTGTCTTCGCCGTAGCGCCATCTCCCACGATTTCTCCGGTCTTCAGATCAAACTTCGCAAAGCCTGCCTTCGCTGCAAAGGGGCTCTCGGCAAACGTATGCTGCGGCGCTTTCGCACTTGCGCTCTCCGCCTCCACCGCTTTTCCCCGTCTCTTTTCTTCGCGCTCGATCTGCTGCATGAGACGGTTCTTCGCCCGCGGGTCGAAAGCGGGCTCCCGCTCCGCCCAGAAGCCGGACTGCTGGATCTTTCTCTGGTCCAGATCATAATTGATTTTGGCCCCGCAGTGATTGCATCGGATCGTCCCCTTCCTTTTCTTCACATCCAGATCGAAAAGGGTGAGCTTCTGTCCACACACGTGGCAGGTCAAAGTAAATGGCATAGTGCCTCCTGAAAGGTTCAATAGGTTCTATGGGTTCAATGGGGGTAGTGCGGCGCATCATCACATAGAAGCGCCGTAAGTCGGAATGACGATACGAAACAAGTCATAGAGAGATGGATTTCTTACCGCCACGGGGAGCCATCCTGCGCCTTTGGCGCGGCCCTTCTCTAAGGAAACACTGATTAAATCGTTGTCAGATTTTACTCTTGAATTTTTATGCATAGCGAGGAATAACCTGACGCGAATAGCAAGCTATTTAAGGAAGGCTATGACGAAGCTATGTATAAAAATTCTTGTAGGATCTGACTCTGCGATTTAATCAGCGTTTCCTTAAGCGCCTGTTCAGATGAGATGTTTCCCTTAGTCCCCAGTCATCAACATAGTAAGTATAGGGCATGAGCAAAATTTCTACAACAGGGCTGCGACGAAAGGTTTTCATTCCAATAGCAAAGCCCCCATTGAACCCGCTCACCCCGCTTTCTCTCCCACACAAAAACCGCTCCTTTCGGAGCGGTTTTCAGATCAGCATTCCTCTAATTATTTCTTGTCAGCAAGGTACGCTTTGAGCGCATCAGCGAGTCTCTTTACGCCTTCTACGGTGACATCGTCGTCATTGTAGGAGAAGTTCAGACGGAAGAAGTTCTTCTTGCCGGATTCCGGGAAGAAAGCATCGCCCGGTACGTAAGCGACTTTTCTTTCCAGTGCGTACTTGAAGAGGTCGCGGGAGTTGCAGCCTTCCGGCAGTTCGACCCACAGGAAGAGGCCGCCATGCGGATAGGTGCATTTGACATCCTTCGGGAAGTATTCTTTGATGGCATTGCACATGACGTCACGGTGATGTCCATACAGCTTGCAGTTATCCTGGACGTGGCCTTCGAAGTCATAGTTCTTCATGTACATAGCGACTTCACGCTGGGTGACGGATGGAGTAGCCAGGTCGGTGGAGCCTTTGACGAGATCCATCTTCGCGAGGATTTCATCATTGCAGACCATCCATGCCAGTCTCATGCCAGGAGCCAGTGTCTTGGAGAAGGTGCCGGAGTACATGACGAGGTGTTTCGGATCCATGGTGATGAGCGGAGCGATTTCTTCGCCTTCGAAACGCAGATCGCCGTAGGGGTTATCTTCGAAGACCGGGACTTCAAATTTGGTGACGATTTCCATGAATTTCTTGCGGCGTTCGAGGGACATGCAGCGGCCGGTCGGGTTCTGGTAGTTCGGGATGACGTAGATGAATTTGACGTTCGGGGTGGATTCCAGATATTTTTCCAGTTCTTCCGGAATGATGCCGTCATCATCGGTCGGGACTTCGATGTATCTTGGCTGTTCGAAATCAAAGGCGCCGATAGCGCCGAGGTAGGTCGGGCTTTCGCAGAGAACGACGTCGCCTTTGTTCAGGAAGACACGGCCGGTGATGTCGAGGCCCTGCTGGGAGCCGGTGACGACCATGATGTTCTTCGCTTCGACTTTTTCCATCCCCATCGGCATGTACATTTTGTTCATGCGGTCAGCGATGGCTTCACGCAGGCCGAGGAAACCGAGGGACGGGCCGTACTGCATAGCGCCGGCGCCATCTTCTTCACGGACTTTGATAGCGACTTCGGTGAGTTCCTTCAGCGGGAAGGTCTTCGGAGCCGGCAGACCGCCTGCAAAAGAAATGATATCCGGCTGCGCGGTCAGAGCCAGGAGGGGACCAAGATCAGAAGGACCCATCTGTTCGAGTACATCAGAAAAACGAATTGCCATAGCAATCTCTCCTTTCAAAATAAGAAGACAGTGTCTTCTGTATTGCCTGTTGTTCTATAAAAGAATGAGTCAGAGGGTTCAGGGTTCAGGGTTCAGGGTTCAGGGTTCAGGGTTCAGGGGTGCGGTGGCGGCTTCGCCGCAAATAATATATGGGGCGATGCCCGAAAGTGGTATTCAAGTCACCAGTCACTAGTCACTAGCTACTCATCCCAGCTTTCCAATGCAGCAGTCCGCGTTTCTTTCGGAAAAACAAAAACGCCCCTACTTCCTTTCGGAAGTAGGGGCGACATGCGCGGTACCACCCTACATTATACTCAATTCGTCCCTAACGCGGACCTGCGCCTTTCCCTACTCCGTTCGAAAAAGGGGCTCACAGGGGATAATCATCCATCATGACTGGTACTGCTTTTCACCATCCAGCAGCTCTCTGGGACTTCCTCATGATCGATCCTGTCCTGTTCTTTGCCTTTCCTGCCCGTAACGCCGGCGGCGTCAGAGACTTATCATCCCTGAGACTCCCGAGTGAGCTGCAGCGCCTTCTGCACTGACTTCCACCATCCGTCAGCTCTCTATGCCATCTGTCGTTGTTTCTCTCGTTCTCTGTCTTTCATTCTTTTATTGTATATCTGATTTTACTACTCTTAGAAGAAATGTCAATAGAAAGTTTAGATGAAGGTTGATGGGTTCAGGTTGATGGGTTCAGGAGCCGAGGACAACGGGTTCAAAAGGTTCAGCGGGTTCAAGAGGTTCAACGGGAATGGTGCGGCGCAAAATAAAAAGCGCCGCGGATTTTTTAATTGGATGCATGAGAATACGCTGTTCACACAAGATGGGAAACCCGTTGAACCTTCAGAACCCATAGAACCTGTTGAACCATCCTCCGAACCCCTGAACCCGCCAACCTGAAGTTTGAAAGCAGACTATTCTTATTCCCTGTTTACGTTGCCTCATAGGTTAAACAGGTTCTGAAGGTTCAAAAGGTTCACAGGGTTCCCATCTTTTGTGAATACCATATATTCAAAACTCCACGGCGCTTCCATATTTTTATGCGCCGCACCACCACCGCCCTACCCTCTGAACCTGCTCCCCCGCTGAACCTCTTTCGCACGTAATCAAAGGGCACCACGCCCGAGGGGCTAACCCTGAACCTATTTCCCCATGACAAAAAGCCCGCACCCCAAAGAGTTCGAGCTTTCTGATTTATGCTTTAGTTGCTTTCTCTGAAGTACGGCTTGAAATTCGATTCATGCGCGCCCTTGCTGTCCTTCCCGCGGTTATCACGGCGTCCGTTTTTGTTGTTATCGAAACGGCGGCGGCGTCCGTCGAAGCGGCGGCCATCACGGCCTTCTGCCCCATCGCGGCCTTCCCCGTGGAAGCGTCTTCTCGGGCGGTCTCCGCCATCGAAGTGACGGCGCGGGCCATTGCCTCTTCTTCTGCGGAAATTCGGGAGCTCTTCGGTGATGTTGACCGGAGTGACGTCCGGCTGCTTGGTGAGGAGCTTGATCGCTGCAGCGACGAGAGAGATGGAGTCGACATCATTCAGGAGATCTTCGGCACTTTCTCTGTAGTCTTCCAGTCCCCCTGCCTGTGCGGTATCCGAGAGACTTTCGATGGCCGCCTTCTGATTTCCTTCGATGACCTGAGAGAGAGTCGGGACCGCACGTCTCTTGATGCGGCGGCGGATGACGCGCTCGATGTCACGAAGCTGACCCATTTCTCTGGAAATGACGAAGGTCGTCGCAAGTCCCGTCTGTCCTGCGCGGCCGGTACGGCCTACACGGTGGACGTAGATCTCCGGATCCTGCGGCATGTCGAAGTTGTAGACGTGGGTGACGCCGGAAATATCAAGACCACGGGCAGCGACGTCGGTCGCTACCAAGATATCGATGGTGCTTTCCTTGAACTGACGGACTACGGTGTCACGTTTCTGCTGCGAAAGGTCTCCGTGAAGTCCTTCGGCCATGTAGCCTCTCTTCTTCAGGGCTTCGGTCACTTCGTCGCAGCGGCGCTTCGTGCGGACGAAGACGATCGCGAGCTCCGGATCCTGCATGTCGAGCAGACGGCAGAGCGCATCGAATTTCTGACGGTCAGGCAGCTCGATGTATTCCTGCTCGATGAGATCGATGGTGACAGTCGCTGCTTTGATCTTCACGATTTCCGGTTCCTTCAGGAAGGTTTCCGCGAGCTCGCGGATCGGTGCAGGCATGGTCGCGGAGAAGAACATGGTCTGGCGTTCTTCCGGAATGCCGGCCAGAATGGTACGGATGTCATCGATGAATCCCATATCTACCATTTCATCGCCTTCGTCGAGCACGAGGACCTGCACATGAGACAGATCGATGGTGCCGCGCTTCATGTGGTCCATCAGACGGCCCGGGGTCGCGACGATGATATTCGGGTGCTTTCTGAGCGCTTTGAACTGGCGCTCGATATCCTGTCCGCCGTAGATCGGCAGTGCATGGATCGGCAGGTACTGGGCAAGATGGTTGATCTCTTCCGCAGACTGGATGGCAAGCTCACGGGTCGGCGAGAGGACGACGGCCTGCGGTCCCTTCTCGGAAATGTCGATCCGCTCTAGGATCGGAATGCCAAAAGCAGCCGTCTTGCCGGTACCGGTCTGCGCCTGCCCGATCAGGTCCTTCCCGGTGAGTGCGGTAGGGATAGCGGCTTTCTGGATGGGAGTCGGTTCTTCAAAGCCCATATCCTCTACGGCTTTCAAAATTTCCGGCTTCACGCCGAGTTCTGTGAATGTGTCGTACATAGTTCCTCCTGTGTGCGCTCATGGGTACGCCGGGCGTCCTTCGCCCTTTTGACTGTATATTATATGTATGTATATAGCAGGCTCTGGGGAAATCCATTCCCTCATGCATTTCGCATCTTCCGGCGTCTGGCCGGGCATAAAAAAAGAGAACGCTGCAAGCGTCTCTCCCATGACTGTTTCGTTCGATTGTCCGTTCTCTTGGTGCCTGCATAGCATTTCTATTATAACATAGGCGAAAGGGGTAGGAATAGGCTGATATAAAAATTAGAAATAAAAGTAGAGCAGGGATTAGGGATGAGTGGCCAGGAATTAGGAACCTCGAGTGACTAGTGACTTGTGACTGGTGACTTGGAATTAGTGGCTAGGGATTAGGAATTAGGGATTAGGAGCGCCAAGTGACTCGTGACTAGAGCATCGCCATTATTTTATACTCCGCGGCGCTTCATTATTTTATGCGCCGCACCACCATTTCTCATTTCTAATTTCTCATTCAAACGAGGCTTTCAAACATAATCAAAGGGTGCCCCGCCCCACGGGCTTGCCTTGTTTGATATCTGATGTCTGATACCCAGTCACCATTCGCCAGTCACTATACCAGTTACAAAAAATATTCTAAATTCCTCTTGCATGTTTATTCTCTTAGTTGTATAATTATCACAATTCAAATCAAGACTATTTACGAAGAAGGCTTGTTTTACCCAATATTTACAAGGAGTTCTCACTTCTTAGAAATGAATAAGACTGTATAATGTGCATAAACCAGCTTTCTTCCTCAAAGGAGAATCACTCATGTTTGAAAAAGAAATCAAAGAAAAAGTCAAAGAAATCACACCACAGGTCGTGACATGGCGCCGCCATTTCCATACCTACCCAGAAATTTCCGGTGAAGAAAAAGAGACATCCCTCTACATTCAAGAAGAACTCAAGAAGCTCGGCATCCCATTCGAGACAGGCTTCTTCGGCACCGCCGTCCTTGGCACGATCAAAGGCGACCAGCCCGGCAAGACCGTCGCTCTCCGTGCAGACATGGATGCACTGCCCGTCACCGAGCAGACAGGACTTCCCTTCGCTTCGAAGAATGAAGGCAAGATGCACGCCTGCGGCCATGACAGCCACATGGCGATCCTCCTCGGAGCGGCCGCCGTATTGAACCAGATGAAGTCCCAGATCAAGGGAACCGTCAAGCTGGTCTTTCAGCCGGCGGAAGAAGAGGCGGCGATCGGCGGCGGACGTCACATCGCAGCGAGCGGCAAGCTCGATGATGTCTCTGAGATCTATGGCCTTCACGTATGGCCCGAGCTCCCCGTCGGCGTCATCGGCTTAAAGCCGGGCAATCTCATGGCCGCTTCGGATCGTTTCTACGTCCATGTAAAAGGGAAATCCACCCATGCCGCACAGCCGCACAACGGCACCGACGCACTGGTCGCTGCCGCGCACTTCATCATCGACGTGCAGTCCCTGATCTCCCGAGAGATGAACCCGATGGAAAACGTCGTCTGCACCATCGGCCTGATGAATGCAGGCACACGCTACAATGTCGGCGTCGAAGATGCCTACCTTGAGGGTACCGTCCGCACCTATACCCCGGCGCTGCGCGACAAGATGGAAGCGCGCCTCGGTGAGATTCTGAAAGGACTCGATGTGATGTTCGGCACGCACTCGGAGCTGAACTACGTCCGCGGCCACAGCGCCACCATCAATACGCCGGAAAAGATCCAGTTCCTGCAGGAAATCGGGAAGACCTACGTCGGTGAAGAGCACCTGACCCAGCCGCAGTATCCGTCCATGTGCGCGGAAGACTTCTCCTCCTATCTGGAAAAATTCCCCGGCGCCTTCCTGTGGCTCGGTACCGGCAAACCTGGCACACCGGCGCTTCACAATGCCAGCTTCGCCATTGATGAATCGATCCTCCCCTTAGGCGTCACGATGGAAGCCGCAGCGGCGATCGAGGCTTTGAATAAGTAAATCACATAGACCACGCGAAATTTGAAAGCAGGGATGATGGATTAGTAGCTAGTGACTAGTGACTAGTGACTAGTGACTGGCGACTAAATGCCACTTTCGGGCATCGCCATTATTTATACTTCGCGGCGCTTCCCTATTTTTTATGCGCCGCACCAGCACTCCTAACTCCTCACTCCTCACTCCTAACTCCTAACTGGCTAGCAAAGCTTTCTCCACAATCAGTGGACAAAGCACCCCACGAGCGAACCCTGAACCTTGAACCTTGAACCTTGAACCCTGAACCTTGAACCCTGAACCTTGAACCTTGAACCTTGAACCTTGAACCCTGAACCTTGAACCCTGAACCCTGAACCCTGAACCCTGAACCTTGAACCCCATAGGAGATCCCACCATGAATCCAGTTTTACATCAATCCTTCCTCACGATGCTCGACTATACGCCGGAGCAATTCGCTTACTACCTGGACCTCGCGGCCCAGCTGAAAAAAGATAAAAAAGAAGGCAAAGAAGCCCAACTGTTAAAGGGCAAAAATTTTGCCCTTATTTTTGAGAAAGACTCCACCCGCACGCGCTGCGCCTTCGAAGTATCCGCACGCGACCAGGGAGCCTACACCACCTACCTTGGCCCGACGGGAAGCCAGATCGGCAAGAAGGAGTCCATCGCGGACACCGCCCGCGTGCTCGGCTCCATGTTTGATGCCATCGAATTCCGCGGATTCGCCCAGAGCGCTGTCGAAGAACTCTCCGCAAAAGCCGGTGTCCCGGTCTGGAACGGCCTCACCGATTACGACCATCCGACACAGACGCTCGCGAATTTCCTCACGCTGAAGGAACATTTCAAAAAGCCGCTGAACCAGATTTCCTATGCCTATGTCGGACACGGCCAGTCGAATATGGCCCACGCTCTGATGGCAGGCGCCGCACTAGCCGGCATGGACTTCCGCATCATCGGGCCAAAGCAGTTCTTCCCGGAAGATGACTTCACCACCAAGTGCAAGGAGATCGCAAAGAAGACCGGAGCGACCTTCACCTTCACCGATGACCCGGTCGAAGGCGTCAAGGGTCTCGACGTCATTTACACCGGCGTCTGGGTGACGATGGGCGACCCCTATGAACTTTGGGGCGACCGCATCAAACTCTTCATGCCATACCGCATCACCATGGACATGATCAAGAACACAGGAAATCCGGGCACCGTCTTCTGCCACTGCCTGCCTGCCTTCCACAATACAGAAACCAAAGTCGGAAAAGACATCTACGAACGCTTCGGCTTGGACGGCATCGAAGTCACCGATGACGTTTTCGAAGCACCGTTCTCACTCGCCTTTGAGGAAGCAGCGAACCGCCTGCCCACCATCAAAGCCGTCATGGTCGCTACTTTTGCTGACTATCCCATCGAAAAGTAAGAGAGGAGGAAATCATTATGACTACGCAAAAACTGCCGAAAGTATTCATTGTTGGTGAATCGGGGACCACGGGCCTGAGACTGCACGATCGTTTGATTTCCCGAAGCGACATCGAGCTCCTCTCCCTCCCCGATGAAAAGAGAAAAGACATCCCCACCATCGTGGAATACGCGAAGAAAGCGGACCTCATGTTCCTGTGCCTCCCCGATGATGCCTCCCGTGAAATCGTAAAAGCCACCGAAGGCACCGGCATCCGCATCCTCGACACCTCCACCGCCCACCGCACCAAAGAAGACTGGGTCTACGGCTTTCCGGAACTCTCCAAGGAACAGTACGAAGCCATCCACACCGCGCAGAAGGTCGCTGTCCCCGGCTGCCACGCCAGCGGCGCGATCTCCATCCTCTACCCGCTCGTCCACGCAGGCGTCCTTCCGATCAATTACCCGCTCCACATCGTATCCCTCACCGGCTACAGCGGCGGCGGCAAAAAAATGATCAAGGAATACGAAGAGGAAAAGACTCTTCCGCTCGCCTCTCCCCGCCAGTACGGCCTCTCCCAGAAACACAAGCATCTTCCGGAGATCATGAAGGTCTGCAAACTCTGTGAGACACCGCTCTTCTCGCCGATCGTTGCTGACTACTACGCCGGCATGGAAGTCACCGTCGGTTTCCACACCGGATTCCTCCAGCTCCCCTGCGGTCTTCCCGGCGACATCACACTGGAAGACTTCCATGCCATTTTTGAAAAACAATACAAGGACTCGAAATTCATCAAAGTCTCCCCGCTCTCGACTGAGGAAACCAATGCGCTCTTCCTCGCCGCCAATGAAAATGCGGGCAAAGACTCCATGACCCTCTACATCACCGGCAACGATGAACGCATCCAGGTCGTATCCCTGTTTGATAACCTCGGCAAAGGCGCCTCCGGTGCTGCCATCGAGTGCATGAACATCATGCTGGGTCTTCCTCCGGAAACAGGGCTTGTGGTGGACTAAATGCTGGTGACTGGTGACTGGTGACTGGTGACTGGTGGCTGGTGGCTGGGGACTGGGGACTGGGGATTAGGGATTAGACATTAGACTTCTGAACCCTGACTTCTCACTTCTCACAAAGTCTGCGTGCGAAGCCGGCATTGCCATTTCTCATTTCACTCACTAGAGTCTGCTGTCCATCTGCTGGCACCGAATGTACCGGTTGTCCCCAAACCCTTAACCCTTAAACCCTCCGGGCATTCGATGTCAGCAGATGGACAGCATGGGGCTTTAGTGACTGGTGACTGGTAGCTAGGGATTAGGGATTGGGGATTAGGAGTGACTGGTGACTGGTCACTGGTGACTTGAATACAGCTTTTGGGCATCGCCAGATTTATACTCCGCGGCGCTTCTGATTTTTATGCGCCGCACCACCATTCCTAATTCCTAATTCCTAATTCCTCATTCGCGCAAAGCTTTCATTCATAATCAGTGGACGGAGCCGCCCAAAGGGCTAACCCTAAACCCACTGAACTTCTTTTCCCTCCCAAAGGAGCCTCTTTCTATGACTACAGACAATGCCATTCGGGCGGAAATCCTGACACAGGCCGTCCCCTACATCAAAGAATATACCGGTAAATACGTCGTCGCCAAGTACGGCGGAAATGCCATGACCGATCCCGTCCTGAAGAAGAACGTCATGCAGGACATCCTTCTTCTCCATCTCATCGGCGTGAATGTCATCCTCGTCCATGGCGGCGGCCCGGACATCAATGCGATGCTGGATGCTTTGAAGATCGAGTCGCACTTTGAGAATGGTCTTCGCGTCACAGATAAAGATACCATGGACGTCGTGCAGATGGTCCTCGCCGGCAAAGTCAATAAAGGCCTCGTCGCCTACCTTAGCGCCCTTGGCGGCAAAGCCATCGGCCTCTGCGGCATCGACGGCGATATGATCCAGGTCCACACCAAGAACGAGAAGCTGGGACTTGTGGGAGAGATCGACCAGATCGACACGACCGTGATCGACAGCGCACTCTCCGCCGGATTCATCCCCGTCATCTCCTCCGTCGGTGTCGACAGCCAGGGACAGCCGCACAACATCAATGCAGACACGGCCGCTACCAAGATCGCCGCGGCGCTGAACGCCGAATGTCTCGTCTTCATGAGCAACATCGACGGCGTCATGAAAGACCCGAAGGATAAAGACAGCCTCCTCCATAAGCTGACTGTCGTAGAGACAGAAGCCCTCAAAAAAGACGGCACCATCAATGGCGGCATGATCCCGAAAGTCGATGCCTGCACCGATGCCATCAAGGATGGCGTGAAGAAGGTCTTCATCATCAATGGCGAAGTCCCCCACGCCCTCTTGATCGAACTCCTCACAGACGAAGGCCTCGGGACGATGTTTGTAGAATGAGTGACTGGTGACTGGTGACTGGTGACTGGTGACTGATGACTGGTGACTAGGGACTAGGGACTAGGGACTAGACATCAGACATTAGACATTAGACCTCTGACTTCTGACGGCTAACGTCTCAAGCGGGCATCAATCAAGCCGCGCCCTGATTCCTCTTTTTTGCTATCCCACACTCACGTTTCACCAGTCTGCAAGGAAGATCCCTCGACTTCGCTCGGGATGACAAGCAGAGAACGAGGTAGCCCCACATCCGCTTTCATGCCGCTGCGTAGAATTGTGCCTCTTCGAGGCACTCTATCCTGCGCCTTTGGCGCGGGCCGTTTGGCTTCATAGGAAGGCGCCTTAGTGGGCAGGCTAGGCGCCTCTTTGGATAAAGCCAAACTCGGAAGTCCCTCTGCGGGACTCCCGTCTCCAAGGGCCTACTCGTATCGTTGATGTGATTAGCGACTAAATGCCACTTTCGGGCATCGCCCCATATATACTTGCGGCGCTTCCATATTTTTATGCGCCGCACCACCATTCCTCATTCCTCATTTTACTTGAACCTTGAACCCTGAACCCATTTGCATAAAAGGAGCCCTCTATGAATACCATCGAAAAAGATCAGAAATACATCGCACATGCCTACCACCGTTACCCTGTCTGCTTTGTGAGCGGCAAAGGATCGATCCTTACCGACGAGGACGGCAAGGAATACATTGACCTCGGCAGCGGGATCGGTGTCGACATCTTCGGCATTGCCCACGAACCATGGATGGCCGCTGTGGAAAAGCAGCTCCACACGCTGAACCATGTCTCGAACCTGTACTACACGAAGCCGGATGCAGAGCTTGCCGAACTGCTTTGCGAAAAAACCGGCATGAAGAAAGTATTCTTCTCGAACTCCGGCGCGGAAGCGAATGAATGTGCCATCAAAGGCGCGCGCAAGTACTCCATCGACAAGTACGGCAAAGACCGCAATGTCATCGTCACCCTGATCAACGGCTTCCACGGCCGCACCGTCACGACGCTTGCTGCGACCGGACAGGACGTTTTCCATCAGAATTTCTTCCCGCTGACCGAAGGCTTCCTCTACACGCCGGCGAATGACCTTCCGGCCTTCATCGATCTCTGCGAAAAGAATCCGAATGTCTGCGCCGTCATGATGGAGTCCATTCAGGGCGAGGGCGGCGTGCATCCGCTCGACAAAGATTTCTTCGAAGGCGTGAACAAGTATGCCAAAGAGCACGACATTCTCCTCATCGTCGATGAAGTACAGACCGGAAACGGCCGCACGGGCAAGCTCTACGGCTACATGAATTTCGACGTACAGCCTGATATCGTCTCCACCGCCAAGGGCCTCGGCGGCGGTCTGCCGATCGGCGCGACGATGTTCGGCGAAAAGACGCAGGACGTCTTCACCTACGGCACCCACGGCTCCACCTTCGGCGGAAACCCGATCGCCTGCGCCGGCGCGGTTTCTATCCTGAAGGAAATCGATGACCCCCTCCTTGCCTCCGTCAAGGAAAAGGGCGACTATATCAAAAAGGAAATGGAAGGTGCCAAAGGCGTAAAATCCGTCGCCGGCATGGGCCTCATGCTCGGCATCGAACCGGTCGCACCGGTCGGCCCGATCGTAGAAAAACTCCTCGCCAAGGGCGTCGTCGTCCTCACAGCCAAAGAAAAAATCCGCCTCCTCCCAGCGCTCAATATCCCTATGGAGCAGCTGAAGAAAGCGGTCGCCATCATGAAAGACGTGCTGGCAGAAGAATAAATCGTATGCAAAAAGCCGAGATGAGGTTTGCTCATCTCGGCTTTTTTGTTGGGTTCAGGGTTCAAGGTTCAGGGCTCTCGTGGCGGCTTCGCCGCCTTTTTTATTGGGACGATGCCCGGAAGTAGCATTTAAGTTACCAGTCACTAGTCACTCCTACGATACGATGGAAGGAATCGTCTCACATGCGTAGTATGAGATCCTTCGGCTCAGTCCCCACTTGTTCTGGCTGGGGCTTTTCACACATAGAGCGTTTTCGTCCGCTCAGGATGACGATACGCGAGGGCGGATGGTTTCACAGGCTGGCGGCTTCGCCGCCTTTTTTAGAAGATGGTATTCTCGTATCGCAGCCTTCCCCTCGAGGGGAAGGTGCCCCGCAGGGGCGGATAGGGCACTGGCGGCATGAAAGAGAGTGGGGAAATGCATTTCAAGCAAACAATGTACGAGAGCACCCGAGCGCCGCAAAAAAGTAAGCCAACCCCGCCTCGCTACGCTCGGCAGCCCCTTCCAAAGGAAGGGGCTCGCGCGGTCACTCCCTCCTTCCTATGGAAGGAGGTGCCCCGAAGGGGCGGAGGTTGGCTGAGGATAGCGGTATTTTCGAAACAAAGCCTTCCCCTCGAGGGGAAGGTGCCCCGAAGGGGCGGATAGGGCACTGGCGGTATGAAAGAGAGTGGGGAAAGCGGAAAGATGCATAGCACATGTGGGGAAGGCGTGAGTTTCTGACCACGAATGACAAAGATTTCTCACTTTGCTCGAAATGACGATACGGGAGTCTGATGTCTCCTAGTCTCCTAGTCTCCTAGTCTCCTAGTCACTAGTCACCAGTCACTAGTCACTAGTCACTAGTCACTGCTCCGCGCCTGCTTCTTTGATCGCGATGGCGAGCTTGTGGGCAAGGCCGGCCATCTTGGGTTTCGAGACGGAGCAGACGGCGAGGCGGATGCCTTTCTTCAGCGGTACCATGAAGACATGCTCCTTTTCCAGATAGTCGCAGACGGCCTGCGACTTGGTGACCGGGATGGTGATGAAGAATCCGGAAATGTAGGGGACGAATTTCACGCCTTCCTCTTTCGCTTCTTTCATGAAGATCGCCGCTCTGTCCTGAATGAGCTGGAAATACTTCGCGCGCTCTGCATCGAGCGCTTTGATTTTTTCATCGTCGCTGCAAATGCGGATCATCGCATTCTGCGCCGCACTGTTGCAGTTCGACCATGTCGCACGGCTGGCGTACTGGTTGATGTCTACGAATTCTTTGATGACATCCTTATCGGAGGAAATCCCGATCATCGCACCCATGCGCTGTCCATACATGGTGAAGCCCTTGGACAGGGTGTAGGCACAGACCGTCAGAATATTCTTCGGAAGACCGCCGAAGAGACGGAAGAACTTTCTGCATTCCTCTTTCTCGCCGCTGTAGTCAAGGTAAGCCACATCCGGAATGAGGATCGCCTTCTTCGTTTCATCCCGGACCGCTTCTTTCAATACATCGATGGCTGCCTGCCATTCCTCATTCGAGAGGCAGTAGCCCGTCGGATTGTTCGCGATGCCATTCAGGATGATGACGATATTGTCCTGACGAGAGAGGATATCTTCCACCTTGTCCTTGAAATCTGCCGTATGGAAATGACCGTCCTCTGTCAGAAGAGAGAAGGTGCGCACCTTGCGGTTGTTGTCATCGATCAGGCTGTCATAGGCGCCCCAGTGCCAGTCAGAGATGAGGACCTCGTCTCCCACCTCCGAGTAGTTATGCACCACATGATGCAGCACACCCGTGCCGCCGGGGGTCGAGCAGGCATCGATGTAGCCCTCCGGACGCGACTTGCCGAAGCACTGGTCGATGCAGGCATCCAGAAAAGCGCGATATCCCTGAATCGGTGCATACGCGCACATTTCCTTCGGCGTAAGAGCCGAGAGAGCCTCTTTCACCACATCCAGCACGACAAGGCTGCCATCTTCATCCAGAATGGAGCCGACGGTCGCATTCACCACATTCTCTGTGCCGATCTTCTCCGCCAGCGCGATCGCGCGGTTGTTTGCGGCAAAAATATTATCCTCTGCGCTTTTCCCCTTCGCATGGGGTGCTGCCATACTGTACATAGTCTTCCTTCCTGAAGCCTTCGCTTCGAAAAAAGTCCACGGCAAAACTACTTTGCCATGGACTTCGTTGTCAGTGATATGAAATTCGACTACTTTATTATAAAGCAATGGGGTGGAAGGTTCAAGGTATGGGGGGCAGGGTTCGGGGTTCGGGGTTCAGGGTTCAGGGTTCATGGTTCATGGTTCATGGTTGTGGTGGCGGCTTCGCCGCAATATTTATGGAGCGATACCCGCTTGAGACTTGGAGACTAGGAGACTTCGTGACTTTAGGCTCCAGATGTCTGATGTCTGACGTCTAATGTCTAACGTCTAGTCCCTAGTCACCAGTCACTAGTCACCAGTCACTAGTCACTAGTCACTCGAACCCCCTAATCCCTAGCTACTAATCCCTAGCTACTACTTCCTTGTCACCTGTCACTCCAGCATTTCCTACTTTTCTTCCCAGAACGGATTCACAAGGCGAATGATCCACTTCTCCCCGCCGGTGAATTTGCTGTTGTACTTCCTTGCGGTATCCTCGTAGCGCTTCCTGAGATCCGCCACCGTCTCTTCAAGAGCGCGGATGGTCTTCACCGCGGTATCCGAGCGCATGTCATCGCCACACACCGGACAGAGCGGCGGCTTTACGAAGTCTGCATTCACACGCGAATGGCAGTGCGGGCAGGTGATGAAGTCCCCCGCGAACTTTTTCTCATTCTGTGTCTCCTTATAAGCGGCGAGACGCTCTTCCTTTTCTTTGAGACGTTTGGCAAGAGCGATCATCTTGGGCGAAGGCTCGATCCCGATCTTGTACTTCACCGCATACGAAGTCGGGACGCTCTCTAAATACTCGAGCGCCTGGTTCTTTGTATTGAAGATTTTTTCCTTGAAGAAAAGCCCCTTGAAGACTTTATTTGCCTCGCGCTTCATGAAGCCGTCAGCCAGAAGCGCCTCCTTCATCGTATCTTTGATGTCCTGCGAGGGATGGGTGATGTCGAATTCCCAGAATTTTTCCCGCCAGCTGCGCTTTGCTGGCTCATTCACGTTCTCCTCTGCTGCTTTTTTCGGTGCTGCTTTTGGTGACGTCTCTGCCTTCACGGTAGAGGCAGACGCTTTCGGAGAAGCCTTCTTTGCGCGAGCCGGTTTCTTCTCCTCTGCCATTTTTTCGCCAAAGAGCGACGCTTCTTCCGAGACAGCCGCCTTCTTTGTACGCGCCTTTGGCTTCTTTCCCGCCGGCTTCTCCATCATGAATGCAAAAATATCCGTCTGTTCATAATTGGGATCTTCCATCTGAGATCCTCCTTTATCATTGGTCTTCATAGTAAAAAATTTTCTCTATCATATCACAGGGGCCATGGAATGACTAGACGGGTGAACAGTGACTAGTGACTAGTGACTTGTGACTTGTATTGCGTTTTCTAAACAACTGGCATTTAGTTCGATTTTCGAATCAAGTTAGGAGTTAGGAATGAAGGTGCGGCGCATCAAATGAGGAAGCGCCGCGGAGTATACATAGGGTGATACCCGCTTGAGGCTAAGAGACTTGAAGGCTTTAGACTTCAGATGTCAGATGTCTGTTGTCTAACATCTTCCAGTCACTAGTCACTGCTCTCTCCTTTATACTTTCGACCACAAGCCAGTTTAATTATTTTCTATATTTCTATATATGACCTATTTACAGACAGAAAAAAGAGTGATATCATGCATTATATAAACAAAGTATAAATTGGGACTTTAGGATTTGGCGTTCGCCGTTTAGGATTCATAAGAGCTTATAAGAAATGCTCCCCGAGCGCAACTGAGGTTCCTCTTTTAGACCGTATGCGTATCACAAACAACTGTTTACCCCCCCGAAAATTTCACCTTTTGATGGGTGGGCGGTGTACCGCAAAACGAAAAGGGACGGATTCCCGCTTCTCCATCGGAAACACTGACTCTTTAGAAAACATGCCTCGTGAATTTGCTTTCTGAAATCAGTATTTCCTTAGGAGCCTCTACAATGAATGCGCGGAGGTTCTCTTAGAAAGGTTCGATGATTCATGATCCAAAAGTCCTATCGTCTCCGCTCCCTCGGTGACATAGAAAACTGCATCCATTTTTTTGCCACCTCCTATATCCCGAGGAAGCATCATATTTTGATTTCCATATACACGCACTGGAATAAGCCGGAAACGATCCGCGAGATGACCCGGCTCTTTTGTGATGCCTTTCCTGAGGCAGAGATCGCCGGCATGACGACCGCCGGCGGCATCGAGAATGGCCGCATGCATCTCCGGCAGACCATCGTCACCATCCAGTTCTTCGAAAAGAGCGACGTACACGCCGCCATTTATGACTTTTCCAAAGAGTCTATGTCAGCCCTCGGCGAAAGGGCACTCGCCAACTGCCAAAAAGAAAAGGACCTCTCGGCCGTGCTTCTTTTCCTGACGCAGCAATACTACGATTTCGAGCCCTTCCTGGCAGCGCTCGATAAGCTCTCGAAGGACATTCCTATCTGCGGCGGCTATGCCCATACCTACCGGAATGAAGAGGGCATCTACGTCTTTACCAAGACCGCGATTCTTTCACGCGGCATCCTTCTCATCACCTTTTCTGGCGGCGTAAAAGTCATGACGCAGAGCGTCATGGGCTGGCAGCCCCTCGGACGCACCCTGACCATCACCGCGATGGACGGTCCGCTCGTCATCCGATCACTCGACCACGAGCCTGCGGCCTATTTCTATCAGAAATATCTCCACAGCACGGACTTTAGAAAAAGTGAGTTGCTCTTTCCGCTCGTCAGAACTGCGGACCATGTCCAGCTCTCCGTTCTGCCTTTGGACACGCGAAGCGACGGCGCGCTCCAGACGAATGTCTTCAGCCATATCGGCGATCAGGTGCAGATGGCTTACGGCGATCCCGACCAGGTCATCCTCTCCAGCCGCGAAGCACTTGGCCATATCGAGCGCTTTGCCCCCGAAGGAATGCTCCTCATCTCCTGTGTCACACGCCGTTACTTTCTGAAAGAGGATGTCAATCAGATCCTGTCTGCCTACGGCGACTTCTGCGTCGCGCCCGGCGGCTATGTGAATGGCGAGCTCATCCGCATCGAGGGGAAAACCCAGACAACCAATATGACCCTCATCTCCGTCTGTTTCCGCGAAGGCGAGGCTTCCCTCGTGAATACGCTGAAAAAGCGTCATGCCCCTGTCGTCCTTGGGGAAGCGCTCTCTACAGTCCAGCGGCTCGCGACCTTCATCACGGAAACGACGAAAGAACTGGCAGAGACGCAAAAACAACTCTCCTTCGCTGCCAGCCATGACAGCTTCACTGGCCTCCTCAATCGTGGCTCGATCGAAAAAATGCTCTGCCGCTGCCATGAAGATGCCAGTGCGCGTCAGCTCGCCTTCTCCGCGCTCATGATCGACCTCGATACCTTCAAGCATATCAATGATACCTTCGGTCACAATAAAGGGGATGAAGTGATCCGCGAAGTCGCAGCCATCATGAAACGCATGATACGCCCGACCGACTTTGCCGGACGCTGGGGCGGAGACGAATTCGTCATCATTCTCCCCGGCACCACACTCGCGAACGCGCGCATCGTAGCGAGCCGTCTGCAGCAAGCCTTCCAGACGATCCAGCTCCCCGACCACTCCTTCCTCACCGCCAGCATCGGCTGCACCACTGCCTCGCCGGATGAGACGGAGCAAACCTTCTACAAACGCATGGACGATGCCCTCTACCTCGCCAAAGAGGGCGGCAGAAACCGCATCATCCTCCTCGATGCCGGGCATCAGGTGAAAGAAGTGACGCGGGACTTGTGACTTGTGACTGGGGACTAGTGACTAGTGACTTGTGACTTGTGACTTGTGACTTGTGACTTGTGACTTGTGACTTGTGACTGGGAGACATCAGATTCCCCCGCATCGTCATTTCGAGCGAAGCGAGAAATCTTTGTCATTCGCGGCGAGGAACCGACGCTTCCCCCATGTGCCGCGCACCTCTCCGCTTTCCCCATCTGTCTTTCATCCCGCCTGTGCCCTATCCGCCCCTTCGGGGCACCTTCCCCTCGAGGGGAAGGCTATTAAGTTAAGGAAATTGTTAGCGCCGTAACGACTTGCTTCCCCCTTCGGGGGAAGTGCCGAAGGCAATAGGGGCATGCTAGCGGTATAGCGTGCTATGTTGAATAGTCCGATGCTATCGATATTCCAACACTTTCATGCAATACCGCTACGTAGCCCCCTCAGCCCTTCGGGCAGCTCCCCCGATGGGGAGCCAAGAATGATTTGCCGCTTAACTTAATAGCATTACCTCAAGGGGAAGGCTGACGATACGAGGAAAACCTTCTATCAAGAGACCTTCGGGCATCGCCCCATATATATTCGCGGCGAAGCCGCCACCACAACCCCGAACCCCGAACCCTGAAACCTGAACCCCGAACCCTGAACCCTGAACCCTAATTTCCCAATTTCCCCGAAAGGAAGGAACTCCTTATGAAACCGTACTCGTATACCATTTCCAAGCCCTCCGAGCTCGAAGGCGTCATCAGCGCCTTTCGTTCCCTCGGCGTGAAAGGGAGCTCTCTTCTGATTTCTATTTTCACCTCCTACACAAAAGCGGAAGGACTTCAGAAGATGGTGGATGCGCTGTCTCTATCCTTTCCAGAAGCGGAGATTTCAGGGATGACGAGCAGCGTATGCATCGAACAGGGCGTGAACCATACCGGAAAGATCATCGTCCTCTTCGAAGTCTTCGAAAAGACATACGTCCATACGATCTGCTTCGACCATGCACCAGGGAAGGAAGAGGCCGTCGGATGTGCAGTGATGAGCGAAATCGCTAAGATTTCTGAGCCCCTCTGCGGCATCGAGATCCTGGCCTCTCAGAGCGATGACCGTTTCTCTGACTTTACGCCTTTCCTGAACGTACTGACGCGCGAGCTGCCGACGACGCTCCCCGTCTGGGGCGCGCTCGCAGACTCCCAGACATGGCCGGATCATACCTATGTCTTTTCCAAGAAATACATCTCAACTGCCGGGCTGATTCTTCGCGTCTATACAGGCGAGATCTCCATCATGCTTAACCACGTCCTGGGCTTCCGCCCGCTTTCCCGTCCGCTCACCGTGACCGCGATGGACGGCCCCATGATCATCAAAGAGCTCGACCATAAGCCTGCCGTCTATTACTACGATAAATACATCCACACCCCGGATTTTCAGGAGCAGTCGCTCCCCTTCCCTCTTATCCAACAGTACGACGGCTACGACCACGCGCACCTGCCGCAGGGGCGCACGCTCGATGGCGGCATCCTTTTCAACATTCGCTGCGCCGTCGGCACAGAGCTGCGCCTCTCCTACGGCGATCCGGAGCTGATGCTCTCTGAAACGAAGAAGATCTGGGAACATATGCACGCTTTCGGCGGAGAAAGCGCGCACATCCTCTCCTGCGCTGCGCGCTACCAGTTTCTCAATAAGAATTTGGGCGACGTCCTTGCGAATTACAACCATGTCACCCCTTCTTTTGGCATCTATGCCCACGGAGAAATATACCGCGCAGGGCAGCGCCTCGTCGCTGCCCATCTGACGGGAAATGTTGCCGTCTTCCGTGAAGCCAAAGAGCCCCATCGGAAGGACGTCACCTACAACCCCGTCCACCTGACGCAGCACATGACCCACCTTCTTCAGATGGCTGCCTTTGTCAGCACCACCATGAAAGAGCTCGAAGCGACGCAGGACGCCCTCCAATTCGCCGCGACCCACGACAGCCTTTCCGACCTTTTCAACCGCGGTGCGATGGAAAAATACCTCGACCAATGCATCAAAAACAATGCAGACATCGGGATGCCGCTCTCTGCCATCATGATCGACCTCGATCATTTCAAAGAGATCAATGATACCTATGGCCACGCCATCGGCGACGCCGTCATCCGCACCTTATCCGACATCATGAAGAAGCACACCGTCGGCAGAGGCTACGCCGGCCGCTGGGGCGGCGATGAATTCCTCATCATCCTTCCCGGTGCCACACTGGAAACGGCTGAGACGCTCTCCATCCGCATGAAGGATGACCTTTTCCATGCCCATATCCTCCCTGACGATTTCCCCGTCAGCGCCAGCTTCGGTGTCACCATCGCCCGCCAAGGCGAGCTCGAGCAGAGCTTCTACAAAAGGGTCGATAACGCACTCTATACCTCTAAGGAAAACGGAAAGAACCGCATCACCATCTTCGATGCCAATGGAACGACAAAGGCTGTGACCATGCATGATTAGGGACTGGTGACTAGTGACTGGGGACTGGGGACTAGTAGCTAGGGATTAGGGATTAGGGATTAGACTAAGAGACTGGGAGACATCAGACATCAGACTTCAGACATACACAATCAAGGGACGGAACGTCCAAGGGACTAATTCCGAAGTTTGAAAGCAGAAGCCGAGATTCATCTATCCCCTTCCTCTGGAAGGGGAACGCCCGAAGAGCATGTGCAAGCGAACTGAATTTTTAGGAGCAAAGCGACGCTAAAATCCAGTGAGACGCCATTTCGAGCGAAGCGAGATAGGGGCTCCGAGGGAGAAAAAAGTCCCAAGCCAACCTCCGCCCCTCCGGGGCACCTCCTTCCAAAGGAAGGAGGGAAAAGACAGAGCTCGGGCATCGCCCCTATTTATATTCCGCGGCGCTTCATTATTTTGTGCGCCGCACCACCATTTCTCATTTCTCATTTCTAATTTTTCTCTTTCCCCATCGGCTGACTGCCCAATAAAAAACCGTCAGGCTCTGCGCCTGACGGTTTTTAAGTGCGATAAATGCTATATCATCATTACCAGTTTCTGAACTTAGCCGGTGGGTTGTAAAGTCCGCCGGACCAGTCCACGAGGTCTTTCATATTCTTGGCAGCGAGGAGTTCGCGGGTTGCCTGAGAAGGATCGATGCCGAAGTCTTCCGGCAGCTTAACGATGCCTTCTTTTCTGAGTTTCTTGGTGATTTCCGGATCTTCGAGCTTGCCGACTTCCGTCTTGCCTGCGACAGCACGGATCGCATTCATGCGTTCTTCCATGTTGTGGCACTTGTGGAGGTAAGCGATGCCGACTTCGGAAACGATGTGGGTGAGGTCATCGGAGTAAATCATGATCGGTTCGAGATCAAGGTTTGCATTCTTCTTCAGAGCGACAGCATCGAGCTGGTCGACGAAGCCCGGGAAGCCTTTTTCGGAAACGGTCGTGATCATCTGGACGACAAGTTTCTTGCCGCGGTTGCGGTCGCCCATGAGTTCGTAGCGGTTCGCCACTTCTTCGCCCGCCTTCTTCCATGCCGGGGTGACATGACGGCGGCCTTTGGCATCGCAGCCCATGTTCGGAGCGCCGCCGAAGCCTGCGACATTGTTCTTGGTCGCGGTGGAAGAGTTGCCGAAGCGGTCGATCTGCATGGTGGAACCGATGAACATGTCAGCCGCATAGTGACCGGCAGCCTGGCAGAAGGCGCGGTTCGAGCGCATGGTGCCATCCGGGCCGACAGCGAAGACGTCGCTTCTGGCTTTGATGTATTCTTCCATGCCGACTTCAGAGCCGAAGGAGTAGATGGCCTGTGCCCAGCCTGTTTCGATAGCAGGGATCAGGGTCGGATGCGGATTCAGTACCCAGTGGGTGCAGATCTTGCCGCGCAGTCCCAGAGATTCGCCGAAGGTCGGGAGCAGGAGTTCGACAGCTGCCGTATCGAAGCCGACGCCGTGGTTCAGGACTTTGACACCGTATTCTTCGTAAATGCCGCGGATCGCCATCATAGCTTTCAGGATTCTTTCATTCTGGATCTTTGCCGGATCTCTGGTGAAGAGAGGGTTCAGCATGTATGGGGTCGGGCTTTCGATGACGAAGTCTACCCAGTCAGCCGGGATGTCGACACGCGGGAGCTTGTCAACGATCTTGTTGACCTGGAAAATGACGATGCCCTGGTTGAATTTCGTCGCTTCGACGATTGCCGGGGTGTCTTCGGTGGAGAAGCCGGTGTAAATGTTGCCGGCTGCATCCGCAGCATCAGCGCAGACGAGGGAAACTCTCGGTACGAGGTCGATGAAGTAGCGGGAGTACATTTCGAGGTAGGTATGGATAGCGCCGAGTTCGACACCGTCATTCTGTACCATCTGTGCCAGACGCTTGCCCTGGCTGCCAGCATATGCGAAGTCGAGCTTTCTGGCGATGCCTTTATCAAAAACATCCAGATGTTCCGGAATGGAGAGGGTGGACTGGATCATATGGAGATCATGCACTTTGGACGGATCCACTTTGCAGAGTTCTTTGGCGAGGAAATCAGCCTGTTTCTGGTTGTCGCCTTCGATATTGACTTTATCGCCCGGGCGGAGCACCGCTTCGAGGACTTTGACGGTATTGGCTGCGTCAACGATTTTGCCATCTGCATACGGAGCGGCTGCTGCAATGCGGGCAGCGGTGTCGTCTCCTCTAGTGTGCCAGTTCTTATTGCATGGTTTGATTTCTAACATGAATAGACTTCCTTTCAATAAAAATAGGTTTTTACAGAAATAAGTATACAGGTTTTCATTCTTGTTGTTATTGTTTCTCCCCTATCATAACAGATAGTGGCGGTAAGAGGAAAGGGGGGCTAGTGACTAGTGACTAGTGACTGGTGACTAGTGACTAGTAGCTAGGGATTAGGGGCTGGTGACTGAAATGCCACCTTTTGGCATCGCCACCATCTATACTCCGCGGCGCATTTCGTCATCCTGAGCGGAGTGAAATGTCGGATGTTCGATCATGTTAAGGCGGAACAGTGAGAACTGAGTCGAAGGATCTGGCGCCGCACCACCCCCGCCCTCCCCTCTGAACCCATTGAACCTGCTGAACCTCTTTCGCAAACAATCAAAGAGCGGCACGCCCCATGGGCTATCCCTGAACCTTTTTAGAAAATCATCGCTGTAGCGAAGTAGAAGACGGAGGGGAAGAGCAGGCAGCCGAGGCCGGTGAAGAAGGTCGCGGTCATGGCGCAGTAAGGAACGAGCTTCGGATTGACAGCTGCGATGCCAGCGGCCGTGCCGGAGGTGGTGCCCATGATGCCGCCGAAAGCCATAGCGGACTGCGGATTATTGATAGCAAGCGGTTTGGCCACGAATGGGGTGACAACCATGACGAGGACAGATTTCACAACGCCGGCAGCGATAGAGATCGCAATGACTTCGGAGGAAGCGCCGAGAGCTGCGCCGGTGACAGGTCCGACAACGAAGGTCGCAACGCCTGCACCGATGGTGACCATATCGACCACGCTGGTATAACCGAGCGGATACGCAACAGCAATGCCTGCGACGAGGCAGATGAATTCACCGACGAAGAGGGAAGCGACACCTCTCCAGCCGACTTTTTTGATTTCGCGAAGATCAGCGCCAAAAGCAGTGGAAACGATAGCGAAGTCGCGGAACATAGCGCCGCCGACCAGGCCCATGCCGGCAAAGAGCGGGACGTCTGCGATCCCCTTGCTGCCGCCGGTCATTTCACCGCCGATGTATGCGAGGACAAGCCCCAGAAAAATAGCGATGGCACTGCCATGGACACGTCCCTTGGTGAGCGCGCCCAGTTTGAACGAAACATACATAATGACGCCGAGAAGCATGAAGCCGAAGATCATGCCGTTCTTGACGAAAAGTTTGGTAATCATTGCTGCGATATCCATGATGAAATTATCTCCTTATTTCTAAGCGACCACGAAGCCCTTGCGTGCTGCATACATTTTTTGTGACTGGTGACTGGTGACTAGTCACTGGGAATTCGGAATCCGCTCCTTACTCCCAACTTCTCACTTGCTATGTGCCAAGCTGTCTTCTGCCACAGTTTCCTTCTGTTTCTTACCCGAGAGGACCGGGATCATGAGGAAGCCGATCGCGACAGCCAGAAGACCGCCGAGGATGGCCACCACACCGCCGGAAAGCGCTGCGGCTACATTCTGGATGGAGCTCATCGCTACGACGACCGGGATATACATCGCGGACCACCATTTGATGCCCTGTTCTTCCGGCGCTTTCATGATGCCTTTCTGCTGTGCCCATGCGGAAATGATGATGAGGAACAGCATCGCGAAGCCGACGCCGCCGATATTTGCCTTGACGCCCAGAAGCGCGCCCAGTACGTCGCCGATCACATTGCCTGCCATATAGCAGCCTGCCAGAAGTGCTACACCGTAAATAACCATAATACTCTTCCTTTCGCTTCTAAAAAATAAATCCTTCTTTCTATTTCCAGTTTCCTGCCATTCGCGTGCGGGGGAAACGGAGTACAGCTTTGAAATACCCGGAAACCATTCCTCTCTTATTTTGTTTTTGTTATAATAAATAAAGACTTTAATGGCTTTGGGAGCCATCGGTTTCCAGTTCACCTCACCTTGCGCCATTAGTATACCCGACAAATTTCTTAAAAAGAAATTTTTACAGGTAAGATGCAAGTGCAAATGGGTAACATGCAGAGAAGATGAATGTGTCTTTGAAGTCATTGATGGTAAGTTATCATTGGAATTATTTTTATGCCCTTTTGTTTATTGACGAAAAATCAATTGTCTTAAATTCATAGATTTTAGATTATGGGTTTGAGGGTTCAGGGTTCGGGGTTAGCCTCGGGGCGTGCCGCCCCTTGATTGTTTGTGAAAGAGGGGAAGCGGGTTCTACAGGTTCAGAGGGTTCAGAGGGGGTGATGCGGCGCATAAAAACAGGGAAGCGCCGCGGAGTTTCAATATTGGGCGATGCCTGAAGGTCTCTTGATCGCAGGTTTCCCGTTTTGAACTTTCCAAACATTGCCCACCTGACCGTGAATGACAAAGATTTCTCGCTTCGCTCGAAATGACGATACGGGAGTCTGATGTCTCCCAGTCTCCTAGTCTCTCAGTCTACCAGTCCCAAGTCACCAGTCACTAGTCACTAATCCCTAGTCCCTAGTCCCCAGCAAAGCGAGGTACTCTATGAATACATCCTGGATCATCGGCGTACAGCACGTCTGGTTCGGCATCTCCATCTTCCTCCTGCTGCTCCTTCTTGTCAGCCGCACGCTCTTTTTCCGCGAAGCGATCCTTGCCAAGCAGTTCAGCCGGAAGCATCTCGCCCTCTTCATCGTGATCTTCTCCCTGATGGCACTCTGCGGCTCATACTGGAATGTCTCAGCGGGCGGCGGCATCATGAATTTCCGTGCTGTCGGCATCATGCTGGGCGGCTTCGTCGGCGGCCCCATCGTCGGCACCATCGTCGGATGTATCGCAGGCATCCACCGCGCCTTCTTCTTCGACACGGACGCGGCCTTCGTCCATGGCGGGCTTTCCATCATTCAGGGCATCGCCGCCGGCTATCTGGCGAACCCGCTGAAAAGCCACCATCACAATCTCTGGTCATGGAGCTTTTTCTATGCCGGCATTTTGGAAATCCTCTTCTGGGTCTTCTTCGCTTTCCTTACCTGGCCGGAGACCATCGCGCACCCGAATGATTTCTTCGACCTGTCGCTGCCGATCATCATCACGAATACCATCGCCGTCAGCCTTTTCTACATGGTGCTGGAGTTCTACACGCATCAGCGCGATACAGAGAAATCAGAAACAACGAAGACGACCTTCGACGCTGTGAATACCCTTTTCTCCACACTCCACGACGGTTTCAACGGCTTCAATGTATCCAAAGCCGCCGAGATCGTGACGGCGTCTCTCCCCTCTCTCATCTGGACCGCCATCATATACAAAGACCAGATTTATACGCGCACGGCCTACAAAACCGAAGCAGACCGCAATCAGGGCGATGCAGAGATCGCCATCCTGCAGCTGCAGAAATCACTTCCGCCCATGCCGCATCTCACAACCCTCCCCATCCGCTACAAGGGGGAAACCGTCGGCACCCTCATCGCTGCGAAAAGCAAAGGCGAAAACTTCACGCACATGGGCAACGAATTCCTCTCCGGCATCTGCCACATGCTCGAAGCCATTTATGAATACGACAAGATGAAGGAAGAGGAAAATCTTCTCGCCGAAGCCGAGATCCGCGCTCTTCAGGCGCAGATCAATCCGCACTTCCTCTACAATACGCTGAATACCATCAGCTACTATGTGCGAAGCGATCCGGAAAATGCACGAAAGCTCATCAGCTACCTCTCTGACTATTTCCGCCACAGCCTGAACAACCCGTCGAAATTCATCCCGCTCTCCGAAGAGCTGCACGTCATCGAGTGCTACACCGAGCTCGAGCGCGCCCGCTTCGGCGACCGCCTCTCCATCACCTATGATTTCCCCAAAGACAAGCTGCAGGAAATCCAAGTCCCGCCGCTCCTCCTCCAGCCGCTCGTCGAGAACGCCGTCATCCACGGCATCTTCAAGCGTCCCGAAGGCGGCCGCATCAAAGCCGGCCTCATCGAGCACAAGGACCATTTCAAGATCTACGTCTACGACACCGGCATCGGCATCCCCAAAAGCAAGCTGAAAAAACTGCTTATCGACCACAAGAGACGCGACCACATCGGTCTCATCAATGTCCACCAGCGCCTGCTCTCCCTCTTCGGAGAAAAGAGCGGCCTCCACATCGTGAGCCGTGAAAATAAAGGCACACTCGTCTTTACCAATATTCCGAAAATAGAAAGCAGAAAACCCGCTGCCCCTGCCGCCATAGAAAAAGTCGCTGCGACGGGACAGACGATCCGTATCACGAATGCGTGATAGGAATTAGTAGCTAGGAATTAGTAGCTAGGAATTAGTAGCTAGGGATTAGTGGCTAGGGATTAGGAGCCTCGAGTGACTTGTGACTAGTGACTGGTGACTAGTGACTGGTGACTGGGAGACTGGGAGACTGGGAGACTGGGAGACTAGGAGACTAGGAGACTAGGAGACTAGGAGACTAGGAGACATCAGACATCAGACATCAGACATCAGACTTCAGACTTCAGACTTCTGGCTTCTGGCTTTTGGCTTCTGACTTCTGACTTCTCGAGTCTAAAGTCTCCAAGTCTCAAGCGGGCATCGCCCTATTTATATTCGCGGCGAAGCCGCTACCGCACCCCTGAACCCTGAAGTTTGAAAGCAGGGATTAAGGATTAGTCGCTAGGGATTAGGAATCTCAAGTGACTGGTGACTAGTGACTTGAATACAGCTTTTGGGCATCGCCAGATTTATACTCCGCGGCGCTTCTATGTTTTTATGCGCCGCACCACCATTTCGCATTTCTCATTTCTAATTTCTCATTCAAACGAGGCTTTCAACCGTAATCAAGGGACAGCACGTCCCGCGGCTAACCCTGAACCCTGAACCCTGAACCTTAAACCATTCCCCCAAAGGAGGACCCCATGAAAGAAATCCGTGCTCTTGTCGCTGACGACGAACTGCCGGCCCGCGGCGAGCTGACCTATGAACTCTCGAACATCCCCGGCGTCAAAGTCGTCGGTGAATGCGGCAATGGACGTGAAGTCCTCGCCTTTCTGAAGACGCATCCGAATGTCGATATTCTTTTCCTCGACATCGAGATGCCTCTCATGAACGGGCTCGAATGCGCGAAAGAAATCGTCCGCATGGACCTCCCTGTGAAGGTCGTCTTCGCGACGGGCTACTCTCAATTCGCCGTGCAGGCCTTCGAGCTCGAAGCCTTCGACTACATTTTGAAGCCCTACAACGAAGCACGCATCGCGCGCACCATCTCCCGCCTTGCCGACAGCCTCACCCTGATGGAAAAGGAACGGGCACCGGGTGAAATCATCTCCACCTCACAGAAGATTTCCCTTCAGACGCAGGGCAAGACCATCATGATCTCTCCCGCGCAGGAAATCGTCCTGATTTCCACCGAGAAATCCGACCGCTCTCTCTTCTATACGACGAGCGGGATCATCGAGTCGAAGATGACGCTCCGCGACATCGAGTCTCTCCTCTCCCCCCTAGGCTTCTTCCGCACGCACAAGGGCTACATCGTGAACCTTTCTATGATCCAGGAAATCCAGAATCAGGACAATGGCACCCTTCTCCTGACGCTCTCCCATTACCCCAGAGAAAAAGTGCCCGTCTCCAGGCACTATATCAAGGATTTCAAGAATACGCTGCACTTGGTGTAGCCAGGGAAACACGGATCAGGAGAAAGGTTCTTCTGGCGCACTCAGTCTTCCAAGGCAGGCGTGGATACAGGCATTTTCCGGAAATGGGAATGTTGTTCAAAGCTGTAAGCAATTTCAATGAGCACCGGTTCGCTCCATGGACGACCAATGATTTCCATACCGACCGGAACTCCAATCGGTGCCTCTTCCGATGGGGCAAATCCGGCAGGGACGCAAATGGAGGGAAAACCGGTCGATGAACAAAGCACGCCATTTCTCTGCAGTTGATTGCTGCCGATTTTGCACACCAGCTGCTGCTGGTGAGGATAGACCATCGCATCCAAGTGCAAGTCTGCCATGATTTTCATGACTTCGCGGCGTACGGCGATTTTATTATACATTTTTTCCAAATAACGAGGACTTCCTACTTGCCGCGTCATGGCATCTCTCATATTTCCTTCCGAGAATGGGTGGAAAAGTCCCTTGTCCAAAATATCTTTCATAGAGTGAATGGGCCATGTGGGAGGCAGGCTTTCCAGATAGCTGTCCAGATCATGGCGGAAATCATCGAGGTGTACCGATACTTCCTCATTCAGATACGGCTGGTCGATCTGGTTTTCCACCTCGACCAGGGTCGCCCCATGATCTCTGAATACCTGCAATGCATTTTCGATCACCTGATTGGTTGATGCATTGCATTTTTCTTTGCCAAATAAACTTCTGAGTATGCCGATGCGCTTTCCTTCCATGCCATCTTTTTGTAAGTGGTCGATATAGCTGCCTCTTTTCTGCCCTACGCTCCATGCTGTTTCTGCATCCTTCTCATCGTAGCCAGCAATGACATCCAATGTGCGCACAGCGTCTTCTACCGTGCGGCAAATGGGGCCGGCGGTATCTTGTGTCAGAGAATAGGGGACGATCCCAGCGCGCGATACCAGTCCGATGGTCGGGCGGATCCCGACCAGACTATTGGCCGAAGCCGGCGAGCGAACGGAATTGATCGTATCCGTCCCCATTCCTATGATCCCAATATTTGCTGCAATGGAAGCGCCTGTGCCGCCGGACGATCCCCCCGGAGTTCTTGTCGTATCATAGGGATTCACCGACTGCCCTAAGATCGAACTGATCGTTTCCCCCCAAATGGCAAACTCATGCAAATTGGTTTTCGCCAAAATGAGTGCCCCTGCTTCTTTCAATTTCTTTGTCACGAAAGCATCTTCTTTCGGCACCCAGCCATTCAGCGCAATAGAACCTGCTGTCGTAGGCATATCGCTGGTATTGAAATTATCTTTCAGCATCACCGGGATACCGTGCAGGGGACCTTGTAAAGCATGATGTTCCTTCAGATAAGCATCTGCTGCAGCTGCTTCTTCCAAAATGCTCGGATTGACACAAATGATCGAATTGATCGCCGGTCCTTTCTTATCATAGGCTTCGATCCGCTGTAAATAGACCTTAATCAGCTCAACGGCTGTCAAAGAACCATCCAAATATGCCCGGTGTACTTTTGAAATCGTTGTTTCCATGAATGCAAAGTGTTCCATTTTTCTTCTCCTCTTCAAACATGACGTAATGTGCTTCTTCACTCGCTGCTGCGACCGATCGTCTATCGCGAGACAAGCGAGAATATCCCTTATCTGATTTCTCACCATCTATTCTGGTGAATAGACGCGCCTATCTCATAACAACGCGGCTGCGAAGAAAATGAAGCCTGACAAAATCATGATGCCGATGGAATATCCCATGATATCCTTCGCCTTGAGTCCGGTGATCCCCAGAAGAGCAATCGCCCAAAATGGCTGTGCCATATTGGTCCAGCAATTCCCATAGGCCACCATCAGCGCCGTCTTCACCAAATCGGCTCCCATCATTCTGGCAGATTCCAGAGCCACCGGCCCCTGTACAGCCCACTGGCCACCGCCGGAAGGGACGAACATATTTACGATCGAGGCGGATAAGAAAGTCCACAGATAGAAGGTGCTTTCTGTGCTGACGGCGGCGATACCATTAGCTAAAACCATGACCAGACCGGAGTATTTCACAATGCCAAGGACACCGGCATACAGAGGAAACTGAAAAATGATACCTGCCGTACCGCCCACAGCATCTTTCACCGCCATGACATAATTTGCAATATTTCCATAAAGCAAAATACCGCCGAAGAGGAAAATCGCATTTAACAGGTTAAAATCCAGCGCATTGAAGCCTTTGGTATAGAAAGCATAGAAAATATAAACAAATCCAAGTACCCCCAGCGCCCAAGCCAGAATCGGACTATAGTTTAAAATATCTCCCACCGTAGCACTGGACGGACGTTTCTGCAGTTTCAGGTCTTCCTTTTCGATCGCTTTGATCGCATCTTCATCCAAAGGCTGATAATCAGAGGGATTCTTCGGAAGGAGCAGCGTAGCAAAAAGGGCAGGCCCGATAGCCAATGCGATGGTGACGCAGATATTTGTCGGATTCAGCATGTAATCCGTCATAGGAACTACGCCGATCAAGTCTTCCATGATATGGCCTGGAGTTGCGATGAAGAGCCCCACCGAAGAAGACAGGACACCCTGCCAAGTCATCTGCCCTACATACGCGCCAGCAGCCATCAGACCATATTCGAAAGGAATCTTTTTATCTCGCAGATTCTTCGCCAATTCCTTCGCTAAGATGGCCCCTACAATCAGGGATAAGCCCCAGTGCACAAAAGAAACCAAAACACTGACCAATGTCACCGTAAACACAGCCGACTTCGCACTTTTCGGTATCGATGCAATACGATTGATCCAACCTTTGACCAAAGGCGCATTGGCTACGCAGGAACCGGTGATAACAATCAAAGCCATCTGCATGGAAAAGCCAAGCAATTCCCAAAATCCCTTATACCAATTTTGTACCATCTGCATTGGTCCCTGGTCCGTCAGCGCAATCCCTAGACAAAAAGCGATAAAAGTCAGTGCCACCGCAAAGATGCTCGCATCTGGCATGTACTTTAAAGATAATTTCAGAAGGACATTCCCCATCTTTGTAATGGGCGTTTCATTTTTACGTTCCAAACCACTTGTTTTAGCCATTTCTAAGCCTCCTTATGTACGAAAACAAAATTATGCACGACCTTTGTGTACTGCCTTTGGGTACACCTCCTTCAGGCAGAAAAATAAAAAAGCAGAAAAGACGCACACGATACCATCGTGTAGATACTTTTCTGCTAAAATCAATTTCTTTATGCTATACTGGGATACTTTATGAAATTGTAGAAATCAATCACCAAGGATTTGAAATCCAACGCCTATCGTCTTATGACCGGAAAGTTCATGCATGGCCAGATTGCCATAAAAGCTTAGGGCGAAATGATTTCCTTTGCGCACAACAGCAGCTTTGAAACAAAAATTCTGCCCGATCGCATCGGAAGCTCTTGTGCTCTGTGTGACTTCCAATACACAGTGCGCTACGGGATGTACATGTTCCCGTTTCCTTTCGATGATATTTGTATTCAAGCACAAATTCACTACACTGCGAATGATATTGCTTTGAGAAGAAATACCGAACCCCGCCACGGTGGTGGCCGCGCTTTTGATCCCCCTTTTCTGTAATTGCAGGATCAAATCTTTTTCCATCTTTTGATCCACGGTCATCGCCAGTAAAACAGCCATCCGGCAAAGATCTTCCCCTTCACGCGGGTCTATCAGAAAATCTCCCCATTGAATCACGATAAACCTCCCTACAAAAAAAGAAGAAAGAAAATAGACACAGATAGCAACCTGCTACTGGTTTATTAACTTTCTTCCTGCTGTACTTAATCAATGCACTACATCATAGAATTTACTTTTATACTATCGACAGTGTAGCTGAAATCACACAAATCGTCCAAAAGATTTTATCAATAATGAATTATAAAAATTTTTAGTAGAAAAGCTTCGGCTTACTAAGGGAAAACTGATTCAGGAAACTCTGATGCAATCGCAGCAGCTCCCATCAAATTTTCCTGAATCGCGTTTCTCTAGTCACCACTCACCAGTCACTAGTTACCAAGCCCTATCCTCCCAAAAGTGCGAGCATGATGCCGCCGGAAATCGCGGTACCGAAGACGCCGGCAAGGTTCGGCCCCATCGCATGCATCAGCAGGAAGACGCGGCGGCTTTCCTGCTGCCCGACGAGGTGGGAAACGCGCGCAGCGATCGGAACGGAGGCGATACCTGCGGAACCGATCAGCGGATTGATGCGTCCGCCGGAGAGTTTATTCATGAGTTTGGCACAGACCACGCCGCTGCCGGTACCGAAGGCAAACGCCACAAGACCCAGAAAGATGATGAGGATGGTCGAGGACGTGAGGAAGGTATCTGCGGCCATGGTCGAGCCGATGGCTACCGTCAAGACCAGCGTGACCATATTGAGAAGAGTATTGGCTGCCGTTTCCGCCAGCTTGCCGACGACGAGGCATTCACGCAGGAGATTTCCCAGCATCAGCATGGTGATGAGCGGAGCGACCGGCGGCAGGAACACATTGACGATGAGCGCCATGACGATCGGGAATGCGATCTTTTCGAGGCGGGATACATAGCGCGGCTGCTTCATCATGATCTTTCTCTCCTCCTTATTCGTGAGGAGCTTCATGATCGGCGGCTGAATGAGCGGCATGAGAGCCATGTAGGAGTAGGCTGCGACAGAAATCTGCGGCAGAAGATGCGGTGCCAGTTTCATGGTGGTGTAGATCGCCATCGGGCCGTCTGCGCCACCGATGATACCGATAGAAGCAGCTTCGCCCAAGTTAAATCCCAAGACCTGTGCTCCAATAAGTGCCACAAAAATGCCCAAGTGAGCCGCTGCTCCCAAAATGACGAGAGAAGGATTGGCGATCATGGGACCGAAGTCCGTCATGGCACCGACGCCGAGGAAAATGAGCGGCGGCAGTATGAGCTGCTCCACGCCCTGATACGCAAAGTAGAAAAGTCCGCCCGGCGCTGTCAGTGTCGAGCCCGGCACATTGGCCACGATGCAGGAAAAGCCGATCCCCACCAGCAGAAACGGTTCGTATTTCTTGATGATGCCCAGATACAGCAGGACACATCCGGCAATAATCATGACCAGATTTCCCAAAGTCAGATCCAAAAGTCCGGTCTGATGCAAAAGTTCACTCATCAAGGTCACAAATAACTGATCCACGATCTCAATCCTTTCTCTCCTTCACTTCGCCGAGCTTATTCAGCAGGGGAAAGAAATGGAGCACCACGCCGATGAAGGAAATAAATACAAAACTCAGCAAAAAATCGATGGCGGATAGGAGCAGTGCGCCGCCTAAGGTATCCGGTAAAGCTGCCATTATCTCATCCCCTTGATCTCTTCATTGGCCTGACGAATCAGCAGCAGGCGTGTACGCTCTTCCGCCCTGTCCAAGACCGCCTGCTTGAGTACGATCGCTCTCTTGTGAAGGCCGTGACCGATTTCACCCTGCTCATCCCACGCTTTGACCTCGAGCGTCACATCATGATCCGTCAAAGCGATGACCGACGCATGTACCGTCACCGTCATGCCGAGGCTGGTCGGTGCCGTATGCACAAAATTCACCGACAGCCCGATGCTTGCATAGTCATCGGGAAGATAGGGGTCGATCGCTTTGATGGATGCATCGATCGCCCAATGAATCAGTCTCGGTGTAGCTAACAAACTTTTGAAATCATTGTCGTAATTGTCAGACGCATCCGACTGCTGTACCACGCGACGTGCTATGGCATTCTGCCCTACCGCAATAAAATCATTTAAGTTAATCATGGGTATCCCTTTCTGTACCACATCACCCGCCGGGTAATGTATCTCTTTTTCTCATACTTCCCCATTTACCGGCTCCATGGCTACCAGAAAGCAGGAAAGCGATCTGCAACGTTTCTTCACGTTTCGACTGTGATTATAGTCGTCAATTCATAGCCTGTATAATACTTTTCTATACCTTATCCATAGCTTATAGTTTATATTATAACTTATTTGCTATATACTAAGTACATTTTCAATGCAAGTCTTTTATCTATTTTCTTTTGGTGAAATCGAAGAAATTTTCATTTTTTACTCATAACGTCCAGTACAACAATCAGATACCTCTGATTTCTTATTCCTTTCAGGAATATATAAAGAAAAAACGGCTGGCGAAACGTTTTCGTTTCGCCAGCCGTTTGTGGCTTGCCATATAAGACAATGACCCATCAGAGGTCACTATTCACGGACTTCCTCATTCGTAAAGCGATCTACGATGGTCGCACAGGCTGCATCGCCGGTGATATTGACCGCTGTACGAAGCATATCAAAAATACGGTCGACACCGAAAAGGATCGGAAGTGCATCGATCGGGATACCGGCAGATACCAAAACAGCGACGACAAGAAGCGTCGGTCCCGGCACACCCGCCTGTCCGACCGCGCCCAGTGTACTCGTCACGATGATCGCGATATACTGGCCCATCGTAAGCTCCATGCCATACATCTGCGCGATGAAAATGGCCGCCATCGCATAGTACGCCGCGTTGCCATTCATATTGATGGTCGCACCCAGCGGAAGTGCAAAGGAGGTGGTTCCTTTAGACACATGCAGCTCTCTTTCCGTGACTGCCATATTGAGCGGAAGCGCTGCCATGGAGGATGCGGTGGAGAAAGCAAGCACCTGCACCTTCCACATCGCTTTGAAGAACTCCACATACCCCGTGCATTTCGAGAAGAGAGCCACCGAGCCGCCGATCATGACATAGGTGACAAGGAAGAGTACGCAGACATAAAGACCGATGAGGTAAATGATTTTCATAAGCACATCATAGCCGAAGCTCCCCGTCGCGTCCGCCATCAGGCAGAAGACACCGACCGGCGCGAGCATCATGACCGCCATCATGATCTTGATGCAGATCTTCGTGCAGTTATCCACGATGCGGCTCATGAACTCTTTTTCTTCCGCCGGCAGCATCGCCAGTGCGAAGCCGACAAAGAGAGAGAAGGTGATGATCTGCAGGATATTGCCATCCGTCAGGGCTTTCACCGGATTCGCCGGCACGAAGCCGATGATCGTTTCCCAGAAACCAGGAAGCGCGCCCGCTTTGGAAAGGTCGCCCACCTGCACAGCCGCCCCGCTGATCGCTGCCATGTCGATGCCGCTGCCCGGCTGGAAGAAAACGCTGAATGCCAATCCCAAAATCACGGCAACTGCTGTCGTCACGCCGTAATACAGGAATGTCACTATACCGACCTTGCCAGCGCCCTTGGATTTCCCCAGCGCCGCTGCCCCGCCGACCAGTGAGAAGAAGACCATCGGTACGACGATCATCTTGATGAGCTGCATGAAAAGGTCACCGATCGGCGCCAGCATGTGTGCGCTCTTGCCCAGAAAGAGCCCGACGACTGCACCCAGTACCGTGGCTATGACAATCCACGTCCCAAGGTCTCTCAAAATACTTTTGCCACTTGTTTTCGCTTCCATAAAAACCCCCATTGGAACTTGGCGAAGATCCCTTCCATCGGATCTCACGCAATGAAATAGACAGGCGCATCAACAGCCTGTCATCTACTTTTGTTATTATACCATTCTGCAATGAGATATACCATCTCAATCGGTATACTAATTATGCATGATGTATGGATAAATGTATGCAATTCAGGAATAAGCAGCGCATAAGGGAGAGTGACTGGTGACTAGCCACTTGTTTCCTAATCCCTAGCCACTAGTCACTAGTCCCTAGTCCCTAGTCACCAGTCACCAGTCACCAGCCACCAGAGCTCCGTCTATCCCTCTACAAAAAAGCCCGCGCTTTCGCGCAGGCTGTTTCATACGTGCAATATGTCTTTCGCTTTTTGGATATCCTGATGGATCTGCGCCACCAGAAGGTCAGGCGAGGCGAATTTCATTTCTCCCCGGATGCGGCTGACCCATGCGAGCGAGAATGACGCGCCGTAGATGGACTCGTCGAAGTCAAAGATGAACGTCTCGATCGTTTTCTTCGCATTGCCAAAGGTCGGATTGTTTCCGATATTCGTGATGGCAGGGAAGGTATCCCCCTTCACCAGCGCACGCGTCGCGTAGACGCCATCGGGTGGAAGGACACGGTCTTCGGAGACCGCCAGATTCGCCGTCGGAAATCCGAGTACGTCATGCCCGCGGCGAAAGCCATGGACGATGTCACCCCGGATCGTGTAAGGATGCCCCAGAAAGCGCGCCGCCTGCTCCATCTCTCCCGCGAGGATGCACTGGCGGATGGCGGTGCTGGAAATCTTCTGCCCTGCGTTCTCTCGGAGTGAGACGATGCGAACGGTGACGCGGCTTTCTTCAAAAAAGCGCACGAGATCACCACTCTTCCCCAGACCGCCGTGGCCAAAGGAAAAATTTTCTCCCGTGACGAGGCCGACAAGGCCGGGAAGGCAAGCGAGCTCTTCCAGAAAATCTTCAGCGGATTTTGCGAGAAATGTCTCATCCGGCCGGATGCAGACGGCCAGCGCCATGCCCTGAGCGGCCAGTGCATCCATCTTTTCATCAATGGACTGCAAAAGCGGCACATGAATATCGGGCGCAAGCACTTTCATCGGATGCGGATAAAAAGTGAGAACACCCGGCTGCGCGCCCTTCTCTTTCGCAAGGCGCTTCACTTCGGAAAAGACCGCCTGATGTCCCAGATGGCATCCGTCAAAGAAGCCGATGCCAAGGACGAAGGACTGGTCTTCGGGTAAATCGTGTAAAGTAGGTAGAATGGTCATGATGATGGATTTAAGGTTTAAGGGTTCAAGGTTCAGGGTTCAGGGTTAGCCCGTGGGGCGGCTCGTCCACTGATTGTTGATGAAAGCTTTGCTCGCCAGTTAGGAGTGAGGAGTTAGGAGTGAGGAGTGCTGGTGCGGCGCATAAAAATATGGAAGCACCGCAGAGTATAGATAGTGGCGATGCCCGAAAGTGGCATTTAGTTACCAGTCACCAGTCACCAGTCACCAGTCACCAGTCACTAAAAACCTAATTAAATACTTTCTTCGGATGAATGACGCCTCTCTCTACACTGGCAGTGCCGAGGAAACGGGAGCCGTAAAAGGCGGCGGCGACTTCCACAGGCTTTTCTCGTGTGCGAAGGCGTTTGCCCAAGAGGAAATCGGCGGCTTCTTTCTCATCGAGCGCAAGGAGCGGCAGAGCGGAAAGGAGCGGGCGCAAGTCGGTCATGAGCGCATCTTCCGGATCCGCTTCGATTTCTTCCAGCGTCTTCGCTTCAGCGATAGAGAAGGGGCCCATCTCGCTGCGAAGGAGAAAGGACATGGTGAGCGGGCATCCGGCCGTTTCTCCCAGATCGCGGCCCAGTGCGCGGATGTAAGTGCCTGCCGAGCAGGTGACGGAGAGGCGGAGGATCGGCGGCTTCACTTCGCGGAGCGTCAGGTCGTAAATGGTGACGGGGCGGAGGGGGAGCTCGACGGCGTTTCCTTCGCGCGCCAGCTTGTAGGCGCGCTCGCCATTCACTTTGATGGCGGAGTAGGACGATGGCCGCTGGAGGATGTCTCCGCGGAATTTTGCCGCGGCTCTTTCCCAGATCGAAGGATCTGCAGGGATCTCCCCCGTCTTCACCACGGTGCCTGTCACATCCTCGGTGTCTGTCGCAAGGCCCATCAGAAATTCCGCTTCATACGTTTTCCGGTGGATCGGTGCATACTCGATGAGGCGCGTCGCGCGGCCCAAAAAGACAGGGAGTACGCCCGCCGCCATGGGGTCAAGCGTCCCGCCGTGGCCGATCTTCTTCTGTCCGTAGATGCACCGGAGACGCGCTATCACGTCGAAGGACGTCATGCCCGCGGGCTTTAGGACATTCAGTACGCCGTCCATCAGAGGTATTTCTCCGCGACCGCCATGAATTTCTTCTCGGCTTCGGCAAAGTCGCCTTCGATAGTGCATCCGGAGGCTTTCCAGTGACCGCCGCCGCCAAATTCACCGGCAAGCTCCGCGACATTGGCATAGTTTTTGGAGCGCAGGGAGACGCGGGTCACGCCTTCGCCGCGGTACTTGAAGAGCGCCGCGATCTCGCAGCCGCGGATGCAGCGCGGGATGGACGCGTAGTAATCGGAATTTTCCCCGTCAAGATCCATCGCATCCTTGCCCATGTAGGCGATGACGATTTTCCCGTCCGCATAGGAGTGGACGGTCTTCGCGACGAGCTCATAGCAGTGCATGGCTTCGATGGATTTCTCCTCGAGGTGGTTTGAAATGTAGGAGGGGTCGGCGCCCATCGCGACGAGCCGGCTCGCCATCAGGAGCGTGTGCGGCGAGGTGCAGCTGAATTTGAAGAAGCCGCTGTCCGTGCCGATGCCCATGTAAAGTGCGTTGCAGGTGTCTTCGTCCATCTGAATACCTTCATCGAAGAACATTTCCGCAAGCATTTCCGCCGTCGCCGCATAGTGATACTGCAGATAGAGAAAGTCGGTGAAGCGTTCATTCGTGCGGTGATGGTCGATGGAGAGCGAGTCGATGTCTTTCGGGAAATCAAAATTCCCGCCTCGCTCCAGATTCGAGAGGTCGGTGAAAACGATCGCATCGTACATCTTCCCTTTCGGGATCTCCGTGTGCACAAGCGCGGACGCTTTCACCAGCGTGTACACCTTCGGCACCGGATCCGGAAGTAGCATGTCTGCTTCTTTCCCCATCGAGACAAGGACATTGTGCAGCGCACAGATAGAGCCGACGTCATCTCCATCGGGATGTTCGTGACCGACCAGCAGGAAGCGCTTGTGGGATTTCAGAAAATCCATGGCCTCCTTCTTGCCGATCTCTTTGGCATGGTTCAGTGCAAGGCTCATTCTTCCACCTCATCTTTGTGAATCTTTTTCAGAAGGCCGTCGATGTGCATGCCGTAGTCAAGAGAAGCGTCTTCGGAAAAGGTAATCTCTGGTGTGTAGTAGATCTTGAGACGCTGCCCAAGCTCACGGCGCACGAAGCCGCGGCTCTTGTTCAGCGCATCGAGCGATGCTTTCTTTTCTTCCGGTTTTCCGAAAAGGCTGACGTAAATGGTCGCTTCGCGCAGATCGCCCGTCACTTTGACTTCGGTCACCGTGACAAAGCCGATGCGCGGGTCTTTCAGATCATGAAGGAGCATCTGGCTCACTTCCTGTTTAATAAATTCCTGTACTTTGCGTACTCGTAATTCGGACATAGTAAGTACCTCGCTCTCTGGAAATACGATTCAAACATGGGTCGAGTGTAAGTGGTGTGGGTTCAGGGTTCGGGGTTCAGGGTTCAGGGTTGTGGTAGCGGCTTCGCCGCGAATGAAAAAGATTTCTCGGCAACGCTTTCAATGACGATACGAGAGGGTCTGTAGTCTCCTGGTCTTCCAGTCTTCTAGTCTTCTAGTCTCCTAGTCCCCAGTCACCAGTCACTAGTCACCAGTCCCTAGTCACCAGTCACCAGTCACCAGTCACCAGTCACCAGCCCCCCAAAAACAAAATCGTTCGCCCTTATGAAATTGTAAAGGCGAACGATGTATGCATTATTTCAGTTCAGCAGCTTCTTCTTTCAGTTCGAAGGATTCCAGCTGGTCTCCTTCTTTGACGTCACGATAGCTGTCGATGGCGATGCCGCATTCGAAGCCGGCAGCGACTTCCTTCACATCATCCTTGAAGCGGCGCAGCGATGCGATCTTACCTTCATGGATGACGATGCCGTCACGGATCAGGCGCAGCTGGCAGTTGCTGGTGATCTTGCCGTCCTGGACGTAGGAACCGGCAACGATGACCTTCGGTGTGTGGATGACCTGACGGATTTCCGCATGGCCGAGAACCACTTCGCGGATGGTCGGCGAGAGCATACCTGCCATCGCGGCCTTGACATCATCAATGCAGTCATAGATGACACGGTAGAGACGGACATCGACGCCGTCCTTTTCAGCCATAGCACGTGCATTCGCATCCGGGCGGACGTTGAAGCCGATGATGAGGGCATTCGATGCGGAAGCGAGCATGACATCGGATTCATTGATCGCACCGACGGCGGAGTGAACGATGGAGATGCGGACTTCTTCGCTCTTGATGGCCTGCAGGGACTGTACGAGCGCTTCGACGGAGCCCTGAACGTCAGCTTTGATGATGACGTCGAGTTCCTTCATTTCCCCTTCCTTGATCTTTTCGAAGATGTTGTCAAGGGTGACCTTCTGGACGCTTCTCTGTTCTTCTTCCTTCGCACGGGATGCGCGGATTTCAGCGATATTTCTAGCCTTCTTTTCATCCATGACGAAGAAGTGGTCGCCGGCTTCCGGCACGCTGTCCATACCGAGGATTTCGACCGGTACAGACGGTTCCGCACTCTTCATCTTGCGGCCGTTTTCATTGTTCATCGCGCGGACGCGGCCCCAGCTCTTGCCAGCCAGGATGCCGTCACCGATATGGAGAGTACCGTTCTGGACAAGGACGCTCATGACAGGGCCTCTGCCTTTATCCAGCTGGGCTTCGACGACGACGCCGTAGGCTTCGCGGTTCGGATTGGCTTTGAGTTCCTGCATTTCAGCGACGAGGAGGATGTTTTCCAAAAGGTCATCGAGCCCGATTTTCTTCTTCGCGGAAATCGGTGTCATGATGACATCGCCGCCCCAGTCTTCCGCGAGCAGGCCTTCTTTGGCGAGTTCTTCCTTGATGCGGTCCGGGTTGGCACCTGGTTTATCGATCTTGTTGATCGCGACCATGATCGGTACACCGGCATTCTTAGCGTGATGGATTGCTTCGACGGTCTGCGGCATGACACCGTCATCGGCTGCTACGATGAGGACAGCGATATCGGTCAGCTGCGCGCCGCGGGAACGCATGGCAGTGAAGGCTTCGTGGCCCGGGGTATCGAGGAAGGTGATCTTGTGGCTCTTATAACGGATCTGGTATGCACCGATGCGCTGGGTGATGCCGCCGGCTTCGTGGAGCGCGACATTCGTCTGACGGAGAGCATCGAGCAGGGTGGTCTTGCCGTGGTCGACGTGGCCCATGATGGTGACGACAGCCGGTCTTGGCTTCAGGAAACGCGGATCATCTTCCGCCGGAATGTACTCGGTCGGATCCGCCGGAGCTTCCGCTTCGATCAGGGTGATGCCGAATTCTTCTGCCAGGATCTCGATGGTGTCGCGGTCCAGGTTCTGGTTGATGGTCGCCATGACGCCGTCCATCATGAGTGCTTTGATGATTTCGCTGACTTCACGTCCAAAAAGCTCAGCCAGCTCCTTGACGGTGACGCTCGGCGGCAGCTCGACTTCTGTCGGGTACGCAGCCACTTTCTTTTCGTTCGTGTGTTTCTTCTTCTTGCTCTGGCTCAAAGAACGGGCCATGAGGGAGCCGCCTTCCTTCTCTCTGCGGCTTCTTTCCCAGTCCTTCTTCGTCTTCTTCTTGGCCGGTTTTTCCGTTCTTCTGGTAACCGGCTTCTGCGCGGTCTCTTCTACCGGAGCCGGAGCAGCAGATGCCGGGCGCTGCGGACGAGCCGGACGATCGGTCTTCGGACGGTCCCCATTTCTATCGTTCTTGAAACGGTCATTTCTTGCATTGCCGCCGGTCTGTCCGTTTCTTGCCCCCTGCGGACGGTCGCCATTGCGGTTGAAGCGATCATTTCTCTGACCGTCTCTCCCCTGCGGGCGGCCTGCCCCATCACGGCGTTCGCCGTTTCTATCATTTCTGCCTTCGCTGCGTCCATCGCGTCTCTGGCCGTCTCTTCTTCCATCACGGCGCACATCCTGACGAGATGCGTCTCTCGCCGGACGGGTCGGACGTTCTGCTGCCTTGGTCTCTGCCTTCGGCACTTCCTTCTTCGGAGCTTCCTTCTTCGGAGCTTCTGCCTTCGGCGCCGGTTTCGGAGCTTCTGCCGGCTTCACTTCTTCTGTGGAATAGGAAGAGTAGGAAGACTGGCGTGCATTGCCCTTCTTGCCATTCGGCTGACCTGCCTGATCAAAGCGGACGGTACGCATCACCGGGCGCTTTGCTGCCTTCTTCTTTTCCGCAGCGATGTGACGCGCGAGGATGGACTTGCCATTGTCATCCACGCCGGAGAGACGGTTCGTCACATCGACATGACCGGCTTTCAAAATTTCAATGACTTCTTTATCTGTCTTGCCAAATTCTTTGGCAAGTTCATAAACTCTGTACTTCTTTTTCTGCATAAGCAGCCTCCCAAGTGTATGTCAATTCGTTAGTTGATTTCATCATGAGGAAATGGGGTTAATGGTTCAGGGTTCTGGGTTAGCTCCTGGGGCGGCTCGTCCACTGATTGTGGATGAAAGCTTTGCTCGCCAGTTAGGAGTTAGGAGTGCTGGTGCGGCGCATAAAAATATAGAAGCGCCGCGGAGTATAGATGGTGGCGATGTCCGAAGGTGGCATTTCAGTCACTAGTCACAAGCCACAAGTCACTAGTCACCAGCTACCAGTCCCTAGTCCCTGGTCACTCCAATATCCCATTTCCGACTGCCTTCGGCAGCTATCTTTCAGCCAGCGCCTTGTCGATCTTTTCAGCGATCGCGCGGCTGAAGCCTTTATCTGTGATGAGCGCCGCTGTGCGTACCCCTTTGCCGAGGGCGCTACCCAGCCTCTCCTTTTCTCCAAACAGTCTGTAGGAAATATGCGCTCTTTCTGCAGCATTTCTGTACTCATCCTTTGTTCTTGGGGAGCTGTCTTCTGTGATAATGAGAAGAGCTGCTTTCGGAGCTTTCACATTCTTGAGCCCTTCTGCCACCTGTTCATTTCCCGAAAGCAGACGACCTGCCTTCATACAAAGGCCAAGCATGCGGTATACCGGCTCATCCATTCTCGATCTGTTCCTTCAGCGCATCGTACACGTCCTTGGATACCGGACGCTTCAGGGATTTTTCCAGACCATGGGACTCGTAGGCCTTGGTGAAGCACTCGATATCATCGCACACGTAGACGCCGCGGCCGGATTTCTTGCCCGTGCGGTCGAGCTCGATGAGCCCCGACGGCAAAGCCACGATACGGAGCAGGTCCTTCTTCGGCTTCAGCTCCTTGCAGCCTACGCACATGCGCATGGGGATCTTTTTTACTTTCATTCCTTAGCTTCCTCCCCCATATCGTTTTCGATATCTCCCAGAATGTCATCATCGACATCGGCGCTGTCCGTTTCGCCAAAGCCTTCCTCATTCGCCTGCGTTTCGCTCTTGATATCGATCTTCCAGTTCGTCAGCTTGGCAGCCAGGCGGGCATTCTGACCTGCTTTGCCGATGGCCAGCGACAGCTGGTAGTCCGGTACGATGACATAGGAGGATTTTTCTTCTTCCCATACGGAAACGGAAACAACCTTCGCCGGAGAGAGCGCATTCGCAATATAGATCGCCGGATCTTCGTCCCAGCGGACGATATCGATCTTTTCATCATGCAGCTCGTTCACGATATTCTGTACACGCTGCCCCTTCGGCCCGACGCACGCGCCGACCGGATCGACAGCCGGATCCATCGCATATACGGCGATCTTGGAGCGGGAGCCCGCTTCACGGACGACACTCTTGATCTCCACGGTGCCGCTGTAAATTTCCGGTACCTCCAGCTCGAAAAGTCTCTTCAAAAGACCCGGATGGGTTCTCGAGAGGATGATTTCCGGTCCCTTCGTGGTCTTTCTGACTTCGAGGACATAGCACTTGATTTTATCATTCGGCTGGAATTCTTCGCCTTCGATCTGTTCTGCGAAAGGCAGGATCCCTTCTACGCGGCCGAGGTCGACAAAAATGGTGCGGGATTCATTCCATTTTACTACGCCGGTGATCACATCGCCTTCACGGCCGGAGAACTCGTCATAAATGGAGCCTCTCTCCGCTTCGCGCAGCTTCTGGATCATGACCTGTTTAGCGGCCTGCGCTGCGACACGGCCAAAATTCTTCGGTGTCACATCGATGCGGAGCATGTCGCCCGCTTCATAGCTGCGGTCGATCTTCTTTGCCTCTTCCACCGTGATCTCATTGATCGCATTTTCAGAGTCTTCATGGATTTCGTCCACGACGGTCTTCTCTTCATAAATTTTATATTCCCCGGTTTCACGGTTGAGAGAAACCGAAGCCTTGGCATTGCTGCCGCTTTCCTTTTTGTAAGCGGTCAAGAGCACCATTTCCAGTGCATCAAACACCATATTTCTGTCAACCTTTTTGATCTTGACCAGGGCTTCTACTGCTTCCAATAATACCTTGCCGTCCACGATGAACTATTCCTCCTCGATTAAAACGAAAAATGAAGTCTTACCTGTGAAATTTTATCTCTATGCAATGCGATTTCCTTGCCATCTGCCAGCGTCAGCGCCAAATCGCCATCCTCGGTGAGCCCTTCCAGATGCGCAGTGAATGCTTTGACACCGCCTGCTTCTCCCAGAGGAGCAAACAGCTTCACATCCACATCGCTTCCCGCATAGCGGCGGAAATCCTTATCTTTCTTCAATACACGATCGAGCCCCGGAGAAGAGACTTCCAGCATGTAGTTATCCGGAATGATATCCTTCTCATCCAGAATCTCGCCCGCCTTCTCACTGATGCTCTGGCAGTCTGCGAGATCCACGCCGCCTTCCTTGTCAATGAAAATACGAAGGATCCAATTCCTTTCACGGACATACTCGACATCGACAAGTTCGATGCCATCCGCATCCAGGATCGGTTCCAGCAAAGCTTCTACGGCTTCTTCGATTGCTTTATGTGCCATGATAAGCCTCCTTGCCTATTTGCAAACAGTGGGCAGTGAACCGGTTGCATGGGCTCTACAGATTTCATACGCTGCACATAGACCCGATCCCCAATCCCTGCCAACTTATTCCATATATAAGAAAAAGTGAGCCGCAGCTCACTCACCAGGAAATTCTATACACATAACTTGCGATACTATTATACCATACGTTGTAAAGGGAACGCAATAAAAAAGGTTCAGGGTTCAGGGTTGTGGTGGCAGCTTCGCTGCAATATATATTTGTGGCGGAGCTGCTGCCACAAGTTTGAAAGCAGGTATGAGTGGCTAGGGATTAGTGGCTAGGGATTAGTGGCTAGGGATTAGTGGCTAGGGATTAGTGGCTAGGGATTAGGAGCCGCAAGTGACTGGTAGCTAGTGACTGGTGACTTAAATACCACCTTCGGGCATCGCCACTATTTATACTCCGCGGCGCTTCTGATTTTTATGCGCCGCACCACCATTCCTCATTCCTAATTCCTCATTCACGCAAAGCTTTCATTCAAAATCAGTGGACGGAGCCGCCCAAGTGGCTAACCCGGAACCCATCAACCTGAACCTTGAACCCTCTAATCCTCTATCACCGGATGCTCATAGAGCTCCTTCAGATCCTTTTCCAGGTGCTTCTCGATCGCTGCCTCCAGTGCTTCGATGGATTTCGCATCGTACTGATGAATGATGCCCGGGATACCCTTGGCGCGAAGTTCGCCATAGTATTCATCGCGATACATATTATAAAAGAAAAGGATCCCCGTGTCTTTTTCTTCGCACTCATAGGCGGCGATGATGTAGGAGCCGTTCAGTCCAAGGAGCGGCATTTTCGGCGCAATGACGCGCACATAGTGCCCGAGCTTCTCCGGCAGCAGTTCCTCATAGTCCCAGACCATGAAGCCCTTGCCCTCGACCAGAATGGAGACCTTCTCGCGATGGATGAGTTCCTTCTCGATCGCTTCCGGTGTCAGCAGCTTCACGAGGCGTTTAAATTCCTCAAAATCACCCGTGATGCATTCGATCTCCGTCAGCGTAATCATGTGCAGATCCATCTTCACCATGTAATCCGCTGTTTCCTCATCGTAGAGGACGCGGATCTTCCATCCATTCGACTTGTGAAACCAGCCGAAGGCATAATAAATGCGGTCGTGCTGCTCATCGATGGTGCGAAGCTCGTAGTCACCGATGACCGGTGGAAGCTCTTTTCCCTCGTACCAGGCAAGCAGCTTCTCGCGGCGCTCTGCCCGCGCCTTCTGTGTTTTTTCATCCACGTCAGCCATGGTGGCTCCTTTCTAAATGAGACTATGAGACTGGAAGACTAGGAGATGTTAGACATTAGACATTAGACATTAGACATTAGACTTTAGACTTCGGATTTCTGACCTCTGACTTCTGATTCCTAGTCCCTAGTCCCCAGTCACTAGTCACTAGTCCCCAGCCACTAGCCACCAGTCCCTAATCCCAGTCACGTCTCCGCTCTTTCCTCCTCGAGGCGGTCTCTTGCGGCAGTGACGGACTTCACAAATTCCCGCGTTTCCGGGAAAGGGATCTGGTTCAGATCAGAGAAGCCTTCCTTCCAGCCATAGTCTTTCATCCACTGGTCCACATTGCCGCGCCCCGCATTGTACGCAGCCAGCGCAAGGACTTCGTTATTGTGATACTCCTTCAAAAGGTAATTGATATACCAAGCGCCCAGCGGAATATTTTCCTCGGGACGCTCCAAACGGTTCGCCGGAAGACCGCTTTCTTCGGAAATCCACTCTGCGGTATCCGGCATGAGCTGCATCATGCCGATCGCGCCCACATGGGAGACTGCCTTTTTATCGAATTTGCTCTCCGTCAGGATGACGGCTTCTAAAAGAGCAGGCGAGATCTCTTCCTTCTTCGCGCTCTCTGAAATGAGGAGAGAAATCTCCCGCGAGGGACGCATGAAGGAAATATCCGAAAGGATGTAGAGCACAAGGCCGCATAGAATGGCCAGAAGAAGGGTGAAGAGCATGGCTCCCGTATTTCCCTGGTGTCTGTGGACTTCTCTCTTTTTCCGTTTCAACGCGGTTCTCATGGATGCCTCCTTTCAGGTAAAAATGATGTGGGATTCGGGGTTGTGGGTTCAGGGTTCAGGGTTGTGGTGGCGGCTTCGCCGCAAATAAATATATATGGGGCGATGCCCGAAAGAGGTATGTAAGTCACTAGTCACGAGTTACCAGTCACTAGTTACCAGTCACCAGTCACTAGTCACCAGTCACCAGTCACTAGTCACCAGTCACCAGTCACTAGTCACCAGTCACTAGGCACCAGTCACCAGTCACTAGTCACCAGTCACCAGTCACCAGCCACTAGTCCCTAATATTCCTCATCCGTTCCTTCGCCTTCGCGAGGGCTTCTCTCACCTGGCGGCGCGTGTCTTCGACGGAGCGGCTGTTATCGATGATGACATCCGCGTAGTTCAATTTATTGTCCGTCGGCATCTGCTTATGGATGCGGTCCAGGACCTGCTCTCTGGTGAAACCGTCGCGGAGAGTGACACGCTCGATCTGCATTTCCAGCGGTACTTTGACGATCCAGACCTCCTCTACGCGCAGCTGCCATGAGATTTCCAGAAGAAGCGGCATGTCGAGTACGACAAGGTCATGGCCTGCCTCCTGGGCTTTCAGAAGCTCTTCCTGCGTGCGGTGCCAGATGAAGGGATGAATAATGGCATTCAGCTGCTGGCGTTTCTCTTCCTTCGTGAAAACGATCGCCGCCGTTTTCTCCCGATCGAGCGTCCCGTCTTCATTGAAAATGTCATCGCCAAAGGCGCGCCGGATGTCTTCCATGGCCGCACTGCCCGGCCGCACTGCCTCGCGCGCCAGCTTGTCCCCGTCAATGATGGGGATACCAAGTTCTTTGAGATAGGAGGAAACCGTGCTTTTTCCGCAGCCTACGCCGCCGGATAATCCGATACGATACATGATTGGTTAATTCCTTTTTACGATAAATTCAGATGGCAAGAAAGAGGGTGAAGGTAAATGGGTTCAAGGTTCAAGGTTCAGGGTTCGAGGTTCGAGGTTCGGGGTTCGAGGTTCGGGGTTCGGGGTTCGGGGTTCGGGGTTCGGGGTTGTGGTGGCGGCTTCGCCGCGAGTATATATGGGGCGATGCCCGAAAGTCTCTCGATAGCAGGTTTCCCGTTTTGAACTTCCAATCATTGCCCACCTGACCGCGAATGACAAAGATTTCTCGCTTCGCTCGAAATGACGATACTCGAGTCTAATGTCTCCTAGTCACTAGTCACTAGTCACTCCTAACGCCTCACTAGAGAGCGCGAGGCTTTTCAAACGGAATCAAGGGTCGGCACGTCCTGGGGCTAACCCTGAACCCATCAACCTGAACCCTGAACCCTTTTTATTTTGTCTCCGCCCAGTTCTTCCCTTCATTGACATCAGCGAGGAGCGGAACTTTGAGTGTGACGACGGACTCCATCGTTTCTTTTAAGAGAGCCGCGATTTCCTCTTTCTCTTCCAGTGTCACCTCTGCGACCAGTTCATCATGGACCTGCAGCAGGACGCGGCTCTTATAGTGGCCCTTCCTCAGCTTGTCATAGACGGCGATCATGGCCATCTTCATGATATCGGCGGCCGTGCCCTGGATCGGTGTATTCATCGCCATGCGCTCGGCCAAAGAACGGCGCATGAAATTCTTGCTGCGGATGTCCGGAAGCTCGCGATAGCGGCCGAAAAGCGTGACCGCTCGCCCTGTCTCTCTGGCCTCTTCGATCATGCGCTGCATGAAGCCCAGGATCTTCGGGTAGCGAGCATTGTACCTGTCGATATAGTCCTGCGCCTGCTTGGGCGTGATGCCGAGCTGCTTGGAAAGGCCGAATCCGCTGATGCCGTAGATGATGCCGAAATTGACAGCCTTCGCGTGGCTTCGCTGCTCGTCGGTGACTTCTTCGAAGGGAATGCCCAGCACTTCGGCCGCGGTGCGGCGGTGGATGTCCTCATGGTTCGCAAAGGCCGCGATCAGGCTCTCGTCACCGCACATATGCGCGAGGATGCGGAGCTCGACCTGCGAGTAGTCAGAAGAGATGAAGCAGTCATAGCCCTCGCCCGGCACGAAAAGGGAGCGTATCTTTTTCCCTTCCTCCGTGCGGACAGGAATATTCTGCAGGTTCGGATCCGAGCTCGAAAGACGGCCCGTAGCCGTCACCGTCTGGTTGAAGGAGCCGTGAATGCGGCCCGTTTCCTTACGGATGAGCTTCGGTAGCGCTTCGAGGTAGGTGGAAATCAATTTCGAAAGTGTGCGGTAACGAAGGATCTTCCCCACAAAGGGATAGCTTGCCGCCAGATTTTCCAGCACGTCCGCAGCGGTCGAGTAGCCTGTCTTCGTCTTCTTGCCCGCCGGCATCCCCAGCTTCTCGAAGAGGATATGTCCGAGCTGTTTGGGCGAATTGATATTGAACGGTTCCCCTGCCTCGGTGTAGATGTCTTTCACAAGGAGGCGCACCTCGCTCTCCATGTCTGCCTTGACCTCCTGCCAGCGCCGCTGGTCCGTCGCAATGCCGGCCTTCTCCATCGCGGCAAGCACCTTGACGAGCGGTTCTTCCACATCCGTGAAGAGTGTCATCACGCCATTTTCTTCGAGCTTACGGCAGCACGGTTCATAGATCTTCGACAGGAAATCACCGATGAGACTGCCCTTGTCTGCGAAATCTTCCATCTCATCCGCAAAAACTTCGGGCACTTCATAGAGCCCTGCCATGTACGACAAGGGGTACGTCACGCGCGCCGGATCCAGCAGATAGGAAACAAGCTGCACATCAAAGAGCGGCAGATGCTCCGAGGTAAAATCGGACTCCATGAGGGCTTTCGCATCGACTGTCACCACCGCTTTCGCTTTCGCGAGGGCTTCGGCGAGCTTCTCATACTGCGCCGGCCCCGCCGTGTACGCATGTCCTTCACACACAACGACCGCAGACCTTGCCGTGAAGAAAGGGCAGGTCCCATAGCGATCGATCACAAGGGCTGCGACCTTTTCGTCAAATGTTTCGCCCTTCCATGGGATCGCCTTCACAAGCTCTCTCTGGCTCTTTTCTTTCTTCGCTTCCGCCAGTGCCCGGAAGCGCGGAAGGCCGGCAAACTGCGCAAGAAGATTGATACCAAGTTTTTGGAAAAGGACACGCATTTCCTCAAAATGAACCGGCTGATGCATCTCTTCCAGAGATGTCTCCAGCGGCACGTCGCGCTTGATGGTCGCCAGGTCATAGGAAAGATAAGCCAGCTCTTTATTCGCGGTGAGCTTCTTTCCCTGCGCGCCTTTGATCTCGTCGATATGTGCATACAGATTATTCAGATTGTCATACTGCGTGATGAGCTTCAAAGCCGTCTTCTCGCCGATTCCCGGCACGCCGGGGATATTGTCAGCGGTATCCCCCATGAGCGCCTTCATGTCGATCACCTGACGCGGCTCAATGTGGTACTTTTCAAAGACCGCTTCCGGCGTCATGGCTGCCATATTCGTGATGCCCTTCTGTGTGAGGAAGACCGTCGTCTGGCGGCTGGAAAGCTGCAGCGCATCGCGGTCGCCCGTCACGATATTAACCGGCATTTCCTTTTCATAGCGAAGCGAAAGCGTCCCCAGGATGTCATCCCCCTCGTAGCCGTCGAGACTGTACACCGCGACACCCATCACCTGCATCACGTCACGGATGAGGTCAAACTGCGGCACCAGCTCATCTGGTGCCGGCTTTCTCGTGGCTTTGTACCCCTCGTACATCTCCGTGCGGAAGGTGTGGCGATCCTTGTCGAAAGTCACTGCCATATACTCCGGATCCAGATCGCGATAGAGGCCGAGCAGCATCCGCAGAAATCCATAGACCGCGTTCGTCGGGATCCCATCCGGCGATGTCATAGTGGGCGGCAGCGCATAGAACGCGCGATATAAAAGGCTGCTGCCATCGATGATGACCAATTTCTTTTCCATAATATTCTCCGTATGAATCATCTGCGCCAAAAGGCGCAGGTATTTTGCTTTATATTATATCATAGGAAGGGAAGAAAACGGATTTGAGGAAGACAAGCGGGTTCAACGGGGGGCGGGGCTAAGGGCTCAGTTTCCACTGTCCCAGCAGAGCCGCTTCAAACATCCTAAGTTCACTCCGCACCGGACGACTGTACCCGCGCGCCGTCATCCCGAGCGCAGTCGAGGGATCTTTGTTGCAGCCCATTGCTGCACTATTGTACAAAACCGTTTGCATGAAACGCCGTATCTCTGAAGAGGTTTCCATTCTGCTCCCTTTCTCTGCCCTCCCGCAAACGCAACAAAAAAGCTCATCCAATGGATGAGCTTTTTCTCATTTTAGTGGTGCGGTCGGAGAGATTTGAACTCTCACGGATTACTCCACTACCGCCTGAAGATAGCGCGTCTGCCAGTTCCGCCACGACCGCATATAAAATTAAATTGAGGGAATCAAGTAGAAAAAAGAGTGGTGCGGCTGGTGAGACTTGAACTCACACGATCGAAAGATCACTACCCCCTCAAAGTAGCGCGTCTGCCATTCCGCCACAGCCGCAGGAATGGTGCCTCAGAACGGAATCGAACCGTTGACACAAGGATTTTCAGTCCTTTGCTCTACCAACTGAGCTACCGAGGCAAATAAAAGTGGCGACCCGGATCAGATTTGAACTGACGATCTCCGCCGTGACAGGGCGGCATGTTAGACCACTACACCACCGGGCCTTTTGGTGGGCGATAACAGGATCGAACTGCTGACATTCTGCTTGTAAGGCAGACGCTCTCCCAGCTGAGCTAATCGCCCATGGTGACCTGTGGGGGATTCGAACCCCCGAACCCGCCGTGAAAGGGCGGTGTCTTAACCGCTTGACGAACAGGCCACATATGGTGATCCACCCGCGACTCGAACGCGGGACACCTTGATTAAAAGTCAAGTGCTCTACCGACTGAGCTAGTGGATCATTTGGCAGGGGTAGTAGGATTCGAACCTACGCATGACGGAGTCAGAGTCCGTTGCCTTACCGCTTGGCGATACCCCTATTGGCTCCTGAAGCAGGGTTCGAACCTGCGACATCGTGATTAACAGTCACGCGCTCTACCGGCTGAGCTATTCAGGAATCTATAGAAACATCTTACGATGTAACTAACTATGGAGCGGAAAACGGGACTCGAACCCGCGACCCCAACCTTGGCAAGGTTGTGCTCTACCACTGAGCTACTTCCGCATTTGATTAACAGCGATATTATTATATCACAGTTTTGTCTTTTGTCAAGTCTCATTTTTTCGAACTCAATCAATGTGAGTCTTGACGTTTCAGCGACGGTTGATATTGTATCATATCGTTCCGCTTGTGTCAACAGGAAATTTTCATTCAGTCAAGATGTTCATTTCGCTGTCAGCACTCTCGCTGTGCGACGAAGGTTATTATATACGATACAGAGGCATTTTGCAAGAGGTTTTTTGAATTTTTTGAGGGAATGGTTTAGAGTTCGGGGTTAGCCCCGGGGCGTGCCGCCCCTTGATCGGGGATGAAAGAGGAGGAGCGGATTCTATGAGTTCTGTAGGGCGGGGGCGGTGCGGCGCTTTTCGTCATCCTGAGCGGAGAAAAAAGCTGTATGTTTGGGAAACGCTTATCTGAATCATGGCAGCTAAGTCGACGGCTCTAAGCACCGCGGAGCATAAATAGCAGCGATGCCCGAAGGTCTCTTGATCGCAGGCTTCCCTCGTATCGTAGCCTTCCCCTTGCGGGTAATGCTATTAAGTTAAGAAATCGCTAGCTACGTAACGTCTTGCTTCCCCCTTCGGGGGAAGTGCCGAAGGCAATAGGGGCATGCCAGCGGTATAGCGTGCTATGTTGAATAGTCCGATGCTATCGATATTCCAACACTTTCATGCAATACCGCTACGTAGCCCCCTCTCCCCTTCGGGGAGCTCCCCCGATGGGGAGCCAAGAACGTTCTTCCGCTTAACTTAATAGCATTACCCTAGCGGGGAAGGTACCCTCTAGGGGCGGATAGGGCACCGGCGGCAGGAAAGACAGATGAGGAAAGCGGAGAGGTCGCGGCACATGGAGGGAAAGCGTGAGCCCCTCGCCGCAAATGACAAAGATTTCTCGCTTACGCTCGAAATGACGATACGAGAGAGTCCCCAGTCACTAGTCACTAGTCACTAGTCCCCAGTCGCTCGCGGCGCCTCATTCCAGCAGCGCTCCCCCGGCTCAAAGAGCCCCCAATCAAAAAGGAACCGCTTTCGCGGTTCCTTAGATCTCTTATATCAGATCCCCTGCCATGCCGAAGACCTTGAGGTGACGGCTGAAGATGGAGTCGCCGCGGTCCTGGAAGTAGCCCAGATACTCGGCCACGGTGCTGTCACCGGTCGGCTTCTCGGCGCTGGCGCTGCCGTAGGCTGTCTTGTCTGCCAGAAAGCGGCCGTCCATCGGCATGAATTTGGCCGCCAGCCCTTCGAGCATGGCTGCTGCGAAAGGATGAATGTCCTCTGCGTCGATGGGCTTTCCCACCGTGGAGCCGGCATCGGTCAGAATGTGGAGAGTCGCTCTCGCGCGTTCCGATTTCCCTTCTTTCAAAGAAAAAGGCACGACGAAGAGGCTCTCCACTTCCAGATAGTCGAGGCAGGCCAGAAAGAGGTAGAGCGAGATCAGATTCTCTTCACTGACGCCGATGCGGCGCAGGTCGATGATATTGCCTGCGATCTCATCGATGGCATCCGATGCGCCGCTGGTCAAAGCAGAGAAGACCTTCCAGCCGGTGTCTTCCCAATCCGGAGCGCCTTTCTCACAGATGTCCCGCCACATCTTGAAAATATCCCGCTCCTTCAAGAGCATCGGCTTTTCGCCTGCCTCCGGGATATGGAAGTAGTGGGCGGAAATCTGTGCTTTCGGATTCGGCTTTTCGATGAATTCACAGGAAAGGCCGGCATCTTTCAGTTTCGATGTCAGATAGACCGGCGGCACCCCCATGTCGATGAGCCCGCCAATCATCATATCTGCGGTGAGTTTCCCATAACAGCGTACAAAAAGTGCTTTCATCACTTCACGTCCTCTCTTTGACGACCCTTGCCCGGACCATCCTCTGCGACGGCTACGTCAGCGCTGCCGAAGGTTTTCATCTGGTTCAGCATGTCGATCGCTGCATCCAGAAGCGAGAGCCCGAGGGCTGAGCCGTAGCCTTCCGCTTCTGTGAAATCATAGTGCAGGAATGACTTCATGCCCATCTTCTGCATCTGCATCTGATGAACCGGTTCTTCATAATAGACAGATGGGAAAATATAGTTTTTGATCTCAGGATACACGGCCTGTGCGGCAAGCACGGCAGCACCTGTGACAGCATTATCAAAGACGACCATGATGCCGCGGCGCGCCGCTTCTACGGTAAGGCCGAAGAGGGCTGCGATTTCTGCCGAGCCGACCATGGCGAGCGTACCAACGGGATCTTTGGCGAAGTCGCCGACATCGGAAAGCTGGATAGAGAAGCCGCTTCTCGCCGATGCCTTCTTGAGGTCCTCCTTCATGACGGCGGTCGTCACTGCGAGTGCTGACAGCATGGAGCGTTCTCCGATATTGCCGAGACCGACGGCCTGGATCCCCTCTCCTGCGAGGGCTTTCCCGACAGACATGCCGAGAGAAATCGCCGCCGCGACGACATCATCATCCATGGCGGGATGCCCCTGATGTGTACCATGGATCACTTTTTTTGCCAATACGCCTTCGATATCAGAGGTATCCTTTTCCAAGCCGACATCGACCAGGTAGACCGGCATCTCCATCTGCCGCGCGAGGACATTCACCGGTCCCGCGCCCTGCGCGACCAGCTTCATCTCTGCGTGCGAGAGCTGCCCCTTCGTCTTGTTCTCGCCATCAACGGCCGTATCCCCGCCGAAAATGACGACCGCCTTATTGAGATATGCCGGCTTCACTTCGCCTAAAATGCCAGCCATACGGACAGCCATGTCTTCGAGCTTGCCCAGCGAATGGATCGGCTTGATGAGGTTATCCACATAGAGCTGGCAGGCCTCCATGATTTCCTGATTCAGTTTCGGGATCGTGCTCATGCTTCCACCCCCGCTTCTTCTTTGGTAACACATTCCCGATAGACGGAAATCGCCATATCCAGCATTTTCTTCTGAATGCCCGCCCCGATGGATTCACCCAGACGGAAATCCAGATCAATATATTCGGAAAGTCCCAGCGCAGCCAGCGACTTTTTATGCGCCTGCTCGAGCGACAGGTGCGAAGCCATGAGGTAATCCGTCACCTGCGGCGCGAGTGCCTTCGCGATGAAGGCGCTCGCTGTCGTATTGAACCCATCGATGATGGTCATCGCATGATTGGCGGCCGCCCCTAGAATGACTCCCGTGAGGCACCCGAATTCAAATCCACCGACCTTGGAAAGCACATCGAGCCCGTCCTTGGGATCCGGATGGTTCACATCCATGGCCTTCTGCACAACCTCCACCTTGTGAATGAGGCGTTCGTCAGAAATATTTGTCCCGCGCCCCGTGACCTCGATGCCATTCCAGTGATTGAAGGTCCCCAGGATACAGGCAGACGAGGTGGTATTGGAAATCCCCATTTCCCCGATAGAAAAGACTTTGTATCCCTTTCTTACATTTTCTTCTGCGATTTCGATGCCGATCTCGATGGAACGGATCGCCTGCTCGCGCGTCATCGCCGGTCCTTCTGCGATGTTCTTCGTTCCCCATGCGATCTTGCGATCCAAAAGTCCCGGGACTCCTGTCATATCATGATGGATGCCTACATCGACCACCACCATGTCCATGCCCGCATAGTACGCCATCGCATTGCAGGAGGCGCCCTTCGCGACCACATAGGCCTTCGTCATGCCGACCGTCGTCTCCTGCGGGTAGGCAGACACGCCCTCTTTGTATACCCCGTGGTCGCTGCATGCGATCACCATACACCCCTTCGGGACATCCGGCATGGCATCGCCGGTGACACCGATATAGCGCGTCACCATCTCCTCCATCTTGCCAAGGTTTCCCATACCGAGGTACAGATCATGCCAGCGCTTCCCGGCCTCTTCCATGGCTTCCTGGCTGAGCGGCTGGATCCGATCCAGCGTATCGTCTAATAAGCCCATGTTTCCTCCTAATTCTATATTAATTATTGTATCATAAACGCAAATCTTTTTGAATCATGGATTCTTTTTCATTATACCATGAGAGGATAGGGGAGAAAGGGTTCAGGGTTAACCCGTGGGGCGGGGCGTCCATGGATTGTGGATGAAAGCGTTGCTCGAATGAGAAATTAGAAATGAGAAATGCGAAATGTTGGTGCGGCGCATAAAATAATGAAGCGCCGCGGAATTTTGATAGTGCTTCGCGCTATCGTCATCCCGAGCGTAGCCGAGGGATCTTTCTTGCGCTGCGGTCAGTATCACATAAGCACCGGTACGGAAACGACGCCTTGGTGCTACGTATTTCTGCTTTCACACATCTTTCGTTTAGCGGTCTGCAAGAAAGATTTCTCGCTTGCGCTCGAAATGACGATACGGGAGTCTAATGTCTTCTAGTCTTCTAGTCTCCTAGTCTCCTAGTCTCCTAGTCTCCTAGTCACCAGTCACTAGTCACTAGTCACTAGTCACCAGTCACTAGCCACCAGTCACTTTCGCCCCCTTGTCTTCCCCTTCCCTCATGCTATAATAAAGTTAGATTCAATATCATCATCTCAAGGGGGAGAGCGCTCGCAAGGGGGCTCTCTTTTGTCTAAAAGAAGGTGTTTGCTATGGATTATGAAAAGCTCTATATCAATGGCGAATGGATCCCGGGCGCATCCGGAGATTTCATCGAAGTAGAAAACCCCGCCACGAGGGAGATCTTCGCCCGCGTTCCGGCGGGGAATGGTGATGACGTAGACAAAGCCGCCAAAGCCGCTTATGCCGCTTTTCCTGCCTGGGCGAAAAAGCCGCTCGCCGACCGCATCGCTCTGATGGAGAAATTCCTTGCCATTTTCAAATCTCAGGAAGATGACCTCATCGACATCACCATCCGGGAGCTCGGCTCGCCGTATACCTTCACCAAGGTTTCGCAGGTCGAGTACCAGTACGTCCGTACCATGTCCTACATCGACCTAGCGCCAGACGTCCCCATGGTCGAAAAAATGGCGGCTTCCACCACCTATCGCGAACCGATCGGCGTCATCGGATGTATCACCCCATGGAACTACCCCTTGGGGCAGGTTATACAGAAAATCATCCCTGCGATGCTGATGGGCAATACCGTCATCCTGAAGCCGAGCCAGCACACGCCGCTCTCTTCCTACTTCCTCGCCGATGCCTTTGAAAAAGCAGGATTTCCGAAAGGCGTCTTCAACCTCGTGACCGGACGCGGCGGCGAAGTGGGCGATGCCCTCTCTTCGCATCCGCTTGTCTCCATGATTTCCTTCACCGGATCCACCTCAGGCGGCGTCACCGTCGGCAAACGGGCGCTGGAAAGCGTGAAGCATATCAGCCTTGAGCTTGGCGGGAAATCGCCCTATGTGATCCTTCCCTCGAAGAGCCATGACTACAGCGCACCGATCCGCCTTTGCATGAGCAGCATCTTCCTGAACTCCGGCCAGACCTGCACCGCCTTCTCCCGCCTGCTCATCCCGGAAAGCGAAAAAGCCCTCATCGAAAAGGAGCTCTCTGCCATCGCCAAAGAGTATACCGTCGGCGATCCGACAGACCCGAGCGTGAAGCTCGGGCCCGTGTCCTCCATGGCGCAGTACCGGAAGATCAGCGAATACATCCGGAAGGGTCTTGCCGAAGGGGCCATGCTCCTCACGGGCGGCCTGCCGGAAAGCCCTGATCACGGCTACTACATCCACCCCACGATCTTCACGAATGTCACGAATGATATGACCATCGCGCAGGATGAGATCTTCGGGCCTGTCCTCTGTGTCATCACCTACAAAGACACTGACGATGCGGTCAGGATCGCCAATGACACCCGATACGGTCTGAATGCGGGTGTCTATGGGCCGAAAGAAGAAGCCATCGCCATCGCCCATCGCATCGCGTCCGGCAATGTCTACATCAATGCCAGCCCGCGTGACACAGCAGCTCCCTTCGGCGGCTACAAGGAAAGCGGCCTTGGCCGCGAAGGCGGCATCTACGGCATGCTCGAATTCACCCAGCAGAAAGCCCTCTTCGATACGGGTGACTAGGGAGACGTGCCTCCCTCTGTTATTTAATGAAAGGTCATTTTCATGTCGATCTTCAAAAAGCTCCTCATCACCCTCATGATCCTCCTTGCCGCTGCCGGCGGCTGGTATTTCCTGTACTGGCAGAATACGCCCGCCTTTGCGGCGGGAGAAATCCAGCAGGCCGTGCAGAAGAAGGACTGGGATCTCTTCTGCAAACGCGTCGATGTCGCCAAAGTCTACAGCTATGCCTTGGACGACATGCTCGCCGAGCTCAAGGCCGACGGCCTCCCCGAACACGCCATCGCTGCCTCCCTCGTGAAAAGTATCAAAAAAGAAGTCGTGAAGGAACTCATCCGACAGACAGAGATCCGATTCAAGGATGGCGCCCCTGCCTCCAAGTCCCTTCTGGACAAGCCTGTCAAGACCCTCACTGCCTACGCCGGCTCTTCCGCCCTCTCTCTCACCGACATCTTCAAGATCGAAGAAGCGGACGGCAAAGCCATCGCCTATGTGCAGCTGGAAGACAAGGACCTTTCCCGCGACTTCATCTGGCAGGTGCAGCTGGAAAAAGACGTAAACGGCCTTTGGACAGCGACACGCATCCTGAATTTTACCGACTATCTGAAAGAAAGGATGGAAGGGTGACTGGGGTCTAGTGACTGGTGACTAGTGACTTGTGACTAGGGATTGGGGATTAGGGATTAGGAGTGACTTGTGACTTGTGACTTGTGACTTGAATACCGCCTTCGGGCATCGCCCTATTTATACTCTGCGGCGAAGCCGCCACCTTCATTCCTAATTCCTCATTCCTAATTCCTAATTTATGCGAAGCTTTCATCCACAATCAGTGGACGAGCCGCCCCACGGGCTAACCCTGAACCCATCCAATCAAAAACGCTCAGCCGATTCGGCTGAGCGTTTTTCTTATACGATCTGGAAGAGGAAGAATTTCAAATAATAGGTTTCCGGCACAGTCATAAGGATCGGATGATCGGGAGCCTGCTGGCGGAACTCGATCTGCCGGAGCGTGACACCGGCATCGCGCGCCGCTTCCTTCACCATTTTCACGAAGAGCTCCTCGCCCATAAAATGCGAGCAGGAACAGGTCGCCAGATACCCGCCGCGCGGCAGGATCTTCATCGCACGATAATTGATTTCCTTGTAGCCGCGGAAGGCTTCATGGACCGTCTTTCCTGACTTCGTAAAAGCGGGCGGGTCAAGGACGATGTAATCATAGCTATGATCCTTTTTCTTGTCGAGCTCGGTCAGAAAATCGAAGACATCCGCCTCTACGGCTTCGACGGCAAGGCCATTCTGCTCTGCATTGTGCGCCGTCATCTCGACCGCCTCGCGGGAAATATCGAGTGCCGTCACCTTCTCCGCACCGCCCTTGGCGATGTTCAGCGCAAAGGCACCCGTATGGGTGAAGCAGTCCAGGACGTGACGCCCCTTCCCGATCTGCGCTGCCGCGAGACGATTGAATTTCTGGTCGAGGAAGAAACCCGTCTTCTGCCCGTTCTCTACGTCAACCGTATAGCGGATACCGTTCTCCACGATATCCACCAGTGTCTTCTCTGCCGCCGGATCCAGCAGCGAAGAGTGATAGAAGCCCTTGTACTGCTGCATCCCTTCCAGCTCACGGATCTTGACATCATTTCTTTCATAGACGCAGGAAACAGGAAGATCACGCTCCCGAAGGACTTCGATCAGCCCATCTAAGAATTCCTTCTTGTGCCGCTCCATCCCGAGCGAGAGTACCTGCACGGAAAGCACATCACCGAAGCGATCCACCGTAAGTCCCGGCAGCTGGTCCGCCTCCCCGAAGACCAGGCGGCAGCAGCCATAGTCTTCCTTCCGCATCACCTGCAGGCGGTAATCCACCGCATACGCCGCGCGCCGCTTCCAGAATGCGGCATTGAATGTGTCATTCGCATTCGTCGAAAATATGCGGACGGTGATCTTCGAGTGCGGATTGTAGAAACCGCTTCCCACGAATTTCCCCTTCTTCGACTCCACGCGCACGATGTCGCCGGCTTCGATACCTTCGTCCGCATGCTCGATCTCCGTCCCGTAAATCCACGGGTGCCCGCCCTTCGCCGCGAGTTCCGCGCGCTTGCTGATGATGACTTTCTTCAGATTTTCCATAGTCTTCTCCATTTCTGTAACTTTTCTTTTGATTGTAGCATAAGGACGGGAACAGGTTCAACGGGCTCTATGGACGATGCAGGCATCTCCCGCTTCTGCATTTGGAAAAAACACCACACTTTCTCATTTTCACTCCCATCCCGCACGCAAAAGATCCCCACCATCAGTCAGCCCGATGGTGGGGATCTTTCATTTCTTATTTTTCAGACGCTATGCGAAATTACATCATTCCGCCCATACCGCCCTGCGGCATCGGAGGCATAGCCGGTTTTTCTTCCGGCAGTTCGCCGACGATAGCTTCGGTGGTGAGGACCAGAGCTGCGATGGAAGCTGCATTCTGCAGTGCGCTTCTGGTGACTTTCGCCGGATCGACGATGCCGGCTTTCAGCATATCTTCGTATTTGTCTTCTGCTGCATTGTAGCCGATACCCTGACCAGCTTCTTTGACCTTTTCAGCGACGATAGCGCCTTCGAGGCCAGCGTTGTCAGCGATCTGACGGACCGGAGCTTCGATGGCATGACGGACGAGGTTCACACCGGTCTTGACATCGCCTTCTGCTTCGATGGTATCCAGCTTATCCTGGATATCGAGCAGGGTGGTGCCGCCGCCGGCAACGATACCTTCTTCGACAGCTGCGCGGGTCGCATTCAGCGCATCTTCGATGCGGAGTCTCTTATCTTTCATTTCTACTTCAGTAGCAGCGCCGACTTCGATGACAGCAATGCCGCCGGACATCTTTGCCAGACGTTCCTGCAGTTTGTCTTTGTCGAACTGGGAAGTTGCTTCTTTGTACTGTTCACGGATCTGAGCCACTCTGGCTGCGATCTGGTCTTTGTCGCCTGCGCCGCCGACGATGGTGGTGTTGTCCTTGGTGATGCGGATCTGATGAGCGGTGCCGAGGTCATCCAGAGTAGCGCTGTTCAGGGTGCGGCCCATTTCTTCAGAAATCACGGTGCCGCCGGTCAGGATCGCGATATCCTGCAGCATAGCTTTTCTGCGGTCGCCGAATCCCGGTGCTTTGACAGCTGCACATTTCAGGGTGCCGCGGAGTCTGTTCACTACGAGAGTAGCCAGTGCTTCGCCTTCGACATCTTCAGCGATGATGACGAGTTCCTTGCCGCTTCTAGCCACCTGTTCGAGGAGCTGGAGCATATCCTGGAGCATATTGATCTTCTTATCGGTGATGAGGATCAGCGGATTGTCGATGACACATTCCATTTTATCCGGATCGGTGACCATGTATGGGGAGAGGTAGCCGCGATCGAACTGCATGCCTTCTACGACCTTCAGGCTGGTGCCCATGGTCTTGGAGTCTTCGACTGTGATGACGCCGTCATTGCCGACTTTTTCCATCGCATCAGCGATGAGGCCGCCGATGGTCTTATCCGCAGAGGAAATGGACGCAACCTGTGCGATCGCTTCTTTGGTCTGTACCGGTACGGCTTTTTTCTTGATTTCTTCGACGAGGACTTTGACAGCTTCTTCGATGCCCTTCTTCAGAACCATCGGGTTTGCGCCAGCAGCTACGTTTCTCATGCCTTCATGGATCATGGACTGTGCGAGAAGGGTAGCGGTGGTGGTGCCGTCGCCAGCGACGTCATTCGTCTTGGTAGCGACTTCTTTGACCAGCTGCGCACCCATGTTTTCGAATGGATCCTTCAGCTCGATCTCGCGAGCGATGGAAACGCCATCATTGACGATATTCGGAGCGCCGAATCTCTTGTCGAGTACGACGTTGCGGCCTTTCGGTCCCAGAGTAATTTTTACTGCATTCGCCAGCTGGTCAACACCTCTTAAAAGAGCTGCGCGGGCTTCTTCATTATAAAGAACTTTCTTTGCCATTGTATGTCACTCCTAGTTTTTGCTATAAAACAATCGATGAAAGATCTTGGGCCGGGGATTCACCTACGCTCATCCTTAGCCCCAGATACTTTTGATTACAGAATCCCCAGTACGTCTCTTTCGGAGAGAAGCAGGAATTTCTGTCCATTTTCTTCGATATCCACGCCGGAATATTTGGCAAAGAGGACTCTGTCGCCCACTTTGACTTCAAACGGTACGCGGGTGCCGTTGTCGAGCATTTTGCCGGAGCCAATAGCGATGACTTCGCCTTTCTGAGATTTTTTCTGTGCTGTATCCGGCAGCAGGATGCCACCTTTGGTCTGCGTTTCTTCGGTATCTACTTTAACAAGAACACGATCTGCTAATGGTTTTAACATTTCTATTCCTCCTTTGGACTATTAGCACTCACTCATCCCGAGTGCTAACTTACTTTTATATAATACATAACTTCAGTCAGAAATGCAAGGGGGAAAATGAGAAATTTATTATGAAGGAAAGGTGATCGGCAGGCATATGCCAGGCAGGCTGCCCGCAGGTATTTTCCGTCCCCGTTTGGCAGTGCTGTATGCTCTTCCTTCTAACTATTTAAGGAAGATGATGACGAAGCTATGTATAAAAATCCATATGAAATCCGACTCTGCAATTTAATCAGCGTTTCCTTAAACACACGCAAAAAAGAGCCGCCCATCAAGGCAGCTCTTCTCCTATTTCCCTATTATCTTTCCTGCTGTACACCTTCACCGATGATACGCACATCGAGCGGGATATGTACATGATATTTCTCCATGATGCGCTTCTGGACTTCATGCAGCACATCCAGAATTTCCTGACAGGAAGCATGTCCGTTGTTTACGACGAAGTCCGGATGCTTGGTGGAGACCTGTGCATCGCCGATGGAGAAGCCGATGAGACCGCAGTCTTTGATCATCGGTCCGACATGGTATCCCGGTGGACGGAGATACATAGTACCGGCGCTTCTCTTTTCGAGCGGCTGCTTGGTACGGCGGGAGATCTGGTGCTCCGTCATTTCTCTCTTGATCTCTTCCGGATTGCCGGGAGAAAGATGCAGCTTCACACCGACGATGATATCGCCATTGTGCATGAATACGCTGTCGCTGTCACCGTAGTGCAGGTCATCCCAGCCGTAGGTCTTCTTTTCTTTACCGTCTCTGGTGATGGCATAGACTTCTTCGACGACTCTCTTCATCTGGCTGCCATAGCCATTGGCGTTCATGAAAACAGCGCCGCAGACCGTACCGGGGATACCGACAGCCCATTCGAAGCCCTTCAAGCTGTTCTTTTCTGCAAAACGAGCGACAGTGCCTGTACCGGTACCGCCACTGGCAGTGATCCATTCGCCCTCGCAGGTCATTTCCTGCTTCATACGATTCATGCAGATGGTGATGCCGCGGATCCCCTTGTCACTGACAAGCGTGTTCGAGCCGCCGCCGATCACAGTGACCGCGATACCTTCTGCATCCGCCTTCCGGAGGATCTGCATCAGCTGTTCTTCTGTCTGCGGCATGACAAAAACGTCAGCCGGGCCGCCGATGCCATAGGTCGTGTGGCGGCTCATCGGTTCATTGATCTTGATGTCTCTCTCTGTGAGGATTCCGTCGAAAAATACTTTCCAATCTGTCATTTCTTATCTAATTCCAATACATCCATACCCTGCGCCATTGCATCCGAGACGATCTTCTGCAAATCCGCAGCTACCTGATTCCAGCGGATAAATGCCTGGAGATACTCCTGGGCATTGCTGTTGTTGCTGACGAGGACCGCCAGTTCCTGCAGGTGCTGATAGGTCTTTTCATCTTCCTTCTGCCCTGCGAGCTTGGCATAGTCCGCCTGCATCTGTGCCATAATATATTCCTTCACCATCTTTTTGGCATCGGCATCGTTCTTCACTTTATCCGCGGCAGCGGTGAGACGCTTCATCTCATCGCTTTCCTTGATGGCTCTGGCCAAATCATAAGCTGCGTCATACGTATTCATGACTGCTGCCTCCTTTGAATAAACGTCCACTCTTCTTCAAGAGATGGTGGAAACCCGTCTGCCGGAGTGCTTCCATGGCGACGATCGCGACCGCATTCGACAGATTGAGAGACCGTGCTTCTTCTATCATAGGGATACGGATACAGTCCTCTTCATGTTCCAGAAGAAGCTCTTCAGGAAGACCCTTCGTCTCTTTCCCAAATACAAGGACATCATCCTCCGTATACGAAATATCCGAATACGTTTTGATAGCCTTGGTGGTATTGTAGTAGAAATGATGACCCGCAAGCATGCGCTTCACGGAGTCAAAGTCCGGATGGACATGGACTTCCAGAAGATCCCAGTAGTCGAGCCCCGCCCGCTTCAGGTGCTTGTCATCGATGGAAAAGCCCAAAGGCTCCACCAGATGCAGCACCAGATGCTCTGCTGCGCAGAGCCTGGAAATGTTCCCCGTATTCCCCGGAATTTCCGGTTCTACCAGTACGATATGCATAGGTTTAGTATTCCTTTGTATATAATTCTTCGCTAGATATGCAAGAGAGAGCAGAATGGAAGATCGGAAATGACGGTGCAGCGCCTCTCATAGAAGCACCGCTTCCGGCTTCTCTCTTTCAAAAGTAGCTTCCATACCGATCCCGATACCGGTCGGTCTGCTCTTTGGCCGGGTACACCTTGAAGGTCTTCGGCTTGTGGCCTTGGTAGGAGATCTGATAAATCGGACCCACATCCATACCTGTCACCGTGATGCGGTAAATGTTGTCGTGAAATCCATCGGATTTCTGCGGCACCGGAAATCCGATGACCTCGACGCCTTCATTGAGTACAAAGGGTGGCTGATAGGTATCCGACGTGTAATTCTTGGGCGCTGTCTCGTCCTCTGTCAAAGGCTCCTTCATTTCCAGCTCGATCGTCATGTCATCGACCACGAAGACATGGCGGATATCATTCGCTCCTGCCATCTGGTACATTCCCAGCGTCACAATGAGCGCGGCAGTGATCGCTTGTATTCTCATAGCTGTTTCCTTTCGTGAGAAAACCCTCTTCTGCACTATTCCTTATTTTAACACATTCATAAACGATTGCGAAATACTATAAATGCAAAAATCTATGAGTTTTTGTTTGAATCAGATGCCATGCCTCCGTCCTTTGAAACCACAAAAAAAGCCGCAGCACTGGCTGCAGCTTTTTTGCTGAACTTATTTTCTTTCTTTGATACGAGCAGCTTTGCCGGAGAGTCCGCGCAGATAGAAGAGCTTCGCACGACGAACGATGCCGCGGCGTCTTACTTCGATCTTTTCCAGACGTGGGGAATGAACGAGGAAGGTTCTTTCTACGCCGACGCCGTAGGAAATACGACGAACGGTGAAGGTTTCACGCAGACCTGCGTTCTTTCTTGCAATAACGACGCCTTCATACATCTGAATACGTTCGTTCTTGCCTTCTACGACCTTTACATGAACTCTGACGGTGTCCCCCGGACGGAATTCAGGAATGTCGTTTCTGAGCTGTTCTTTTTCCAGTGTTTCGATAATGTTCACGATCTTTTCCTCCTATCACACAGGACATTCATGCCGATCGCATTTGGCAGAGGACTGTCCAGACTAACAGTAGCATTGTATCACAGCTTTCTTTCGATTGCAATGATTTTCGCCACGCATTTGGATATTTTAGCATAAATCAGCTTGCGCTTCAAGAGATCGGGGATAAGACTAAAAGACTGGGAGACTTCAGACATCTGATTTCCGACTGGTGACTGGTGACTGGTGACTTACATACCCCTTTCGAGCATCACCCTATTTATACTTCGAGGCGCTTCTGATTTTTATGCGCCGCGCCACCATTTCTCATTTCTCATTCAAGCGAGGCTTTCATCCGGAATCAAAGAACCAGCACGTCCCACGGACCAAGTTTGAAAGCAGGGATGTTTAGTAGCTAGGGATTAGTGGCTAGGGATTAGGAGCCTCGAGTGACTGGTGACTTGAATACCACTTTCGGGCATCGCCCCATATATATTTGCGGCGAAGCCGCCGCCTCACCCCTGAACCCTGAACCCTGAACCAAATGAAAGCAAAGTAAAAAGGAGCTGTGAAGAAATGAATCTTCATTTCTTCACAGCTCCTTTTTTAATCTACCTTCATCGGCAGTGCCTGTTTTTTGAGTTTCTTCAGCGCTTTGCCTTCGATCTGACGGATACGTTCGCGCGTGACGCCGAAGTGCTTGCCGACTTCTTCGAGCGTTCTCGGAGTGCCGTCATCCATGCCGAAGCGGAGGGCGAGGACGCCTTTTTCTCTCTCGGTCAGCGTTTCGAGCATTTTGTAGACCTGCTCTCTTCTCATGGTCGCTGCTGCTTCATCTTCCGGAGAGGCGGTCTTGGAGTCTTCGATGAAATCCCCCAGATGGGAGTCCTCTTTTTCGCCGATCGGCGTCTCGAGCGAGATCGGATCCTGCGCCGCCTTCTTGGCTTCGCGGATCTTATCCACGCTGATGCCCATTTCCTTGGCAAGTTCTTCATTTGTCGCTTCGCGGCCATGTTCCTGCAGGAAGCGGCGGCCGACACGGTTCATCTTATTGATGGTCTCTACCATGTGTACCGGCACGCGGATGGTACGGGCCTGATCCGCGATGGAGCGGGTGATGGCCTGACGGATCCACCATGTCGCATAGGTAGAAAATTTATAGCCTTTGGTGTAGTCGAATTTATCGACAGCCTTCAAGAGGCCGATATTGCCTTCCTGGATGAGATCAAGGAAAGGCATGCCGCGCCCCGGATATTTCTTGGCGATAGAAACGACCAGACGCAGGTTGGCATTGGCCATTTCTTTCTTTGCGCCTTTTGCTTCCTCTTTTTCCTCTTCCGTCGCATCCTTATGCTTACCGCGCTCGATAAGCTTGGCAAGGCGCATCTCTTCCTCTGCGGAAAGGAGAGGATTCGAGCCGCACTCGCGGAGATAGAGACGGACGGGGTCACTGATACCGCCGGCCGCTGCGTCATAGGCTTCGTCGGAGCTTTCCGTCTCCCACTCTTTTTCTTCCAGTCCATCCTTGTCGTCATCCAGAAGGACATCGTCGGACAGGTCATCGTCTCCGGGATCTCCGTCAAAATCGGCGTCGGTCGGGCCTTCTTCCGCATCATCCTCTATGTCATCATCATAGACAAGCTCGATGTGATGCTCATGAAGAAGTGTAAAAATGCTGTCGAACTGTTTCTTTGTCAGGTTTTTCTCCTGCTGAAAGCGCATGATCTCCGCATAGGAAAGATTGCCGTCAGCATCCACTCTATCCTGCAGTTCTTTTAGCCACTCTGCCAGCTGTGCTGCCTTAGTTGCCAAATAGGGACACCTCCTCAGAATCTATAGGGAAACACTGATTAAATCGTTGTCAGATTTTACTCTGCGATTTAATCAGCGTTTCCATAAGTCTGTCATTTCATTCAGATCACTTCAGGTGCCCTTTCTTTTCCCATCGTTTCCATGCTTCGTCCAAGCCATTTTTATGAAAAGCCACCTTGAAATCGATATGTAGTCGGATAATAATCATAGCACAGCAGAGAGAGAAAAGCAAATTATTTTTTGCTTGCATGTTATAGTGGCCAGGGATTAGGGATTAGGAGTGACTGGTGACTGGTGACTAGTGACTGGCATGCCAGCTCATGGCATCACCATTATTTATACTTCACGGCGCTTCCTCATTTTATGCGCCGTACCTTCACTCCTCACTCCTAACTCCTCACTCCTCACTTGATTCGGAAGTTGACTTACATGCCAGTTATTTAGAAAACGCAATACTAGTGACTGGTGACTGGTGACTGGCATGCCAGCTCATGGCATCGCCATGATTTATACTTCGCAGCGCATTTCGTCATCCTGAGCGGAGTGAAATGTCGGATGTTCGATCATGTAAAGGCGGAACAGTGAGAACTGAGTCGAAGGATCTGGCGCCGCACCACCATTTCTCATTTCTCATTTCTCATTTAAGAGAGGCTTTCAAGGGGGCGAGCCGCCCCAGTGGCTAACCTTGCACTAAAAAAGCTGTAAATGCCAATGCTGGCATTTACAGCTTCTGTCTCAATTATTTCACAATAAGGATCGGGCACTTGGAGCGGCTGACGAGGTAGCTTGAAACGGAGCCCATGAAGATCCCCTTCAGGGGGCCGAGACCCCGGCTGCCCATGACGATGAGGTCACATTTCTTATCATCTGCCATATTCAAAAGGACAGGTCCCGGAGAGCCGACTTCGTAAATCATCTCCGTCTCTACCTCTTTCGGAATCATGGCCTTGGCTTCTTCCAGATCCGCCTTGCACTGCGCTTCCAGATCTTCTGTCAGCTTGGTCGTGAGGCAGCCTTCTGCGATGGAGACCTGATCAAAATTGCTCATCGCTGATACCATGTTGCACACGGAAGCAACGAAGAGCTTCGCGCCTTCACTGTCTTCAGCAATAGCAATGGCCTGCCCGAGCGCTTTCTTTGCATGTTCGGAGCCATCATACGGTACCAGAATTTTTTTATAAGAAAGCATATGTATCCCGCCTTTCTATGACGAAGGGATCACTCCCTGTTTTCTTCTATTTCTATTATAACATGCGAGGGGAAGGGGAGAAAACGTGTCCTGCAGGTTCAACGGGTTGAGCGGGTTAAGGCGGCTTCGCCACAAGTATACAGAAGCAGCGCCTGAAACTCTCTTGACCTCAGCGTTTCCCTGGCATCATCCGCCCGACCGCAAATGACAAAGATTTCTCACTGCCGCTCGAAATGACGATACGAGAGAGTCTGATATCCGCTAGTGACTAGTCACTCCTAATCTCTAGTCACTAGTCACTAGCCACTAGCCACTAGTCACCAGTCACCAGTCACTAGTCACTAGCCACTAGTCACCAGTCACTAGCCACTAGCCACTAGTCACCAGTCACTAGCCACTAGTCACCAGTCACTAGCCACTAGTCACCTAAAAACTATACACATCTGTTTCCGGCTTTTCTTTTGGATTGTGAAAAGGAACGACGAGGGAGAACTCATTCGCCGCTGCAAGATCCGCCGTTTCCTGCTTTGTCAGGTGGTTCGGCCAGAGGACGAAGGCCGCGCGGCCGGACTCGTAATAGGACTTTGCCTTGCCGTAGCCGTGAAGGCTGCCGGTCATGAGGACGGAGAGCTCGGGATGCCTGTCGATGAGCTGGCGGCTCTTCGCCTTGGAAAGCTGGGCATCGGTCAGGAAATAGATATGTCCGTCTTCCAGAGATGTTTCATCCCACGGCCTGAAGATCTCGAAGGGATAGCTTGGGATTTCTTCGTGAACAAAATAGCTTCGATGCCCGATGCGCAGCCACTGGTCACGAAGCTTCGCGGACATATGGATGGGATGCGCCTCACCAAAGATCCGGTAGAAGAGCATCGCCATGGAGAGTCCGCGGCCGTAGGAGGGTACCGGCAAGAGGAGCGGAGCCGACGCAGCCAGTGCGTCTTTGGCCGCGTCTGCGACGGCTTTTCTCATATCCTCTGCCCGATCCATGCGGCTGTAGGCGGAGTCGATGGCAGCCAGATCCGCCGTAAGGCCGCGAACGGCATCGCAGCGGTAGAAGGTGTCATTCTCCCGATAGTCACCGGAGAAAAAGAGACGCTTCCCATCCACGGTGATGTAGTACCAGACAGCGCCGGCACAGTGTCCCGTCCGCCCCCAGCGGAGAGAGAGCTCGCCGTCCAAAGAAAGCTCAGGCGCAGTGGAGTCAAGGATCATGGTATTCTTCGGCTTGTAGTGGATCTGCTGGTATGTCTGGTTTGACATCAGGACGGGCCCGGTGAAGCCATTGTTTTCCAGATATTCGATCGCGCCCGTGTGGTCTTTGTGAGAATGGGTCACGAAAAGGTATTCCGCGCGGCGAATCATTTCCGGTGACAGGTCGGGCAGACGGTCCAGCCCGTCAGTCGACGTCCCCGCGTCTACGATGAAGGCATGCCGATCCCCTTCGATATAGAAGCAGTTGCGGCCCTGGTCGCCGCAGCCGCCCGCAATGTAGAGCTGCATGTTGTTCTCCCCTAAGAAGAGATCCCCGAAAAGCACTGATCCCATCACAGAATCAGATGGCATCAAAGCTCCCCTTGCAAGGGATCCATAAACAAAAAAAGAAGCCAAAAGACATGTCTCATGGCTTCTCTGCTCGATAAGTGAAGTTTCCTCTATTATATAGCGAGAGACGAAATTTGTAAATGGAAAAGGAATGGAGGGTTTAGGGGGAAAATGAGAAATGGTGGTGGCGGCTTCGCCGAGAATATATATGGGGCGATGCCCGAAAGTTAGTGGATATCAGGTTTCCCGTTTGGAAGTTCCAAGCATCGACCGTTTGACCGCGAATGACAAAGATTTCTCGGCAACGCTTTCAATGACGATACGAGATGATCTGATATTTCTTAGTCACTAGTCACCAGCCACTCCCCTCCTTAATAATTTTTCGACAGCCGATACATCGCCACATAAATATCTTCCGCTTCGTCCGCAGGTTCATCGTGACGGCCATTATACTGCGCCGGTTTGCCGTCAGGGGTATAAACTCCCTGAAGTTTGTTCAGGATGCGGTACTTGATGTCACGACCGTACTGGTCAGCGCCGACAGCGGTTTCATACTCGAAAATGTAGTCGACCATACGGTAATTGCCGAAGTCCGGGTAGGTGAGCGGGTCTTTGTACACTTCCGCGTAGAGAGTTCCGCGGATGATCGGCAGATCGCCAGCGTTCGCCGGATCACGCTCTATGGTTTCAGTATCCACATAGACGCGCTCTTCATCGCTGGTGTAGACCACGGCATAACGGCTGTAATCATTCAGCATTTTTTCCGGAGCAGGCAGCTTGGCTGCTCCCATGGCAACGCCCGGCAGAGCCAGTGCAGAAATCAGTGCCATTGCGAACAGTTTTTTCATAGGAAATCCTCCTTTGGAATATGATGGATAAAGGGTTCAGGGTTCAGGGTTAGCCCTTTGGGCGGGACGCCCATGGATTGCGGATGAAAGCCTCGCTTGAATGAGAAATTAGAAATGAGAAATGCGAAATGGTGGTGCGACGCCAGATCCTTCGACTCAGTTCTCACTGTTCCGCCTTTACATGCTCGAACATCCGACATTTCACTCCGCTCAGGATGACGAAATGCGCCGCGGAGTATAAATAGTGGCAATGCCCAAAGGTGGCATTTCAGTCACTAGTCACAAGTCACTAGTCACTTGAGGCTCCTAATCCCTAATCCCTAGCTACTAATCATCCCTGCTTTCAAACTTCAGGGTTAGCCCATGAGGCTTGCCGTCCTTTGATTGCGTGCGAAAGAGGTTCGGCAGGTTCAGAGGGTTCAACGGGGGGGTGGTGCGGCGCATAAAAAACAGAAGCGCCGCGGAAGTTTGAAATTAGCGACTTTATCGTATCGCAAACCTAATCCCTAGCTACTAATCCCTAGCTGCCAGTCACCAGTCACTAGTCACAAGTCACTAGTCACTTGAGGCTCCTAATCCCTAATCCCTAGCTACTAATTCCTAGCCACTAGCCACTAGTCCCCCGCCATCACTCTGACAAATCCTCCGCCGAATTTGGTCTTTTTCAGCCAGCCCTCGAGGCAGAATCGATGGGCCTTCCCCTCATCCCAAAGGGTGCAGAAAGTCCCCTCTTTGGTTTCTTCCATCTTTGCGATGGGCATCCAGTGCCAGTGATAGGGAATGGGCTCGTCTCCGCTGTGAAGATTCAAAAATCCCACGGGGCAGTCCGCCAAAAGGCCCTCTCTGATGAAGGAGACGACCCTTTCCGGCTTTGGCGCAAGGATGCGGATAGATGGTACAGAGAGCGACTCTACGACGCCGGAGAGGCCTTTCTTTGAAAGATACTCCGCGAGGCCTTCCTTCAGCCAGCGTGTCTTGTAGAGGCCGTGCATCCTTGGCGTCGCGTACTGCCACATGGAAAGCATCACGGAAAGTACAGCCTCTCGGTCTTTCACCGGCGTCTTCCACTCTTTCTTTTCCAGATAGGCGGCCATCATAGCACCGACCGTAGGCCCGCAACCCGCCAGACGCTGTCTCTCCTGCGGATACCATTCCTGGTTATAGCCAAGGACAGCCTCCCCGCCCACGTCCAGCGTGAGCCAGTCAGGATGATGGATTTCAGTGATCATGAATGGAGCCTCCTTTGAAATGAGGAATGAGGAATGAAGGTGGCGGCTTCGCCGCGAATAGCGAGCTATTTAAGGAAGGTTATGACGAAGCTATGTATAAAAATTCTTGTAAAATCTGACTTTGCGATTGAATCAGCGTTTCCTTAACCAATCCCTGCTTCTTTCAGCAGCGCGCGCACGACATAGCCTGCCATCATCATGCCGGAAACGGGCGGGACGAAGGAGGTGGAGCCGGGAGCGTGACCTTCGCCGACGGGCTTGTGCGGGAGCTCTTTCGAATAGACGACCGTGAGCTTTCTCACGCGGCGATCTTTCAGCTCTTTTCTCATCTTGCGGGCCAGATGGCAGACAGAGGTCTTATTGATGTCCGCGATCTGCAGCATCTCCGGCCGCAGACGGTTGCCCGTCCCCATGGAAGAGATTTCCGGTATCTTCAGCTTCCAGCAGACTTCCGCGATGGAAATCTTCGCCGGCACATCATCGATGGCATCGATGATATAGTCAGCGTGGAGATTTCTGATGAAGTCTTCATCTCCGGGGCGATAGAAAATGGGCATGGCTTTCGCATCACAGGCCGGATTCACGAGGTGCGCACGCGATACCATGACTTCCGCTTTATTTTTTCCGATGGTCGTGAGGTCAGCGACCAGCTGGCGGTTCAGATTTGTGATATCCACTTCATCCTTATCGATGAAAATAAGGTGTCCCACGCCCGCTCTCACAAGTGCTTCTGCCGCATACGAACCGACACCTCCGATGCCGAAGACCGCGACCGTCTTGGCCTGGAGGCACTCGATGCCCTTCTCATCTATGATGCGGGCGGTTCTGGTAAATATCGGATCCATCAATGTCCTCCCGGGATAATCTCGATCCAGTATCCGTCCGGATCATTGATGAAGTAGATGCCCATATCCTTGTTCTCATAGCACACGCAGCCCATGGCTTTGTGCTTCTTGTACGCTTCCTGCATATTGTCCACCTCGAAAGCCAGATGGAATTCATTGTCCCCCAGATTGTACGCTTCCTTGCGGTCGCGCAGCCATGTGAGTTCGAGCTGGAAGCCCGTCGCCATGTCCCCCATGTACGTCAGGATAAAGGAGCCGTCAGAAGCTTTGTAAGTACGGTTCACCGTAAGTCCCAGCGCTTCTTCATAAAAGGCAATGCTCTTCTCAAGATCAAGCACATTGAAATTTTGATGGTTAAATAGAAATTTCATAATTACTCTCCTTTTCTATAAGTTGGATGATTTTAGTATAGCAGGATGACGGGAAAGCGACAATAGTGGAAAAGGTTCAACGGTTTCAAACAGGTTCAACAGGTTCTGCGGGTTCTATGGGTTCTATGGGTTCAACGGGGGCGGTGCCATGAGCTGGCATGCCAGTCACTAGTCACTCCTAATCCCTAGTCACTAGCCACCAGTCACTACTTCTTCCCCTTCACCAGTCCCCCTTGGACTTCCTGCACATCGAAGACGGAAAGGAAGGCCGAAGCATCGATGTGGTGAACGACCTGTTTCAGCTTGGTGATCTCCAGACGGCTCACGACGCAGTAGAGGACATCCTTGTCATCCTTCAGGAAGCCCCCCTGTCCGTGCAGGCGGGTGACAGCGCGATGCATATCATGAACGATCGCATCTGACACTGCATCGTAGGATGTCGTCACGATGAAGACGCCCTTCGAAGAGTCGAGGCCCGTCGAGACCGCATCGATCATGCGCGAGCAGATGAAGTACGCGATGAGGGAATACATCGTACTGTTCCAGCTGAAGACGAAGCCGGCCGCACCAAGGATGAAGAAATTGAAAAACATGATGATCTCGCCCACGGAGAAAGGAAATTTATTATCCATCCAGATCGCCATGATTTCCGTGCCATCGGTCGAGCCGCCGCTCTTGATGACAATGCCGACACCGATACCGATGATGATGCCGCCAAAGATCGTCGAGAGGAAAGGATCCGACGTCGCAGGCTTCAGCGTCTCGAAATAGGATGAGCAGAGCGAGAGGACGACGATCGCAAAGGTCGAAGACAGCGCCAGCCGCGCCCCGAGCCGCCGATAACCGATGTAGAAAAAGGGCAGATTCAAAAGAACGATGAGTACACTGAAGGGAATGCCTGTCAGCGCCTGCACGAGGAGGGAAATACCGGTGACGCCGCCGTCGATGATGTCATTCGGGATCAGGAAAAGATTGAGGCCCGCCGAGTAGATGGCTGCGCCCACGGCCAGCCCGACGGCTTTCTTCAATTCGCTTGCAAGGTCGATATGCCGATGGAATAGGTACATGAAAGACTCCTTTTGTGAAAATGAGTGACTGGGGACTAGGGATTAGGAGTGACTGGTGACTGGGGAAGTAGTAGCTAGGGATTAGTAGCTAGGGATTAGGCACACCCTATTTCCCCCTTCCCTACTCAATTTGAAACCACCGCATTGTTGGTTGTTTGATAATTTGTGCCAATGGTTTAAGGAAACGCTGATTCAATCGCAGAGTCAGATTGAATCAGTGTTTCCTTAAGTTTTGAATGATACCAGCGGGCATCGCCCCATAAATTGCGGCGAAGCCGCCACCACCATTCCTAATTCCTAATTCCTAACTATAAAAAGCACTGCCGACGAGCGCGCCGCTCATCAATCAGTGCTTTCTGAAACCGCGGCTTCCCGCGAATATAATTCTGGCAGAAGGGATGGGATTCGAACCCATGAACCTCTTGCAAGGTTAACGGTTTTCAAGACCGCCTCCTTCAACCACTCGGACACCCTTCCATAATGATAGTATTATAGGGGAAATGGGTGAAAATGTCAAATTGGCCGCAGGAACGAGGGATCGTGGAGAGATTAGGAGCCTCAAGTGACTGGTGACTTGAATACCACTTTCGGGCATCGCCCATTTCGTCATCCTGAGCGGTTGAAAACGTCGCTTGTTTGTCAAGCGGTGAACAAAAAAGCTAAGGCCTGAGTCGAAGGATCTCGGCGAAGCCGCCACCACCACTTCTCATTTCTCATACAAGCGAGGGAAACACAAAGCCGCAGACTGTCGCCTGCGGCTTTCTTTCCTGCATTCCTTATTTAATGAATCCGACTTCTTTGCTGATACGTTCGATTTCTTTTTCTTTTCTCTTGTTGTATTCCACTTTCATTTCTTCGAAGTAGTTTTTTCCATACGAATCGATAGATACGATCAGCGGGCCGAATTCTTTGACATGGCAGTGCCAGAGAGTTTCCGGCATGCCCAGATCCTTCCACTGGGCCTCGACGATTTCTTCGACCTCTTTGGCAGCGACGACGGCATTGCCCGCAGGAAATACGCAGTGGATCGCGCCAAACTCCTTACAGCCGCGCTCAGTATTTTCGCGCATGCCGCCTTTGCCTACGATGACGCGGACGCCGGTCGTTTTGATGAATTCATACTCGAATTTCTCCATACGCATGGATGTGGTCGGACCGACGGAGACCATTTCATAGGTCCCGTCATCATGAGGACGAATGATCGGGCCGGCATGGAGAATGGCCTCGTCTCTGACATCGACCGGGATCTCCCGTCCTTCTTCGACGACGCGGCGATGAGCCACGTCACGACAGGTGGTGAGATCCCCGGAGAGATACACAATGTCTCCGATATGAATATCTTTCAGATCTTCTCTGGAAATCGGAGTAACCAGGATTTTTTTATCTTCTTTCACGATGACAGCCATGATAGTCTCCCTTCCTTATTTCTCTTCATATACGAAATGGCTATGGGTATCGGTGGTAAAGTTCAGGTCTTTATCGAAAATGATATGACCGCGGCGATGGCTCCAGCAGCCTACATTCAGCGCACAGCCGATGACGGATGGATGGCGTGCGGTATTCTCGATATGGACACCCATGACAGAGTAGTGTCCGCCCATGCCCTGCGGTCCAAGGCCGAGTGCATTGATGCCATCTTCCAAGAGTTTCTCCATCTTGGCAGCTCTTGGATTGTCGCTGTGGCTGTCTACCGGACGCATGAGGGCTTTCTTGGAGTTCAGCGCTGCTGTCTCGACAGAGGTGCCGACACCGATACCGATCAGGAGCGGCGGGCAGGCATTGAGACCATAAGAAGTCATGCGGTCCATGACAAATTTCACAATGCCTTCATAGCCTTCGCCAGGCATCAGCACGGTCGCACAGCCGGGAAGCGAGCAGCCGCCGCCGGACAGGTAGGTGTAGATCTCGCACTGATCCGAATGGGGGATGATATCCCACCAGACCGTCGGCGTCCCCTTGCCGACATTCTTGCCTGTATTGTATTCATCGAAAGTCTGGACCGAGTTGTGGCGAAGCGGCGTCTCAAAGGTCGCCTGAATGGTGGCTTCGCGCAGCAGGTCTTCCAGTTCATTGATATAAGGAAATGCGGTGCCGCAGCGTACCCAGTACTGCGGGACGCCCGTATCCTGACAGGACGGGCGCTGCAGCTTTTCAGCGAGCATCTGATTTCTAAACATCGTGCGATAAATGACCTTCGCAAGCGGATGGTCCTCTTTGTCGCGCAGTTCTTCCAGTTTCGCGATCACATCATCCGGCAAAAGGATGGCGGTATGTCCCAGAAAATGAGCCATGACATCGGTCAGTTTTTCTACTCCAGTTTTCATTTGAATCCTCCTTCGATCAGCTGCCAGTTTTTCGCGTCTCAGCTGACCCTTTTACTTTACAGGAAGCTCTCACCGCTCCCCTTGACTGTCTGCAGTATAGTCCTCTTTCAGATAAAAATAAATTTCGGAATATTGAAGTTAGCTTCAAGAAAAACTATACTAAAAA
>CAKPQG010000007.1 GCA_934178345.1 uncultured Dialister sp. | reverse complement strand
GCATCACCGAAGGAGAAAAATCTGTATTTCTGCTTCACAGCTTCTTCATACGCGGCGAGAATGTGCTCGCGGCCGGCGAAGGAGGCCATCATCATGACGAGGGTGGATTCTGGCAGGTGGAAATTCGTGACGATGGCATCGACCATGTGCCACTGATAGCCCGGATAGATATAGAGCTGCGTCCAGCCGCTCCCGCTCTCAAGGATGCCGCTCTGACCAGCGGACTCCAGCGTGCGGACGGAAGTCGTGCCGACAGCGATGACGCGGCGGCCTTCGGCTCTCGCAGCATTCACTTCTTTCGCCGTTTCTTCACTGACCGTGTACCACTCCTTATGCATTTGGTGGTCTTCGATGTTTTCTTCAGATACAGGGCGGAAGGTCCCGATACCGACATGAAGGGTGACGAAGAGGAGCTTCGCGCCCTTCTTCTTCATTTCTTCCATGAGCTCCGGGGTGAAATGAAGACCTGCCGTCGGAGCGGCCGCTGAGCCCTTATACTTCGCATATACAGTCTGGTACTCATCGTTGTTGCCTAGTTTTTTGTGAATATATGGCGGGGTCGGCATCTCACCGATCTGATCGAGAAGGCTGTCGAAATTGCCGTCATAGTGGAATTCGACCAGACGTCCGCCGAATTCCGTCTTATCCAGCACTTTGCAGTAGCAGTTCTCTGCGAATTCGATCTCTACGCCGGGCAGTGCCTTACGGCCCGGGTTCACGAGGACTTCCCATGTATCATTGCCCTTCGGCGTGAGGAGCAGCATCTCCACCTTGCCGCCGGTATCCTTCTTCTTGCCATAGAGGCGCGCCGGAATGACTTTTGTGTTATTGAAGACGAAGACATCGCCTTCGCGGATCTCGTCCAGAATGTCGCGGAAATGGTGATGTTCCCACTCCCCTGTCTTCTTGTCAAGCATCATCAGGCGGCAGGAGTCGCGCGGCTCTGCCGGTTCCTGAGCAATCAGTTCTTTGGGTAAATCGTAATTGAATTCTTCGAGTTTCATGAATATATCTCCTTTGTAAATGGGTTTAAGGGTTCAGTGTTCAGGTTGATGGGTTCAAGGTTGTGGTGACAGCTTCGCTGCAAAATATATTCGCGGCGGAGCTGCTACCTTCATTTCTCATTTTCCCCCTGAACCACGAAGTTTGAAAGCAGGAATGAGTGGCTAGGGATTAGGGATTAGGGATTAGAAGCAAGCGGTAATCGAAATAGCGCAAATAGTGCGCTGACCGTTCTGCAAGAGAGATCTCTCGGCTACGCTCGAGATGACGACGGCGCGAAGCGCTATCAAAACTCTGCGGCACTTCCTTATTTTTTGCGCAGCACCACCATTTCGCATTTCTCATTTCTAATTTCTAATTCAAACGAGGCTTTCAAATAGAATCAAAGGACGCCCCGCCCCACGGGCTAACCCTGAACCCTGAACCTTGAACCCTTTCATTTATACCAGACTTCCACTTTTGTCCCCTGATAGTAATGCGCGAGGATTTCTTTATAATAATTTTTCCCATCGCCATGCTTTTCCGCCATGGCCTCCGCGCCCCACTGAGAGAGGCCGAGACCATGACCATAGCCATAGCCGGTGATGATGAGCTGATTTCCTTTGAAAAGGATATCAAACATCGCACTCTTGAGGCCGAAGATCTTTCTCATGGTGACTCCCGAGAGGCTCACCCAGCCGCTGCTGCCGCGGCAGATGAGCTTCTTCACGCGGCCTGCCGGCGTGCGGTCACCTGCATAATGAACTTTGCCAAACTGCAGATTTGACAGCTTGATATTCTGTATCTTTCCGACGCCATAGCCGGACGCAGTCAGCTTTTTCGAAAACGCTTCCCGCGTCAGCGTGACTGTCCATGGTTTCTTTGTCTGAGGGGAGAGCTCTTCGGGGACGCCCTGCAGGTACGGCTTTGAAATCCCCCAGACATTTTCGCCATACTCCGTATAGCCGCCGCCATCCGCATGAAAGAGTGCATCGATCGCTTTCCCCTCATAGGTGATGACCTCGCCGCGGGTCTCCCTCACAGCTTCATCCGTCGCTTTCGTTTCTGCGCCGGCGCCTTTGTAGACTTGGCTCTCCACATCATCGGTCACATCATAGCCCGATGCGCGATAGCCGTTCCTGTGATAGAGGGCATAGGTCCTTGCAGCGACGGCCTGCGCCTTCAGTGCATCGATTTTCCAAGTGGGAATGCTTTCGCTGGGAACGACGCCGCGAAGATATTCCTCCATCGGCACCACATTCACCATCACCACGCCCTCATTCCATGGGGATGGGATGAGCTTCATCTTTCCGCGATAGCGATTTCCTTTCACTGCAAAGGACGGCTCGGTCTGGACAGGCTCGAGATAAACCGCGGTACCGAGACTTTTTCCATTGATGGAAATCATCTGCCCTGCGCGTGAGATGGAGAATGCCTCCCCTTTCCGATAGGTGCTCACGGTCTTCCCATCGACCGTTCCCCGGCACGCTTCGAGCCCAGTAAGAGAGAGTCGCATGCCGGAAGTGAGCCCCACTTCGATCCATGGCTCATCCATCTGACAGATGGGTGCCGCTTCCTTATTCTCCGCCTTTTTATTTTCTTTCTTATTCTTCTTTTCTTTCTTCTTTTTCGCTTTTTCTTTCTTAGGCTGCTTCTCTGGAGCCGCTTTCATCTGCTTCGCAGATGGACTTGCCAGCGTTTCCTTCTGCCGGATCGGAATGGTCTCTGCAGATATGACTGCCCCTATAGAAAGAGAAAAACAAGCAGCGAGACAAGCGGATATGATTTTTTTCTTCATATATAGGCTCCATGATAGAGAAAACGGGCTGATTGATTCAATGGGTTGTCCCTCATGAAATCAAACAACAAAGTATGCGCGCATCCAGCGTCTCCCCTCAATATACCTTCTCCACTTTCGTCCCGGTGAAATAATGCATAAGTATGGTCTTGTAGTAATCTTTGGCCCCGCCATGCTTTTCTGCCATGGCTTCAGCGCCCCATTGTGAAAGGCCAAGACCATGGCCATAGCCATAGCCGGTGATGACGAGCTGATTTCCACTGACAGACAGATCGAAAAGGGTACTGTTCAGGTCATAGATCTGCTGCAGACGGTCCCCCGATACCCCCCGATTTCCTTTCGACCCGACAAGGGTCACGGACTTTACGCGTCCGGAGATCCCGCGGTCACTCGTCTTATGCGCTTCTCCGATATGCAGGGCTGAAAGCTTGATGCCCTTCAGTCGACCGACGTCTGCCATTTTCGTGAAGGAAGAGAGAGAAATAGTCTTCTTCCATGGGGTCGCGTACTTGTCTTCCGGCACACCTTTGAGGTATGGCACTGGCGATCCCCATACATTTTCACAGTTTTCCGTATAGCCGCCGCCGCTCGCATGGAAGACCGCATCAATCGGTGAACCGCCGTAGGTGACGACTTCTCCCGCTGTCTCCATGACGGCGCGGTTCGTTGCCTCTGTCTCTGCCGATACGCCGCGATAGACCTGCGTGCGTGTGTCGTCTGTCACATCGTAGCCGGCTGAGCGATAGCCATTCTTATGGAACATCGCATACGTTCTGGCCGCCACGGCCTGTGCCTTGATGGCGTCCATCTGCCAGGAAGGCACGATCTCACAGGGCACGACGCCTTTGAGGTAGTCCTCCATAGAGACCTGATTCACCAGTGTCACCCCGGAAGGAGAGGCAATGGCTTTGATCACGCCGCGATATTGATTTCCTTTCACGGCGAAGGCCGCCCCGCTGCCGCCGGACTTGAAATAGACCTTGGCCCCTGCGCTTTTTCCATTGACAGAAAGGCCATTCCCGCTTTTAGAAATGGTGAGCCGCGTCCCCGCCGGATACGAGCCGAGGCTGCTCGCCGCCTCCACATGAAACGCAGAAAGTCCGGTCACCGAAAGCTCACTTCCTGACTGAAGCCCGACTTCGATCATCTGCCCCGAGGACTTCTGCTGTCCCGCCTCCGCCTTTTTTCTATGGGACTCGCTGGATGGCTGCGTCTTCTTCTGCCCCGTGGTCTTACGGGTGATCACTCGCGGCGATCTATGGATGGTCACCGTAGATCTTCCCGGGACCGGCTGCGTCGCTGCCATGGATGCCGACCCCAAGGGAAGCAGGAGAGACAGTGACAGCAGAATGACCATGTATTTTTTCATAAACAGATACCTTCTTATGGGTGACTTAGGGAAACACTGATTCAATCGCAGAATCAGATTTCATATAGATTTTTATACATAGCTTCGTCATCATTCTCCTTAAATAGCTCGCTATTCGCGTCAAATGATTCCTCGCCCTGTATAAAAATCCAAGAATAAAATCTGACAACGATTTAATCAGCGTTTCCCTAGGGAAATGTGACCGCGGTATGCCTGCATCACTTTTCCCCTTTCACAGGAAATGCGGCCCCGATATGCTCATAGGCTGCCTGTGTGGCAAGACGGCCACGAGGGGTACGGGAGAGGAAGCCGATCTGCATGAGATAAGGCTCGCACACATCCTCGATGGTCGCGCGCTCTTCGCTGACAGCGGCAGAAATGGTATCGATCCCGACCGGACCGCCATTGAACTTATGAATGATCGCCTTCAGGATCTGATTGTCCAGATCATCCAGCCCGATCTCATCGACATGCAGCGCCGCCAGCGCCTCTGCGGCAATCTCTGCCGTGATCGCGCTCCCCTTCACCTGTGCAAAGTCTCTGATGCGCTTCAAAAGGCGGTTCGCGATACGCGGTGTCCCACGCGAGCGACGGGCGATCTCCTCTGCCCCGCTGTCCTCGATCTCGATCTGCAGGATGTGCGCCGCACGGGTGATGATCTTTTTCAACTCCTCCGGTTCATAGAACTGCATATGGTTCGTGATGAGGAAACGGTCACGCAGCGGCGCGGAGAGAGAGCCTGCCCGCGTCGTCGCGCCGATCAGTGTAAAATGAGCAAGATCGATGCGGATGGAGCTGGCACCAGTTCCCTTCCCCATGACAATATCCAGAGAAAAATCTTCCATCGCAGAGTACAGGATTTCTTCGACATTCCGATTCAGGCGATGGATCTCATCGATGAAAAGTACATCATGATCCTGCAATGTCGTCAGGATGGAGGCCAGCTCCCCCGGACGTCCGATGGCCGGACCGCTCGTCACTTTGAACTGCGAACCCAGCTCATTGGCAATGATTTTCGCCATGGTGGTCTTGCCAAGCCCCGGCGGCCCGTAGAGGAGCACGTGGTCCAGCGGCTCTTTGCGCGATTTGGCTGCCTCGATGTACACCTTAAGATTCTTCTTGAAGGCTTCCTGTCCGATATAATCGTCCAGATGCTGCGGACGAAGCGTCGTCTGCCACTCGTCTTTTGCGGTTTCTTCGGTGGAAACGATGCGCCCCTTGCTGCCGAGCACCTCTTCCTCTTCACCGCCAAGGCTTTTGATGTATTTATTCTTCATGAAGACTCCTTTGAAAAAGGTTTAAGGAAATCGATTTCATAGATTTCAATAAGTTTGAAAGTGGCCTTGAGTGACTAGTGACTGGTGACTAGTGACTTAAAAGCCATCTTCTGGCATCGCCGTATTTATGCTTTGCGGCGCTTCCTTATTTTTTCGCGCCGCACCATCATTTCGCATTTCTCATTTCTAATTTCTCATTCAAGCGAAGCTTTCACTCCCAGTCAAAGGACGGCACACCCAAGGGCTACCCCTATCCTCTGCTCTTCCCAAATTCCCGCAGTGCCGCTCCGACGAGCTGAGAAACATTGTCATACGCACCTGCGAGCCTCTTCAGGACAGGGGCAATCTCTTCTGCCTCATAGCCGAGCGCCATGAGTGCACGCGCTGCTTCTCCGCTCATTCCCTCGTCTTGCTCTGCCGCAGAGACCGACGGGATCTCCGTTTCGCCCGAAGCAAAGACACCGACCTTATCCTTGAGTTCGACCAGAAGACGCTCCGCCGTCTTCTTGCCTATACCAGGGAGCTTTGTCAGCTGGGAGACATTCTGCGCCTTCACCGCACCGACAAAAGCAGAAGGCGTCATGGTAGAGAGGATGCCCATCGCGACCTTGGGCCCGATCTTTGAAATCGAGATCAAAAGCAGAAAGAGCTCCTGCTCTTCCTGTCCCAGAAAGCCGTAAAGCAGGATCGCATCCTCTCGGACTGCCATATACGTGAAGAGCTTCGCCTCTTCCCCGGGCGCAAGCTGCTGACGGGTCTTATCAGAAATGAAAATTCGATACCCGATGCCGCCTGTTTCCAGAAAGCAGAAATCTTTGAAAAGGGCCGTCACACGGCCTTTGATATATCCGATCATGAGAACGTATTCCTTTACGTTTGAAAGCAGGGATGAGTGACTAGGGACTAGTGACTAGGGACTGGTGACTAGAAATTAGTAGCTACTCATACCTGAAACTTCAGCAGGGAAGGAGGGGCACGCAATTCATAGAGCGCACCCATCTCTTTTTATAAAATTGGTAAGGAAATCTCCCAGCCACACCAGATCCCCTTATCCCCCCGACGTCCAATTCTTATGCTCCACCCGATAAATCGCCGTAAGTCCAATGGCGAGTGCATCGGCAGCGTCATCGGGGTCGATTTTCTTTGTGATATGCATCATGCGCTTGACCATTTCGATGACCTGCTTCTTATCCGCGCGGCCATAGCCAGTCAGCTGCTGCTTCACCTGCAGCGGCGTCACCGGGATGATGGGGACATTCTGACGGTAGCCTGCGAGCAGGATCACGCCGCGCGCCTGCGCCACCTTGATGCCCGTCGTAATATTCGTATTGAAATAAAGTGTCTCTACCCCCATGAACGCAGGCCGATATGTCGCGATGAGCTCAGCGATGCCTTCGTAAACGATGTTCAGCCGCTCGAGGTCACTCTGGTCTTTGTACGTCTCAATGACGCCGTAGTTGACCGGAGTGATGGTGGTGCCATTCTTCTCGACCACACCGAAGCCGCAGCGCCCGGTACCAGGGTCAATGCCTAAGACGCGCATAATTTTCTCCTTTGCATGCAATCGGTTGTATTATACCATATTTCGCAAAGACACGCAGAAGGGAACAGCGCTCTCCACGAAAAAACTCAGCCCTCTCGGACTGAGTTTTTTCTAAGGAAACACGAATCATTTCGCCAGCTTTTCTCCCGCCGCGATAATGTTTTCGATCACCATGGTCGTAGTGACGCTGCCGACACCGCCGGGAACCGGTGTGATGGCACCGGCTTTTTCCGCAACGGCTTCATAGTCTACGTCCCCCACGGTCTTTCCATCCACGCGGTTGATTCCGACGTCGATGACTGTCGCGCCTTCTTTCACCATGTCAGCGTTCACATAGTTTGCATGACCGACGGCTGCGACGAGGATGTCAGCCTCTTTTGTGATAGAAGCGATGTCCTTCGTATGCGAATGGCAGATGGTGACTGTCGCATTCTTCGAAAGAAGCATCAGGGAGACAGGTTTTCCGATGACATTGCTGCGGCCGATGATGACAGCTTTCTTCCCGTCGAGCGGAATCTGGTAGTGATCCAGAATCGCCATGACGGCGCGCGGCGTGCAGCCGAAGAGCCCCGCCTTCCCCGCCGTCAGACGGCCTGCATTCGTCTCGGTGAGGCCATCGACATCCTTGTCCGGATTCATGAGGGCGATCATCTTCTCTTCGCTGATGCCTTTCGGGAGCGGCATCATCATGAGGATCCCAGTGATTTTCTGATCCTCACTGAGATCTGTCACGAGAGAGCCCAGCTCTTCTTCTGTCACATCATCGGAGGCGCGGAAGATTTCTGCATCAATGCCATAGCCTTTGGCGACCTTCTGCATAAAAGACGCATACATGGCAGACGGCTTGGAAGACCCGGCCAGAATGATGGCGAGTTTCGGTTCATAATGCTTCTCGCGCAGATGAGCAAGACGCAGCGCGAGCTTCTCTTTCAGAGCAGCCGCCGTTTTTTTTCCATCTAGGATCATTGCCATCAGAAGAGCCCCGTGATATTTCCTTCTTCATCCACATCGATCTTCTCCGCAGCCGGACGGCGGGGAAGACCCGGCATGGTCATGACCTTGCCGGTCAGAATGACTACAAAGCCAGCGCCTGCAGCAATGCGTGCTTCTCTGACATGAAGCGTGAAGCCCTCCGGCGCACCGAGCTTGGTCGGGTCGTCACTGAAGGAAGCCGGGGTCTTGGCGATGCAGACCGGGACATGGGCAAATCCCATCTCTTCGATGTGCTTCAGTTCCTTGGCCGCCGCCGGATCGTAAGCGACATCCGCTGCGCCGTAGATTTCTTTCGCAATGGTTTCGATCTTGTCTTTCAGGCTGCCTTCCAGATCGTAGAGGGTGTGATAGTTGGAGCCCTGTTCGATGGCGGAGAGGACTTTTTCTCCCAGATCCAGGCCGCCTTTGCCGCCTTCTGTGAATACATTGGACTCTGCCACTGCGACGCCGACTTCCTGGCAGGCATCTTCGATGACCTTCTTCTCTTCTGCGGTATCAGAGGGGAACATGTTCAGCGCAACAACGATCGGCAGGCCAAATTTCTTCAAGTTGGAAATATGGCGCAGGAGGTTCGGCAGGCCTCTCTTGACTGCTTCCGGATCGGATTCTGTGAGTTCATTCTTCGCTTTGCCGCCATTCATCTTGAGCGCACGGATGGTTGCAACAAGGACAGCTGCGTCCGGCTTCAGACCGGCGAAACGGCACTTGATGTCAAGGAACTTTTCAGCGCCGAGATCGGCACCGAAGCCTGCTTCCGTGATGACATAGTCGGCAAGGTGCAGCGCCGTCTTCGTCGCAAGGACAGAGTTGCAGCCATGCGCGATATTTGCAAATGGGCCGCCGTGGATGAAGGCCGGGACATGCTCAAGCGTCTGCACAAGGTTCGGCTTCAGCGCATCCTTCATAAGAGCTGCCATCGCGCCTTCCGCATGGATGTCGCCCGCCGTGACAGGCGCATTGTCATAGGTGTAGCCGACGATGATCTTGGAGAAGCGCTCCTTCATGTCGCTGATAGAACGAGCCAGACAGAGGATCGCCATGACTTCCGATGCGACGGTGATATCGAAACTGCTTTCTCTCGGTACGCCATTCGGATGACCGCCAAGGCCGACGACGATGTGGCGGAGCACGCGGTCATTCATATCCATGACACGGTTCCATACGACGCGGCGCGGATCGATGCCGAGTACATTCCCCTGCTGGATGTGGTTATCCACCATGGCCGCGAGAAGGTTATGTGCAGCGGTGATCGCATGGAGATCGCCCGTGAAATGAAGATTGATATCTTCCATCGGGACGACCTGAGAATAGCCGCCGCCGGCAGCACCGCCCTTGATGCCCATGCATGGACCGAGGGATGGTTCACGGAGACAGATCATCGTCTTCTTGCCGAGCTGAGACAGAGCCTGTCCAAGGCCGACTGTCGTCGTAGTCTTGCCTTCACCAGCCGGTGTCGGAGAGATCGCCGTCACAAGGATCAGCTTGCCATTCGGTTTTTCTTCCAGCTCTCTGGTGAATTTCAGAGAGACCTTCGCTTTGTAATGGCCGTAGTTTTCCAGTTCCTTTGCCGGGATGCCGATGCTTTCACCGATTTCAGTGATCGGCTTCATTTCAGCTTTCTGTGCAATTTCGATATCGCTTAACATGTGGATCTCCTTTCAAAAAACGACATGCTCTCACAATGGCTTTCTATTTCATTATAGCATAGGTGGATGGGGCGTGTGCCATGGGGATGGCGGCGGCTTCGCTGCCATTTTCAGGAAACACGGCTCCTTTTCTCCTAAACAAAAACCGTCTGAGCAGAAGTTCTGCCCAGACGGTCGGCGTTTCAGATAGTACAGTACCCGTGGTCATTTCCACTTTGCTCCGTCAGTCCTGCCCCATCTCCATGTTGTATCCCTAGCCTACCATGGCTTCCTAGCTATGTCAATGGTACATTTTAGGGAAACACGGATGTAAAAAGGCGTTCCTCACAAAGATATTGAGTCACCAGTCACTAGTCACTAGTCACTAGAGCTTCATTCGCTGCAATGCACCCACACGGTATCTCCCTTTTTCACATAGATGCCTGCGCCGGGGCTCTGCTTATCCACGAAGCCGCTTCCTTCCGGTGCAAAGCCCAGACCTGCTTTGGTGAGCCATTCCCCTGTATCTCGCATGGACCAGCCATAGAAACTGGGCAGACGGAATTCCGTCTCTGCTTCAGAAGGCAGCTTCGGCTTATGCGTCTCAATCGATGGAGTGACAGGTTTGGCATGGTTCTCACTGTCTTCGATCGTCGGGACAGCCAGGTAGCGCATGATCTGTGTCATGGCTTCTTTGAAAACCGGAGCCGCGACCTGCCCGCCATAGTATGTCCCCATCGGCGTATCCAGGACGACGAGACAGATGGCTCTCGGATTCTCCGTCGGCCCGAAGCCGCAGAAGGAAGCAATGTACTGGTTCTTGAGATAGCCGCCATGCTCCGCATCGATCTTCTGCGCAGTACCTGTCTTGCCTGCCATATGATAGCCAGGCACCTGCGCATTGCTGCCGCCGCCTTCAGAGACTTCCTTCTCCATCATATCCTTTACTTCACTCGCGACCGCTTCCGTGATCGGCTGCCCGCTCACTTCCTTTTCCGTGACTTTATAGTCACTGCCATCGGGATTTTTGATCGAAGCGATGATATGGGGCTTCACCATCTTCCCGCCATTGGCCAAGGCACTGTAGGCCTGCACCATCTGAAGCGGCGTGACGGCGATGCCCTGCCCGATAGACATGGTCGCAACATCAATGGGCCGCATGTTTTTCGGATCAAAGAGAAGCCCCGCGCCTTCTCCCGGAAGCTCGATTCCCGTCGGCCGTCCGAATCCGAATCTCTTCGCATAGTCGGTCATCGTCTCACCGCCTGTCAAAAGACCGACATGTGCAAAGCCCGTATTGATCGACCACTTGATGATATCGACAAGGCGCACATCTCCGTAAGATTCTTCATTCCAGTTCTTGATGGGGTGACCGGATGCCCAGATAACGCCCGGGTCATGCCAGACACGCTTCGTATCGTAGGTCCCGGCCGAGAGTGCCGTCGCCGCGATGATCGGCTTGAAGGTAGAGCCCGGTTCATAAATATCGACAACGGCGCGGTTCTTGAACTGTCGCTCATCCGCTTTTTCGAAATGATTCGGATCATAGGACGGCTGATTTCCCAATGCCAGAATATCTCCCGTCTTCGGATCCATGACGATGATGATGCCGCCCGTCGCATGTGTCGTCTTCATCGCACGGTCAAGCGCACGCTCCGCATAAAACTGAATATTCTGATCAATGGTCAGGTACACGGAGCGTTCCTTCTCCGCCTTGAACGGAGTAAGCACAGATTTCAGGATCGGATTTCCTCTGGCATCCGTCAGGATCCGCTGCTTATTCGAGCCGCCGCGGATGAGACTGTCAAGCGACATTTCAAGACCGTCGAGCCCCTTGTCATCCATCCCGACAAAGCCGAGAACATTCGCCGCCATAGAGCCATTCGGATAGAAGCGCCGGCTTTCATCCACGAAACTCAAGCCTTCCCACTTCCTTTCCCGGATGAGAGCCTTGACCTTGTCCGAGTCTTCCGGATCCATCGTGCGCTCCAGCCATACGAAGCTCGTATCTCGCGAGAGTCGCTCCTCGATGTCTTTCTCTTTTTTGTGCAGAATCGGTGCCAGCTCCTTCGCCGCTTCTTTCGGAGAGACATTCAGCATTCCCGGGTCGCCATAGAGAGACTTCACCATGATGGAAAAAGCCATTTCCTTCCCATTCCTGTCGTAGATCGTACCGCGCGGTGAGTAGAGCGTCTGGATCCCCGCCGTCTGATTCATCGCCATCTCTTCATAACGGCTGCCTTCGATGACCTGCACCCAGAAAAGACGCAACACAAGAAGAGCCACCAAAACAATGATGGCTTTCGAAAATGCGACGCTTCTCATGCGCATTTTATTTCTGGGCTGTCCCTGGTTCATGCGAGCTCCTTTCGTGAAATGGGGTGAATGGGGTCAATGGGTTCTACGGGTTCAAGAGGTTCAAAGGGGTTGGTGCGGCGCATTTCGTCATCCTGAGCGGAGAAAAACGTCGTATATTAGAAAATGGATTATCTGAAATATGAGAACTGAGTCGAAGGATCTAAGCGCCGCGGAGTATAGATGGTGGCTATGTCCGAAGGTGGCATTTCAGTCACTAGTCACAAGTCACTAGTCACTCGAGGCTCCTAATCCCTAAGCCACGAGAGTGTAGAATGGTTTGTGTAAATAAGATTTCTCAGCAACGCTTTCAATGACGATGCGAGAGAGTCTGATATCTACCCGTCTCCCAATCCCCAGCCACTAGTCACTAGTCACCAGTCCTTTCTAATCCCTATGTCTTTTCGCAAATCGCAGTGCTGCCTCGTGAAGCGCCTCTTCTGTATTATCCAGATTGCCATTCTGCACGCGGAAAAGCAGATTCTTCATGCCCTCTGCCACATGCGGAGCAAGAAGAACAGGTACATCCTTCGGATAGTGCAGTTCCCTGCAGGTGACAGGCATTCGTCGCGAGAGCTCTGCCATGTATTCGCCGAAGGCTTCGTGACCTTCCGTCGCAGAAAGAGGCCGTCCGCAGCCAATGATATCCGCCTTGCAAAGATCTTTGAGATGGAGAAAGCTCTCCGCCATTGCTTCGGAAGAAGAGAATACATGGTCTCTTGCGAGCTGGCGTACCCATTTCTCCGCATCCGCTTCCGGTGAATTGGCAAAGAAATGAAAACGCATATGATTCTCCACCAGCCAGACCACTTCTTCCGTGAAAGAGGGGCCGCGGCGCCAGCGCGTAAGGATATCCCTTGCCATCTCTGCCCCTTTCTTATCATGGCCGTAATCCGTGAGCCGGCCTTTCCGTATCGCGCGGATCCCCGGCATCCCCTTGGCCACATCATGAAGCAGCGCCGCCCAGCGCAAAAGCGGATCGGGGCTCGCCGCCTCAAGCACGGCGAGTGTATGATACCACGCATCATACTTATGAAATTCCTTTTGCTGCGGCAGCCCCACCAGATGAGAAAGCTCGGGCAGGATGGGGACTTCCGTGTAGGCTCCCTTTTCTTTAATGCGGCAGGAGCAGCCCGCAAGCCCGCTTCGTACCATGAGGTCCATACCGCGCGCCGCATGTGCTGCGACAAGCAGTCGGTCCACCTCTTGGCGCACACGTTCAAGCGACAGCCCCGAGACCCGCGAAAAAGCACTCTCCATCCCCTCTACCAGCGAGCTGTCAGCCGTGAAGTCGAGCTGCGCCACAAACCGGCAGGCGCGAAACAGGCGCAGCGCATCTTCTGAGAAACGCTCTCCTGCATCCCCTACCGTCCGAAGACGTTTCCTCGCGATATCGGAAAGACCGTCAAACACATCATAGAGCCGCCCTCTACGATCCATCGCCATGGCATTCACGGTGAAATCACGGCGCATGAGATCCTCTTTCAGCGTCCCGGCAAAGGATACCTCGCTCGGCCGATGTGCATCGCTTCCATAGCTTTCGCTGCGGAATGTCGTCACTTCATAATTTTCACCGCCCAGGATAATGATGACCGTCCCGAACCGGCGTCCGCCGCCATCGATGGCTTGCCAGCCGCGTAAAGCCGCGATAGAGAGCATCTCCTCCGGACGCGCCGACGTCGTGATGTCCCAGTCATGCGGCGCCTTTCCCATCGCAAGATCACGGACGCACCCGCCCACGATATAGCCCTCTTTCCCCGCTTCTTCGATCGCTCCAAGAATCTGCCGTGCCCCCTCATCGATCGCTCGCCCCCGCTCATCACAAGAGCAGGCAGCAAAAGAGTTCTTCGCAAAGCAGGAGGAAATCTGACTCCACAGTCCCACGTTTTCACCTTCTTCTTCGTAGTTTTGATTTAAGGAAACACTGATTAAATCGTTGTCAGATTTTACTCTTGAATTTTTATGCATAGCGAGGAATAACCTGACGCGAATAGCGAGCTATTTAAGGAAGGTTATGACGAAGCTATACATAAAAATTCTCGTAAAGTCTGACTCTGCGATTTAATCAGCGTTTCCTTAATTATATACTCTATCGGGAAGAAGGGAAAGGGACGTTCGAAAGCAGGAATGAGCAAAGCCGTCAAAGCATTCTTTCGATCAAGAAGGCAGACCGCCTCATAAGCAATCCAAAAAGGATGCCTTTCGGCATCCTTTTATTCATCCTTATTGGGGTGTTTCTTCTTATATATCCGATGCGACACGCAGCCGCCGATCACCAGGAGGAAAAGCAGGATGAAACGTGTGCTGTGCTCCTGAAAATAAATGAGATCATGCCCCAAAACCACCTCGATCACGACCGAGGGGATTTTCCCGATGAGCGTCGCCTTGAAATGTTCCTTCGATGACAGCTTCGACACCACCGCGACCGCCGTGAAGAGAATATTCGGCGAGTAGGGGATCGCCCGCGTAAGGATCATATGCTTCACGCTGCTATACTTATCGAGCTTCTCCAGCATATGCCGCTTCTCGATGAAGCTTCTCGCTTCCTGCCTGAAGAAGATACGCCCGATATGAAAGCTCAGCTCGATCCCCAAGACTTCCCCCAGCCAGGAAATCACCAGTCCCGGAATCAGACCAAAAAGAGCTCCGTTCACTGTAAGAAATGGGATTGTCGGGATCCCGAAGACATTACAGAAAATCAAAAGCCCGATACTCACCGCAAAGGCTCCATAGCCAAAAGAGGAGATATAATCACCTAAGCCATCAATATCCCCCGCCAGTGTCAGCTGAATCGTCTGGTCGTAAAATTCCGGGTAGTACGTCTTCATCACGAATACAGAGACCGCGGCCGCAATGACCAGGATCAGTACCCCGATGAATTTTTTATATTCATCTACCATGCTCTACCCTTTGGCCGCCCATAGATTCAGAGGCATCACAGCAGGGCAGCGTCGCGGCGATACATGTATATAAAGATTTCTAAAAGTATTTTTTACAAATTACCTTATACATTATAATACATCACGCCGGAATATGCCAATACGGATTCCCCGGCTCTGGGCCGGCCCCGAAGATGGCTGCCCGCAGAAACGTAAAGAGCGGAGTCAGGTCACTTCGATGAAGATGCCCCTGTTTCCCTTTTAGGATCCTTCAAGCGCTCCTTCTGTCCAAGAGAGGAAAAGATCCCCTGCTTTCACTTCAAATGACCGAGCAGGAGGAGCCATGACAGGACATCGTATGTCTCTTAATCATCAGTCCCTCTTCTTCCCAGCTCTTCCCCTCATATTGTATAATATAGTTATCCATTGAAGGGCTGACGATAATTTTAACTCATCATTCCTTCAAGATCAGATTTCCAGAAGGAGGTCTTTCATGAAAGGATATATCGAAGTCTATACAGGCGACGGGAAAGGGAAAACCACCGCTGCCATCGGACTTGCTGTCCGCGCCGTCGGTGCCGGAAAGAAAGTCTGTTTTATTCAGTTTATGAAGTCACTCGCCTATTCTGAGCAGAAGATCCTGCAGGGACTTCCCGGCCTGACACTCATCACTTTGGGTAAACCCTATTTCATTGCAAAAGAAGGTATGCTCTCGGAAGAAGAAATCAAAGCCTGGGGATCCGCGCTGCGCGTCTACCCCGCAGGGCATCCGCCGAAAGAATATCGCGACATGGTCCTCAAGGGGATCGAGGATGCCGTAGAAGCAGTCTCCAAAGGCTATGATCTCGTTGTTTTAGACGAATACAACATGGCCTATTGGTATGACCTTGCGACCGAGGAGGACACGAAGCGCATCCTCGCCGCCAGAAGCCCGGACTGCGAACTCGTCTTTACGGGAAGAAATGCACCGAAAATCATTCTTGACGCCGCCGACCTCATCACAGAAATGAAAAAGATCCGGCATTACTACGACAAGGGCGTGGAATGTCGAAAAGGAATAGAGAATTGAGGCTATCGGGTTCAGAGTTAGCCCGTGGGGCGTATCGCCCTTTGACCACGAATGAAAGCTCTGCTCAAATGCGGAGTGCGAAGTGCTGGTGCGGCGCATAAACAAGAAGCACCACGGAGCTTGAGGCTCCTAATCCATAGCCACTAATCCCTGTTCCCTAATCCCTAGCTACTAGTGACTAGTCACCAGTCACTCCAAATATAAGAAAAAACGAAAGGACTACCACCTATGCTTACCATTCATGGCAAAAGTATTTCCGGCATGGTCACGATCGGCCCGCTGCGTATCTTCCGTCACCAGCCGATGGACTTTGCCCGCACAGAGATCGAAAAACCGGAGACCGAAGTCGCACGCTTTGACTCTGCGCGCAATGCAGCCGCTGTCAAAATGAAGGAATTCTATCAGGAAGCCATCTCTCATGTCGGCTTGGATAACGCTTCGATTTTCAAAGTCTATCAGCAGATGATGACAGACTCCGAATTCGTTGACGCGGTCAAGTCTATCATCCGAAAGCAGAGCGTCAATGCAGAGTATGCCGTCCAGCAGGCGGAGCAGAACTTCACCCGTATCTATGAAGCGGATCCGGATGACTACGTCCATGGCCAGATCGCTGACATGGCTGAAGTCGCACGCATCCTGCTCCGCACGCTCCGTCAGAAACAGGCTCTCTTCTCTTCCGATGAGCCCTGCATTCTCTATGCGGATGACCTCACGCCAAGCGAGACCATCCAGATGGATACGACAAAGATCTTAGGCTTCGTGACGAAGGAAGGCACTCCGACTTCACACACCGCGATCCTCGCCCGTGCGCTCGGCGTCCCTGCGATCGTTGCGACCGGGACGGATGTCGATGCCACCCACGATGGGAAGACCGCCGTCATTGATGGCTTCTTCGGCGTTGTCTACCTCGAACCGACACCGGCTATCCTCTCCGGTATGAAAGAGAAACAGAGCCAGAGCATCCACCTGAAAGAGCTCCTGCAGCAGCTGAAGGGCCTTCCGAGCGAAACGATCGACGGCCACCGTGTCGAAGTCGCAGCGAACGTTTCCTCTGCCTCCGACCTTTCTGCCGTCCTCAAGAATGACGCGGAAGGCATCGGCCTCTTCCGCAGCGAATTCATCTACATGGGCCGTGAAAAGCTGCCGTCTGAAGAAGAGCAATTCAATATCTATAAGCTTGCGATCGAGACCATGGCCGGCAAGCGTGTCATCATCCGTACCCTCGACATCGGCGCAGACAAAGAAGCCTCCGCTTTCCATCTGCCGAAAGAGGACAATCCGGCACTCGGCCTGCGCGCGATCCGCATCTCCCTGAAGCGTCCGGAAATCTTCAAAGTTCAGCTCCGCGCCATCCTCCGCGCCAGCGCCTATGGCAAAGCTGCCATCATGTTCCCCCTCATCACTTCCGTCTGGGAAGTGTGGAAGGCGAAGGAAATCCTGACAGAAGTCCGGATGGAGCTCGATAAGAAAGGCATCGCTTACGATAAGCAGATGGAAATCGGTATCATGATCGAAACACCGGCCGCTGCGCTCATCAGCGACAAGCTCGCGAAAGAAGTCGACTTTTTCTCCATCGGCACGAATGACCTCTCGCAGTACACGCTGGTCGTCGATCGCACCAGCCGTAACCTGGCCGATTTCTTCAATCCGCATCACCCTGCCGTCCTGAAGCTCATCCAGATGACGGTAGAAAATGCACACAAAGCCGGCATCTGGGTCGGCATGTGCGGTGAGCTCGGCAGTGATCTCTCCATCACGGAGACCTTCCTGAAGATGGGCGTCGATGAATTCTCCGTCGCTCCCTACTCCGTACTTCCGCTCCGTCAGCAGATCCGAGGAATCGATCTGAAAAAATAATTTCTAAGGAAACACTGCGTAAAGTTTGAAAGCAGGGATGAGGATTAGTGGCTAGGGATTAGGAGCCTCGAGTGACTAGTGACTTGTGACTAGTGACTGAAATGCCGCCTTCGGGCATCGCCACCATCTATACTCCGCGGCGCTTCTTTTTTATGCGCCGCACCACCCCCGTTGAACCCTCTGAACCTGTTGAACCCGCTCCCCCTCTTTCGCACGTAATCAAAGGGCGGCACGCCCTACGGGCTAATCCTGACTAACCATAAAAATACCGTACACATGCTGCATCGCATGTGTACGGTATTTTTTGCTATCAGTAGAAAGCACTTGTAAACTCTATTCTTTTATAAAAAGCGACGACACGTTGACGAAAGACTTCGCACCACCATTTCTCATTTCGCATTCGAGCAAAGCGCTTCACCGAAATCCATGGACGCATCGCCCGTGGGGATTCGCTTCGAGCCCAATCCACCTATACGGAAAGCCTACCTGTCCTCCCCCGTCATCTTCCTCACATACTCCATGACATAGTACATCGCTTTCTCTGCAGCAGCATAGCGGACACTCTTTCGAGAGCCCAGAAAATGTTCTTCATGGACCTCCGTACCGCGACTGCCCGCGACGGCAATGAAGACGGTGCCTTCGGGCTCGCCGCGTTCCCCTTTCCCCGGGCCCGCGTAGCCTGTCGTCGAGACGGCAATGTCGGACGCATACAGCCGGCGACTGCCCTCTGCCATTTCCTTTGCCGTTTCTCCGCTGACTGCCGTATAGCGGGAAAGTGTCTCCGCGGAGACTCCCAGCACCTTTTCTTTGGCCTCATTCCAGTATGTGACCGCGCTTCCTTTGAAATACGCAGAGCTTCCCGGGAGATCCGTCATCAGTTTTCCGATGAGGCCGCCCGTGCAGGACTCGGCGGCGCTCACGGAAAGATGCGTCTCTTCCAGAAGAGACACGAGATCTTCTCGCACATGCTGCTCGATATGATAGTCAGATACGGGGAGACGCTTCTTGAGCTCTGTCACCAGCGGTGACATCAGCGCATAGGCTGCCTCAGCGGTTTCTGCTTTCGCTGTCACACGAAGAGCGATATAGCCGGGTCGTGCAAGAAGTGCGATGGTAGGATTTCCCTGCGCTTGGATGAGATCCATGATGGTTTCTTCGATCTCCGCCTCCGTCCTGTCAGGAATCGGCAGGATCATGGAGCGGATCGTCCCCATCTTGCCCAGCCGTTTCATAAGCCACGGCAGCATGTGCTTCTCCGCCATCATTTTCATTTCAAAAGGCGGGCCGGGAAGATGGACGAGAAATTTCCCATGGTTTTCCAGCGCTGAGCCACTTGCAGAGCCCACCTCGTTCGTCAGAAGCTGCGCCCCTTTCGCAAACCACGCCTGACGAGAAAGTGACGGGCGGTAAGGGCGTCCTTTTTCTTTGTAGTACGCCGCGAGGCGCTCTGATTCTTTTGGAAAAAGCTCATAGGGAAGTCCCAGCGCTTCCGCGCCGATTCGTTTCGTGATATCTCCCTGCGTCGAGCCGAGGCCGCCCGAGGTGATGACAAGATCTGCTCGGGAGAGCGCCGTTTCAAAAGCTGCTCTCATCCGCTCAGGGTTATCTCCCACCGTCGTCATAAAAGCGACCGTAAAGCCGTGTTCATTCATGAGCTCCGCCAGATAACGGCTGTTTTCGTTATCGATTTCCCCCAGCAGAAGCTCGGTGCCGGTGGTGATGATTTCTGTGAGCATATGTGCCTCAATGGTAATGGGGATCAGGGGTGACTGGTGAGTAGTGACTTGAATACCACTTTCGGGCATCGCCCCATAATATACTCGCGGCGAAGCCGCCACGAGAGCCTTGAACCCATCAACTTGAACCTTGAACCCCTTTTTATTCTTTCACTTCCGCGATCAGATCATACGCATATCCGTCGATGATATGGACGCTCACGAAATCGCCGGGTTTCAGATCTCCCGGATTGTCGATATACACATTCCCGTCGACTTCGGGCGCCTGATAGGAGGTGCGGCCCTTGGCCTGCCTATGACCTTCGCCATCCTCGATGATTTCCTCGACGAGGACTTCCGCGTCGGTATCAATGAGGCATTCATTGTTTTCTTCCGAAATCCCGGCCTGAATCGCCATCAGCTGGTGGTAGCGGTCTTCCTTCACCTCTTCAGCGATCTGGTCCGTCATGCGCGCCGCAGGCGTACCATCCTGTGGGGAAAACTGGAAGGCTCCCATATCATCGAATTTGATTTCCTGAATGAAGTCACAAAGCTCCTGAAAATCAGCCTCTGTCTCTCCGGGGAATCCGACCATGAGTGTCGTGCGGATGGTCATACGCGGGCTGGCGGCGCGGAGCTTCCGAAGAAGCGCATAGATGCTCTCCGAGGAGTCGCGGCGGTGCATACGGGTAAGTACGGCATTGCTGATATGCTGCAGCGGGATGTCCACGTACTTACAGATCTTATCTTCGTGCAGGATGACGTCCAAGAGCTCATCATCAAAGTAGGTCGGATAGAGATAGAAGAGACGGATCCACTTCACACCGTCGATCTTGACAAGCTCTCGAAGGAGGCTTGCCAGATTCGTCCCGAGATCGCGTCCGTAGCAGGAAAGATCCTGCGCGATGAGGTTGAATTCACGCACCCCTTCCGCCGCCAGACGTCTCACTTCATGGACGATGGAAGAAATCGGGCGGCTTCTCATCGGCCCGCGTACATAGGGGATGTAGCAGAACGTGCAGCCATTGCTGCAGCCTTCAGCGATCTTCACATAGGCGGTATATTTCGGCGTCAGCGAAGCACGCGGGATGAGCTCTTCATTGGCACAGGGAATGGTGCCGAATTTAAACACTTTTTCTCCGCCATTGGCATAGGATTCATTCACGGCATCCAGAATATCCTGCCATGAGTCCGTGCCGATGAAAATATCGACTTCCGGGATTTCCTTAGCGAGCGCTTCCTTGTACTGCTGCGAGAGGCAGCCGGCAGCCACCAACCGTTCGCAGACACCCGTTTTCTTGTATTCCGCGGTTTCCAGAATGGTCTGGATCGACTCTTCCTTGGCCGGATCGATGAATGTGCAGGTATTGATGATGATGACATGCGCTTCTGCCAGATCTTCGGTCAGTTCATAGCCGGCTTTCTCCATAATGCCCACCATCATTTCCGTATCGACCAGGTTCTTCGAGCAGCCAAGGCTGATAAATCCTAATTTCTTCGTCACTTCTTTGTACCTCCAAAACGTACTTTTTCTCCCCATAGATTCAGCAGGTCTTTTCTGCCTTCATCCAAATATCTTTTTTCTAATTCCCAAAAAACGAGTTCATTACCGGCCGCATCGGGCTCCGCCGCATCATCATTCACATAGATGAAATAGTTCCCGTTCTTTTCCATGATGCTTTTATATTTCACCGAGTCCAGCAGCCAGTCTATCAGACGCTCGCCCCGCTCAGGATGTGCGCTTTCTGCCAGAAGCCCCGTCCCATAGAGATACCAGGGAGCGCCGTCCTCTGGATAAATGATCGTGACAGGCATTTTCTCCTGCTTCGTGCGAAGGACTTCATTCAGCCCGGAGATCCCGATATCGCATTTTCCCATCGCCGCCATACGGGACGGCGTGGAAAGATACTTCCCATATTGTACGAGATGCTGCTGCGCCTTGCCCAAGAGCTCCATCGCATAGTCTAGCCCGAAATGCTCAATGAGACACATCAGGAGATCCTTCGACATGTCGGCGGCGATGAAGTCCGTCATCGAAAGCTGTGCCTCTTCCCTTGTGAAGACCTCTGCCCATGTGTAGGAAAAGGCATTCTGCTTCTTAAGAAAATCCGGATTCACCGCAAACACGATGGGATCCACCCAAAGCCCTGTCCAATACGCCTCTTCATCCTTGAATAGATTCAGCGCCGTATCCGTGCGCGAAGAGGAATAGGCCGCAAGCTGTCCATTTTCTTTCATCCGCATCAGGATATCCTGACTGGTGATCACCACATCCGCTGCCTTTTCTTCCGGTGAGGTTTTCTTTAATAAATCTGCGCTCGATACATAGGAGATCTCCACAGCGAGTCCCTGCTCTTTATAAAAAGCCTCTGCCACAGGCTCCAGCATATCCTGAGAAAGATCCGTCAGCACGATGACTTTGCTCACAGGATGGTGTTCCTGGCGCCTCGCTTGTTCCAGATTCTTCGCGTAGCGGAGAATGCCGAAAAAAGCCCCGCCTGCCAGAAGAATAAAAAGAAATACCGAACATAGTCGTTTCGTGATGGATCACCTCCATGATGAATGGATTGGGGGAAACGTGCCACCCCTTACTGGCGAATAAAAGCTCTACTCGAAGGAGAAATTAGAAATACGAAATCAAAAATAGTGGCGGCGGCTTCACCACAAATATAATATGGCAATACCCGAGAGTGGCATGCCAGTCTCAAATCACCCGTGACCGAGCGCTCCTAATCTCTGGGGAAACGCTGCCAGCCAGCAGTCACTCGTCACCATTCTCCTCATTCTTTCCACCAGCCAAAATACCGGCCAGCTGCTCCTTATTGACCAGAATATCTCTTGGCTTTGCCCCTTCTGCGGGGCCGACGATGCCGAGGCGTTCCATGGTATCCATGAGACGGCCGGCCCGGGTATAACCGATGCGGAATCGGCGCTGTAGAGCGGAGACAGAAGCGCGCTTCGTATCGAGCACCCATTCCGAAGCCTCCGGCATGAGATCATCCTGCTCTTCGACCATTTCCTCCTCTTTCTCTGTTTTTTCCGGGATAGAAAGATCGATCGGCTCATAGACGACATGGCTTTCCTGACGGATGCACTCTGCCCTGACATAGTTCACCACATCCTCGACCTCTTCGTCCGAGATGAACGCCCCCTGAATACGGACAGTACTGAGCGCTCCTGCCTGCTTGAAGAGCATATCGCCCTTGCCGAGCAGAGATTCTGCCCCTCCCTCATCGAGAATGATGCGGGAATTGAGCCCCGACTCGACCATGAAGGCGATACGGCTCGGAATGTTGGATTTGATGACGCCGGTGATGACATCGGCTGACGGTCTCTGTGTCGCAAGGATCAGATGGATGCCGGCGGCACGCGCCTTCTGCGTCAGACGCTGGATCAGGACTTCGACTTCTTTGGCCGCGACATTCATGAGGTCGGCAAATTCATCGACGATCAGTAAAATATAGGGCATCTTTTTATCAGGGTACATCTTATTATACCCTTCGATATTTCGCACCTTCGCCCCGGCAAAGAGCTGGTAACGGGCTTCCATTTCACGGACAGCCCAATTCAGCGTCCCCTGCGCCTTCTTCATATCGGTCACGACTTCCGTGCGCAGATGCGGGATGCCGTTATAGACAGAGAGCTCGACCACCTTTGGATCGATGAGCATGAGCTTCACTTCGTCAGGGCGGCTATGGTAAATGATGCTCGTGATGATGGAATTGATGCACACGCTCTTGCCGCTGCCGGTCGAGCCTGCGATCAGAAGATGCGGCGCCTTCGCCAGATCGGTCACAACGGTCTTCCCGGTGATGCCCTTCCCCAGAGCCACAAGGATATGGCCCTTGCCATGCTGAAAGGCATCGCTGGCAAGCACATCATGAAGCGGCACAGACGCCGCCTTCGTATTCGGGATCTCGATGCCGACCGCAGATTTCCCCGGGATCGGGGCTTCGATGCGGATATGTGTCGCCTCAAGAGCCATGGCGAGCTCATTCGAAAGCCCTTCGATCTTGCTCACGCGGACGCCCATTTCCGGCTTGAGTTCGAAACGCGTCACCGTCGGCCCCACGCTGTAGTGAACGACCTTCGCCCGGACCCCGAAGCTGGCAAGCGTCGACTCGATGAGCGCCGCCTTCTGTCCTGCATCGGCCTCTCCCTGCCCTGCATTTGTTCCCGCATGAAGAAGCGACAGCGGAGGAAACTGGTACACCGGCCCTTCTTCAGCCGCAGGTGCCGGATGCGCCGGGTCTGCTGAGACGGGCGCTACCGGTATCGGATGAATGTCCTCCTCCGGCTTCTCTTCCCCGGGCATCTCTTCTACCGGTTCTTCCAGTGGTTCTTCTGCCGCTTCCTCCTCCGTTTCCGGTAGCGGTGGCATCGGTGGTTCTTCGATCTCTTCGACCGGCTCCTCCGGCATCAGCGGCTCTTCCTGCGCTTCTTCGTCCGCTTCCGGAGGGATTTCTTCGATAGGCTCTTCTACGGAAATCGGTGGCTCTTCCGCATCCGGCATCTGCGCAGGGACCGCCATATCTTCTGCCGGAGGCTCCTCTTCCATCAGTTCTACCGCATTTTCTTCATTCTTCTTGTAAATGAACTCCGTCGGCTTATCATCAAGTACTTCCAGCCGAGCAGCACTTCTGGCAGCATCCAGCGCCGCTTTCTTTTCCCTGAGCCGCATGGCTGCGGCTTCGATCTTCTCGCCTGTTTTCTTTCCGAGCACCTGCGCCTTCGAGCCCACTTTCTGCGCGCCCTTGGAGAGTGACCAGTGCGTCAGCAGAAGCACATCGATCACGATGGCCCCGAGGAGCACCAGCGTCGTCCCCCAGTATCCCATCGCGTCATGGAAAAAGACGCAGAATCCCGCCCCGACGATCCCGCCATAGGTGAGGATCGACTGGATATCCATTTCTCTTCCAAAAGGGACCAGAAAATGATGCACCGCCATGAAGAGGAGCAGCACCAGCAGGATGACCAGCGCAACGCGCCTGTCCCAGGAAATTCCTTTCGATGTCACGGCATAGCGCCCACCGAAAAACATCATCAAAAGGGCGCAGAAAGGCGCGCCGAATCCGAAGAGGAAATGGCTACCTTTATTCGTAATATCTCCGAAAAAACCGGTACTGTCGCTAAAAAGACTAAAGAGAATGAAAAGGCCGAAGAGGAAGAGAATCACACCTGTGATCTCATAGCTCTTCTCCCCGCTCTTTGTCACTCTCGTCGTCCGTCTCCGGCTTGCTGTCTTCTTTTTCATGGATAAATGGTTATGTCTCCTTTATTAGGTGCAGGTGCAGGGTTAGCCCCGGGGACGTGCTGTCCCTTGATTGTATATGAAAGCTCTGCTTGAATGAGGAATTAGGAATGAGGAATTAGGAATGAAGGTGCGGCGCATAAAAATCAGAAGCGCCGCGGAATTTTGATAGCGCTTCGCGCGGCGCATCGTCATTTCGAGCGTAGCCGAGGGTCTTTATTGCAGAACGGTCATCGCCTGATGGGAGGCAGCACTAGGGAAACACTGATTAAATCGTTGTCAGATTTCATTCTTGGATTTTTATACAGAGCAAGGAATCATCTGACGCGAATAGCGAGCTATTTAAGGAAGATGATGACGAAGCTATGTATAAAAATCCATATGAAATTCGACTCTGCGATTTAATCAGCGTTTCCCTAGGACATCTTTTTCCCTCGGCGCATACACACTGATTCCCGCAGTGCAGTAAAGATCCTCGGCTGCGCTCGGGATGACGATGCCGGAGAAATCCCAGTCACCAGCCACCAGTCACTCCTAATCCCCAATCCCTAATCCCTAGCTACTCGTCCCTGCTTTCAAACTTAGTCCGTGGGGCGGCTCGCCCCTTGATTACGTTTGAAAGCCTCGATTGCATGAGAAATGAGAAATGCGAAATGGTGGTGCCATGAGTTGGCATTCCAGTCACCAGTCACTTACTTCCCTTTCTTCTCGCCCACCAGGCGCGCACCATGTCGCCTTCCTGCCCGAGCGGGCGGGGCTTGTAGTACTGGTGTCCTACGAGCTCATCAGGAAGATACTGCTGCTCTACCCATCCACCGAAATCGTGAGGATACTTATATCCGATGCCAAGCCCCATTTTCTTCGCTCCGCTGTAGTGCGAGTCCATGAGGTGCGCGGGGATGGACCAGTCCTTTCTTGTCTTTTCCTCCCCTTCGGCGGCAAAAATGCCAGAGCAGGCGCTGTTGCTCTTCGGCGCGAGGCAAATATAGAGCACGGCTTCCGCAAGGATGATCTGCGACTCAGGAAAGCCGACCATTTCCGCCGCCTGCGCCGCTGATACCGCCACCTGCAGCGCTCGCGGATCCGCAAGGCCTACATCTTCCGCCGCACAAATCATGATGCGGCGTGAAATGAAAGACGTCTTCTCCCCTCCATCGATCATGCGCGCCAGATAGTGCAGCGCTGCATCAGGATCACTCCCTCGCATGCTCTTGATGAAGGCAGAGACGATATTGTAATGATAGTCCCCCTGCTTATCATAGCTGGAGATCTGAACACCTGCCACCTCGCCGATTTCCTTTTCTGTCAGAGAGCCTCCATCCCTCAGCATGGATGTCGACTGTTCCAAGAGATTCAGCGCGACGCGCGTATCCCCGGAGGCATAGGCAGCAATGAGAGAGAGTGCCTCTGGTTTTGCCGTATAGCGATGAATGGCCAGTCCATTCTTTTCATCATCGAGCGCGCGATGAAGCACCGAGATGATCGCTTCATCAGTAAGTCGCTTCAGATGGATCAGCCGCAGACGGGAGAGCAGCGGCCCATTGATTTCAAAATAAGGATTCTCCGTCGTCGCACCGATGAGGATGAATGTCCCATCCTCCACATAAGGCAGAAGCACATCCTGCTGCCCCTTATTGAACCGGTGGATTTCATCGATGAAAACGATCGTCCGCCGCTGGTAATACGAAAGCTCCTCTTTCGCCTTGGAAACCACATCCCGGATTTCTTTGATCCCGCTCGAGGTCGCATTCACCTTGACGAAACAGCTCTTCGTCATTTCTGCAATGACCGATGCGATCGTCGTCTTCCCGCATCCTGGCGGGCCAAAAAGAAGAAGAGATGGGATCGTATCCCGCTCTATCATGCGATAAAGGAATGACTGCCGTCCAACGGCACCGTCCTGTCCGACGATGTCTTCAAGCCGCCTGGGGCGCATGCGATCCGCCAAGGGGGCATACCGCTTCCCCGCCTCCGGGGACATGTCGAATAAAGAGTCCATGTGTATCACATCTTTCAGAATCGAGAGCAGTGAAGCAGAGAAAAGCAGGCAATGCTACCGGTCATCCGTCACTGCTTTCCTGCCAAATCGTATAATACCTTCGCCACCTGATCCGCACTGCTGCTCGGAGCGACGCTGCAAGCATCTGCCATTTTCTTCCGAACGAGCGGATCACGAAGGATAGCGCGCACTGAGTCTGCGAGTTCCCCCCGCTTCACCCATTCCGCGCAGCCAAGGTTCTTCATATGCATGGCGTTCGCACGCTCCTGCCCGGGCAGCGTATTGACAAGCACCATGGGGAGATGCATCACCATCGCCTCTGTGCACGTAAGCGCACCCGGCTTTGTCACAAGGATCTCGCTCCTTGCCATCATCTCCGCCACTTTATTTGTATAACTGTGAAGCTCCACAGGATGCTTTAGCTTCTCGGCAAGAGCAGCCACTTTTTCGTACAGACTGATATTCTTCCCGGTCACGACAATGAATTTCGAGATTTCTTCCACTTCATCCAGACGGGCGATATTATCCACGACATTACCGAGCCCGAGACCACCGCCCATGACGAGTACCGTCCCTTTTTCAAAGGGCTCTCTCTCCTTCGCTTTCTCATAAAAAGCGCGGCGCACCGGGATACCTGTCACATGGATGCGGCTGCCATCAATATCATACGTCTCCAGTAGGTCCTTCAGATCCGGCGTCGCGACACAATACCCGTCAAGATAGCGGTCGATCCAGAGCTGGTGAATATCGAAATCCGTGATCACGCCGAGCAGCGGGATCGAGATCGAGCCTTCCGCCTTCAGAAGGTCTGCCGCCCCTGCCGGGAAAGGATGCGTGAAGATCATCGCGTCCGGCTTCGTGGTCATGATGAGATTCTTCATCCTGCGCTTAAAGGAAAGGGATAGCATCTTCTGCGAGAGCTGCCCGAAGCGGCTACTCTGCGAATCACTGTAGAGATGGTCATACATCTCCGGGAAGGCATCGATCATTTTGAGATAGCCGTCCTTGATGATATGGTCGATGGAGAAGAGATTGCTGGACACGAAGTCGAGCACCTGCACCGAGTCCGCAGGATGCGTGCGCTGGATTGCTTCCGCGATCGCACGCGCCGCCTGGCTGTGCCCCGTCCCGATGCTGGCCGTCATGATGTAAAACTTACGAGCGATCTCCATTTCGTTTCTCCCTTTCTATACGTTTCCACTTTCGATTATATCATAAAGGCGCAAATGGGCGGGGCTTGGGGTACAAGTCGTATCGAGCTATTCAAGAAAGGGCATGACGAAATCATGTATAAAAGTTCTTGTAAAATCTGCCTCTGCGACTGAATCAGCGTTTCCCCAGGGATTAGGAACGTCGTGTGACTCTGATTCGAACCACAGTCTAAATCAAAAAAATCCCCTCACGGCTCATGCCGCAAGGGGATCTCCTGTACCATCTTATTTCTTAGCTGCTTTCTTAGCTCTGGTTTTTTTAGCCGGTTTTACATTGACTTTTTCTTTCAGCTGTTTGGAAACGCGGAAAGCCGGAGTCTTGGAAGCCGGGATCTTGATGACTTCCTGCGTGGACGGGTTATGGCCTTCACGAGCTTTACGTTCACGGACTTCGAAAGTACCAAAGCCGATCAGCTGGACTTTTTCGCCTTTGGCAAGAGCACCGGATACGACATCGATGACAGCCTTGACTGCTTTTTCAGCATCTTTCTTGGTCATTTCTGCTTCCTGAGCGACAGCAGTGATGAGTTCTGTTTTGTTCATAACTAAACATCCTCCTTTAATAATGATGGCTTTTGCCAACAAAGAAGAGTGGTGCACAAGGCACACCGCTTCTCAGCTCCAATGGGCTAGGGGAGCGCTGATGTATCCGTCTTTCGGCAGAAATCCTGCCACAAGACCTGAGCCTCCTCGGGCGAGATGTCCATCAGGCTCTTCCCTCTCTGGAAAAGGCCCTTTTCAAAGGCTCTCAGCTGATCCATGACATATCTGGCGTAGCGATGGAGAGCCAGTTCAGGCTCTACCCCTTCTGCATTTATTACACGGTCTAACGCAAAAAGGAAACGCCCCGCCGAAAGCTCTTTATCGACAGCTCCCTTCCCGTCTACGGCTGCCTTGATTTCTTCAGCACAAGACACAGGAAGTGCGCCACCCTCGAGGGCTTCTGTCAGTCCATGGGAACCAACTTTCCTTTGAATTATACATGCTAAAAGCAGACTTGGCAAGTCTTTTGAGACGCCGGAAAGCAGATATTTACGGTTTTTTTCCAATCTTTTCCGTGTTTCCCAGTCCCCAAGGAGCTTTTTGGTCTCTTCCACTGTGATTTTCTTGAAAACAAAGGGATGCCGGCGGATCATTTTCTCATTGATGCCGTCTACGACATCCTGCATGGTGAAGAAGCCTTCCTTCTCCGCAAGGCGCGCATGAAAGACGATCTGCAGCAGCACATCGCCCAGCTCTTCTTTCAGGTTCACCATATCGCCCTTATCGATCGCATCGATCACTTCATAGACCTCCTGCAGGAAATAGGTGCGAAGCGATGTATGATCCTGCGCGCGATCCCAGGGGCAGCCGCCGGGTGCCAGCAGCGCATCCATTGTCTCTTCGAGCGGAGACAACGTGAATGGCGTAGGTTCTTTCCCCCTCGCTTTGCGACTGTCAAAAAGAAAGAGGAATGGCTCCTTCCCCTGGTCATGCTGGAATTCATCGATAGTAAGCCTATGAATATGGCCTTCCGAAGAGAGAAGGATGAGTGCGCTCTCCTTCTCATACAGCATAGAAAGCCTCGATGACAGAATGGCCCTTCCCTCCTCTGTCACATTCTTCAAGATGAGAAGGTGCGGCAAAGTCAGGGAGATCGACGCTGCCTCTTCCCCGCCTGCGATGGTCAGCGATTCATCCTCATGAAGCAGCCCCTTCATGGAAAGGAGCGTGAGCGTTTGTTGTATAGTCATTGGCATCACCTCGCTTGGATCTTTGCTGTCATTATAGCATAAAATGACCGGCTCTATTTCGATGGATCGCGGAAGAGGCTTCACAGAGCCCCCATCACTTTTTATTCTTCCGGTTAAGCGCCCTTTGCCCAAAATAAAAATCCGTCCGTGACAGATCGTCATAGACGGATTTTTATGGATTAAGCGTTTTTAGCTGCTTCGCAGATCTGGGTGAAGCCAGCCGGATCGCTGATAGCGAGTTCGGAGAGCATCTTACGGTTCACTTCGATGCCAGCACGGGTCAGGCCAGCGATGAGCTTGCTGTAGGTCAGGCCGTTCTGACGAGCTGCTGCATTGATACGAACGATCCAGAGCTTACGGAATTCTCTCTTCTTGGATCTACGGTCTCTTCTAGCATAGTAGAGAGCCTTCATGACCAGTTCGTTTGCTTTTCTGAACTGGGTGTGACGAGCACCTCTGTAGCCCTTAGCCAGTTTCAGAATCTTCTTATGTCTTGCATGAGCGGTAACGCCGCTTTTTACTCTTGCCATTCTCTTATATCCTCCTTATTAGCCGTTTGGAAGCAATCTTGCTACACGTTTGTAATCAGACTTGGAAACCAGTGCTGCTTTTCTGAAGTTTCTCTTTCTCTTCGGGGACTTCTTTTCGAGAATGTGGCTCTTGAATGCTTTGTTTCTCTTGAACTGACCGGATCCGGTTTCAGTAAAACGTTTTGCCGCAGCGCGACGGGTTTTCATTTTCGGCATTTTGTACTCTCCTTTGTTATGCTTTTGGGGCAACGATCATTGTCATGTTGCGCCCTTCTAATTTCGGTGGCTTTTCGCGAACAACGGTATCACCCAGTTCTTTAGCGAAACGGTCGAGAACATCCTGTCCAAGTTCTGGATGGGTCATTTCTCTGCCACGGAACATGATGGTCACTTTGACTTTGTTTCCATCACCTAAGAAACGCTGCGCATTCTTCAGTTTGACAAAGAAATCATGGTCTTCGATGTTTGGACGAAGCTTGACTTCTTTGATCTGGAATACCTTCTGTTTCTTCTTGGCTTCTTTATCACGTTTCTGCTGTTCATATCTGTATTTGCCATAGTTCATGATACGGCATACGGGTGGACGGCCATTCGGTGCCACCTCTACGAGATCAAGTCCTTTTTCTTCCGCCATGCGAATCGCTTCATGGAGCGTCATGATCCCCAATTGTTCATTTGCATCGCTGACAACACGCACCTCTCTGGCGCGGATCTGTTCATTGATGCGAAGTTCCTTACCTATTCTTTTCACCTCCGAAATAGAAATCATTGCAAGTGTAAAGGCGGACAGCATGTGCCGTCCGCCTTGAGTTCATACGTAAACCTTAGTAGCCTGCGCCATGTAAGGTGAGAAGCGGATGACTTCTGCTTGCAATCAATTACAAGAGATATGATACTACAGAAATCAGTGCGCGTCAAGTAAAAAAATAAAGGTTGTCGGATTCAAGGGTTAGCCCCTCGGGCGGCTCCGTCCACTGATTATGAATGAAAGCTTTGCGCGAATGAGGAATTAGGAATGAGGAATTAGGAATGGTGGTGCGGCGCATAAAAATCAGAAGCGCCGCGGAGGTTTGAAATTAGCGATTTTCTCGTATCGCAAACCTAATCCCTAGCCACTAATCCCTAGCTACCAGTCACTAGTCACCAGTCACTTGAGACTCCTAATCCCTAGCCCCCAGTCCCTAGTCACCAGCCACAAATCACTTTTTCTTCTTTTCTTCCTTCTTCCGTCCCTTCTCTTTCTTTTCTTTCTTCGGCTTCTTGACCTTGTGGTGTACGTCTTTTCCCGCCTTTTCGCCTTTGACATCACCCGCGGCTTCGCTGGCCTTTCTGTCTTCTTCGGCTTCTTCGGCGGCGAGACGACCAGACTCTGCATCTGCCGCTTCCTGCTTTGCCGTCATGGCTTCGGCCTGCTCTCGATCCACGTCGCCTTCGCTCATTCTGGGCAGGATAACGGTGACGGTCGTGCCTTCCCCTTCGGTACTTTCGATAGAGAGCATGCCCTTGTGCTTTTCTACGATATGCTTACAGATGGCAAGTCCGAGTCCGCTGCCGCCGGTCGCTTTGTTGCGGCTCGCTTCGGCGCGGTAGAAGCGCTCAAAGACGCGCCCCTGCTTATCCTTCGGAATGCCGATACCTGTATCCGATACCGTGAGGATCATCTTGTCTTCCCCTTCCGGTGAGAGGCGTGCGTATACATCCCCGCCTTCATGGTTGTATTTCACCGCATTATCCAGGAGATTCATGATAAGCTCGGAGAGAAGTGCCGCATTGCCATAGGTGTAAAGCGGGTCTGTATCCACATGTACCTTGACATGCTTGGCATCTGCCTGCGGAGAAATGAGATCGGCTGCATACCGCACCAGGCTGTCCGCAGAGACAGTCTTCCATGTGATGGTGGTCTCTGTCTCCTCGATCTTGGAAAGATGCATGATGGTATCGATCAGTGTCAGCATCCGCTGGGATTCATTCACGATGCGGCTGCCGAAGAGGCGCACGTCCTCCGGCTTCTGGTACATGCCATTGGCGATCATTTCTGCGAACCCGCTGATGGAGGTCAGCGGTGTCTTCAGCTCGTGCGAAACATTGGCGGAAAATTCGCGGCGCATTTTTTCAGCCATGTAGGAGGCCGTCATATCACGAAGTACGATGAGAAGGCCGGATTCTCCGTCAGTGAGTTCGATCCGATTCATGACCATGCGGAAGGGCTTATCAAAGAGGCACATGGTGTACTCCTGCTTCCCCTCGCTGTGGTAGGCTTTGCCGATGACGCGAAGCCAGTCCTCATCATGATACAGGCTTGCTATACGACGGAAGCGCTTGTTCTCATTCGGATGGAAAATATCTTCGATCGCATTATTGTAATCGATAATTTCACGGCTGCCATTCAGAAGGATGATGCCGTCTGCGATGGTATCGACCACGATGCGGATCGTATTTCTTTCCTCTTCGATATCCTCCATATAGTTCTCGATATCCTTGTGCTGCTCTTCGACCTTGCGGATGAGGGGACGCAGCTCCTTATATTCAGGAGGCAGCGCGTCTACCTTTTCCCCCTTCATGATACGCTGCACGAGCTCTCCCAAAAGATGGAAGGGCTTCAAAATGTTTTCCGTCTCCCGTTCCGCCGCAGCCAGACAGCCTACGGTGAAGACCAGAAGGAAGATGAAGATCTCCGGCAGGTAGGAGGAGTAGCCCTTGTAATTCACCATGCGTCCGCTTGAAAGCCGGAGTACCGTGCCGTCATCTGCTCTGACGGCATAATAGCTCTTCGGCTTGTCAAAGGAGTCCTTATGCACTTCGTGTCCACGGCCTGTCGCAAATGCCGCCTTCACTTCGCCGCTTGCCTTGTAATCCTCCTCTTTGTGGTCACTGTCATAGATGACAGAGCCATCGGTATCGAGCCAGACAATGTGAATGGCACGTTCATTGTCTTTGAAAATCCAGTCCAGATACTCGAGGCTGCTCTCTTCCCTGTCTCTGGAAATCGCACCGGAAACAACACGCGCCGTGCGACCGAGCTCTGCACTGATCTGCTCCTGCATCCCCTGGTAATATAAGATGGCCGAGAGTATAAATGTCACGACCACGGATATGATGCCCATAAAGAGCAGACTTTTATAAATTCTTCCTCTCATGTGTTTCTCCTACGTGAGTTGTATTAGCAGAAATATAAAATAGAGTAGCATGGCCGCCTATGCATGCCCCCATAGGTAATAGGTTCTAAATCTGGGATTAGGGATGAGTGGCCTTGAGTGACTGGTGACTGGTGACTAGTGACTAGTAACTAGTGACTAGTGGCTAGTGGCTAGTGGCTAGTGACTAGTGGCTAGGGATTAGGTTTGCGATACGAGAAAATCGCTAATTTCAAACCTCCGAGGCGCTTCTGATTTTTATGCGCCGCACCACCATTTCGCATTTCTCATTTCTCATTCGAGAGAGGCTTTCATCCGCAATCCATGGGCGCCCCGCCCCTTGGGCTAACCCCAAGCCTCCCCCCTATTTTCTATCCCCCAGTCTGTAGCCGACGCCTCGGACCGTGCGGATGAGGGAGCCTTCTTCTCCAAGCTTCTGACGAAGGCTCATGATGTGCATATCGATGGTACGGCTTTCCATTTCAAAAGGAGAGTCCCATACAGACTGCATGATCTGGTCACGAGACAGGACGATGCCCTTATTCAGCAGGAGATAGCAGAGCAAGTCAAATTCCTTGAGTGTCAGCTGGATTTCTTTTCCGCCTGATGTGACGATGTGCTGCTCCTGATCCACGACGATATGACCATAAGAGAGCAGCTTCTTATTCGGCTCCGTCGCTTTTTTAGCTCGGCGAAGGACTGAACGAATCCGCGAGAGCAGTTCCATGATGCCGAAAGGCTTCGTCACATAGTCATCCGCTCCGCAGTCAAGCCCCTTTACGATGTCAAACTCACTCGTTTTCGCTGTCATCATGATGATCGGGACCGTCTGCATCGCTCCACTCCCCGGCGCTCTCATTTTTTTCAGAATGGTCAGTCCATCCTCTCCCGGGAGCATGATATCAAGGAGCAGCATGTCAGGTATATTTTTCTGCAATGCATCATACAGCGCATTGGCATCGCCAAAGCCTTCGACCTTGTACCCCTGTCCACGGAGCGCATAGCTCACCAGCTCGCGAATACTTTCATCATCTTCTACACAGTAAATTAAGGGCATGGAAACCTCCTGTTGCAAGAGAAAATCATCTTGCTATATCCCATAGCAAGCGAGAAGTTAGGAGTTAGGAATGAGGAGTTAGGAGTGGAGGTACGGCGCATAAAATAAGGAGGCGCCGTGAAATATAAAAAGGGGCATTGGGGCGCTTTATGAATTATGCGCCCCTTCCAACACTCCTCACTCCTAATTCCTCACTCCTCACTTTTTCGAGAAGCGTTTCACAAAAAAGAAAGCCTGTATTCCCGCTTACTTCTCCTATCCAAAAGCCGGCACGCCAGAGACCTTGATCGTCTCTGACCCGCCGGTGATGTATTCCTTATTATTTTATCATATGAAATCAACCAAAGTTACCGGAAATGTAGCGGATGGTTCTTTCTTTCTGCGGATTCTCGAAAATCTGTCTGGTTTCACCGTATTCCACCATTTCGCCAAGATAGAAGAAGGCTGTCTTGTCAGCGATACGCTGTGCCTGCTGCATGTTATGGGTGACCATGATGACCGTGTAGCGTTCCTTGAGCTTCACAGCGAGTTCTTCGATATGAGCGGTGGAGATCGGGTCGAGGGCGGAAGTCGCTTCGTCCATGAGAAGCACATCCGGCTCTACCGCAAGCGCTCTGGCGATGCAGAGACGCTGCTGCTGACCACCGGAAAGACCGAGAGCAGACTTGTGCAGGCGGTCTTTCAGTTCGTCCCAGATGGCAGCCTGACGCAGGCTGCTTTCTACGATCTCATCCAGATCCGCTTTCTTGGTGATCCCTTTCAGTCGGGGACCATAAGCAACATTGTCATAGACACTCTTCGGGAAGGGGTTCGGCTGCTGGAAAACCATGCCGACATGACGGCGAAGAACGATCGGGTCGATATCTTTATAGGCGTCGACACCGGCCAGAAGGATCTCCCCTTCTACACGGCAGGACGGGATGAGGTCATTCATGCGGTTCAGCGAGCGCAGGAAGGTCGATTTCCCGCAGCCGGACGGTCCGATGAGCGCGGTGATCTGGTTCTTTTCAATGCGAAGATCGATGCTCTTCAGTGCCTGAAAAGAGCCGTAGTAAAGATCGACATTCTTGCAGTCAAAGCTGATATTGTTATAGACCGAGATGGCCGGTGCTTCGGCAGGAGCCGGGACCGCCACGGAATTTCCATTATAGTACATTATGCATGTTCTCCTTCTGTTTTCTTAGTAATGTAGTGACTGATGAGGCGGGCTCCGATGCTAAAGGCCAAGACCATGAGCATCAGAACCGCGGAAGCTGCTGCTGCGATATCAACGGCTGATCCTCCGACGCCTTCAGTGCGGGACGCCCAGACCTGCAAAGACAGGGTTTCGCCCGGGCGGAACGGATTCAGCGGGCAGACCGGAGAGGTGATATCCCATACCTGCCAGCTGATATCGGTGCTCATACCTGCGGTGTAAAGGAGCGCAGCGGCTTCGCCGAATCCTCGGCCGGCTGCCAGAATGATGCCGGTCACTATCGGTCCGATGGCTGCAGGCAGCATGACCTTCCAGATCGTCTCGAAGTGGGTCGCACCCAGTGCAAGGCTGCCTTCTTTGAATCCATGCGGCAGTGCTTTCAGCGCATCATAGGTGGTCGCAGTGATAAGCGGCAGAGACAGGACGGACACCGCCAACGCCCCGGCGAAGAGGTTCCACTGGGATCCGACCATGATGATGAAGACCAGGTAGCCAAAAAGGCCGACTACGATCGAAGGGAGAGAGGACAATGTCTCGATGGCGATGCGAAGAGCATTGATGATGCGGCCTTCCGGCGCATATTCTGCCATGTACACGCCGGCAAAGATACCGATCGGTACAGAAATCACAAGAGAGAGGAAAACGAGATAGACAGTGTTGAAAAACTGATTTCCGATGCCATTTGCTTCAAAAGAGAAGATCTCAGGACGGAAGGCTTTGATGCCGCCCCAGACCACATACATCGTAAAGGCGATGAGAAGCAGGACGAAGGCTCCGGATACCACGTAGAAGACAGCCGTTGCAAGATTGTCAGACATATGCGCCCGCTTGAGCGAGCCGCTCACGTGACGAAGCTCGTCTGCCGAAAGGGAAGAATTCGGGTTCATCAGATTTTCTCCTTTCTGGCAGCGATCAGATGGATGATCAGAATGAAAAGAAGGGACACGATAAAGAGCAGGAGCGCCATGGACCAGAGAGCTGCATTGAATTCGCCGCCATCCATCGCACCGCCCATATCGGAGGCGATCGCAGACGTCAGGTTATTCGTCGGGTCAAGCAGGCTCTTCGGGAATGCGCGCATCTTCCCGATGACCATGGAGACAGCGAGTGCTTCGCCGAAAGCTCTGGCCAAGCCGAGCACGATAGCTGTCAGGATGCCCGACATCGCAGCGGGGAGAAGCACTTTATAAATCATCTGCCAGCGAGTGGAGCCAAGGCCATAAGCGCCTTCGATATACTTCTGATTCACACTGCGGATGGCATCGGCGGAGACGGAAGTGATCGTCGGATAGATCATGACGGAAAGCACGATCGCTGCCGCCAGCACCGACTGCCCGTGAGAGCGGTCGAATACCTTCTGGATGAGCGGTACCAGAACGACCAGCCCGACCCAGCCGTAAACAACAGACGGGATCCCGACGAAGATCTCTACCGCCGGACGAATGATCTTTTCCCCGATCTTGGGCGAAATCTGTGTCATGAAGATCGCCGTGGAAAGGCTGAAGGGGATAGCAATGACCAGTGCGACCGCGCAGGTCAGGATAGAACCCCAGATGTAGATCGCCGCGCCGATCTGGCCGCCGCCGACTTCGGTATCCGTCGGCTTCCAAACCGGAGAGAAAAGAAACTCACTCACTGAGTGATGAAATTGTGTGAACGAAAGCATGCCTTTCGCCAAGAGGAAACAGCCGATGGCGATCGTCAGGACGACCAGGAATCCGCCGCAGAGAGTCGAGAGGCTTTTGCCAAAGTATTCTCTTCGGAACATATGCTGGTTCGTACTGCTGCCCTCCATATTGACTCCTTTTTCAAAAATCGGGACCATAAATCATTCTCCTTGATAGAAACGGGAAAGGCGGCTGCCCAAAGCAGCCACTTTCCCCGTATTCTGTAAGCGTTATTGCAAAATCGTATTTAATTTGTTTGGACAAAGGGCTGAGCTTAGCAGTCAGGCATTACAGGTGACTGGTAGCTAGGGATTAGTAGCTAGGGATTAGGTTTGCGATACGAGAAAACCGCTAGTTTCAAACCTCCGCGGCGCTTCCATATTTTTATGCGCCGCACCACCCCCGTTGAACCTATAGAACCTGCTGAACCTCTTTCGCAAACAGGCAAGGGGCGACACGCCCAGAGGCTAACCCTGAACCTTGAAGTTTGAAGTTTGAAAGCAGGGATGAGTGGCTAGGGATTAGGGATTGGGGATTAGGAGTGGCTAGGGACTAGTGACTGGTGACTAAATACCACCTTCGGGCATCGCCCCATATATATTCGCGGCGAAGCCGCCACCTTCATTCCTAATTCCTCATTCCTAATTCCTCATTCGAGCAAAGCTTTCATTCATAATCAGTGGACGTCACGCCCCACGGGCTAACCCTCCCCCCCATTTATTTCTTCATCTTAGAGGAAACGCCGTAGCCCTGCTTTTCGATCTCTACGCCATATTCATCAGAGAGGATATAGTCCAGGAACGCTTTGACGGCACCGGTCGGTTCGCCCTTGGTGTACATGTGTTCATATCCCCAGACTTTGTACTTGCCGTTATAGGTATTTTCCAGCGTCGGTGCCACGCCGTCGATGGCAAGAGCCGCTACGTCTTTGTTGTTGACGAGGTACGGAAGAGCGACATAGCCGATAGCACCCTTGGTCTGTGCTACGCTCTGGATCAGCGTACCGCTGTCGTCAGTTTCCAGAGATTTGTTGGATGCTTCTTCCTGACCAGCGAGAGCCAATTCCGTGAAGAGAGCGCGGGTGCCGGAGGTGGTCGGACGGGTGACGAGGACGATCGGTTCATCCGGGCCGCCTACCTCTTTCCAGTTCGTGACTTTGGCAGTGAAGACATCCTGCAGCTGCTGGGCGGTCAGGCTCTTCACTTTGTCAGCGATATCTTTATTGATGATGGTAGCAACAGTCATGGTGCAGACCTTATGGTCTACGAGGCCTTTGGCTTTTTCAGCCGGCAGCTTCTTTTCAGCCGGTACATCGGAATTGCCGATGTTGACAGAGCCTTCAGCGACCTGCTTCAAGCCTGTGCCGGAGCCGCCTGCATTCAGTGTCAGGGATACTTCCGGATTCTTGCTCTTGAACTTAGCAGCCGCATCCTTTACCAGCGGAAGCAGTGCGGAAGAACCGGAAGAAGTGACCTGTCCTGTGACCTTCGCGCCGGAAGCAGCACCGCTCTTTGCCGGCTGGCTGTTTCCACCGCAGCCTGCTGCTGCGATCAAAGCGGTAGAAGCCAGTGCCAGTGCCATCATTTTTTTGAGTTTCATTTTGTGTCCTCCTTAGAGACATACCTTTTATTTTTTGTTTTCTCTTGCGTTGATATTTGTAGTCTAAGGGATGGATGTAAAAAGGAAAGAGAGAATGGTGTACGGTTTGAGTTTAGATTGTAAATAGAATGTAAATGAGGTGAAGGTTCAGGTTGATGGGTTCAGGTTTTAGGGTTAGCCCTTGGGGCGGCTTCACCCATTGATTGCGTGCGAAAGAGGTTCAGCGGGTTCTTTAGGTTCAGAGGGTTTAAAAGGGGGTGGTGCGGCGCATAAAAAAATAGAAGCGCCGCGGAGTATAGATGGTGGCGATGCCCGAAGGCGGTATTTAAGTCACTAGTCACCAGTCGCTCGAGGCTCCTAATCCCTAGCCACTAATCCCTGGCTACTAATCATCCCTGCTTTCAAACTTCAGATGGATGGATTCAATGGCTTCAGATGACATTTCAGGCACAAGACCGACACTCCTCACTCCTACTGAAAAGTTTTCCAAAAATCAAAAAACTATTCAGTATAGTGAAAACTTTTTCCGTTTTTGGAAATTTGTTCACTATACTGAACAGTTTGGATTTCAAGACATGCCGGCTGCGCGTATGCTATAATATTTAAAGGCGCTATCATGTGACACGGTAGCGGTTTGCCTGCCCCATCCTTTCCGGAAGGGGGGTGGTAGTATGACGAAATACGATTTCTTCGCCTTTCTGCTGCTCTTGCTTCTTTGCATGATCGTAGCTAAGTACTAACCCACAACAGAAAAACCGCCTCACGGTCCAACGTTGGCGGTTTCTCTGTTCTTTTCAACAAGGGCGGAAGCCGTTTCCGGATAGCGCCTTTCCTATGGTTATTGTACGACAATCTCCTGCAGAAAGCAAGCCGCCGAAACACTTCGGCGGCTTTTATGATGCCTGACTGACTCATCATTGATTTTGGAAAATAAAGCTTCCGCCATTGTCAGAAACGGCATCCTTGAATGCCTGCTGAGCTTCTGCATAAGTACGGTAGCCACTCGCATTTCCGACAATTTCTGCCGGTGGCTTGCCATACTCATTTCCCTTGGACGCCAGCCCCGGTTGTCCGTTATTATTATACTGCTTCTGATCCATCCACACACGATTCTTCATGACATAGTAGTTGCTGCCATTATAGTAGTAAGAGAGCACGGACTCCTTGCTGTAATTATCAGGCGACTCTGTCAGCGACGCCTTCGATAAATTCTCCGTGCTCCAGTAAAGTCCCACGGAATCACTGCTGATGGAATTCGGATACTTCGGTCCTTCGCCATGATAATAGGTCCACTGCTTCGCCCCCAGCTCAGAGGTGAGCTTGGCGATGTCTGCATCTTTCTTATCTGTATCATCCAGCCAGAAATCCATCAGGATGCCACGTTTGGTATTCTGGTCTCCAGCATTCATGTTTCCATCACCACGGTTATACTTGTTGTAGAGCGACTTCAGCTTGTCGATAGACGGCTTGATATCAAAAGCTGCCTTTTCCGCCTTGGACGCATCCTCCAGAAGACTTCCCGCATCTGAGAAAACCCCTTTGATGGAACCACTAAGACCGACCTGATCGTAGATCCCCCAGCCGATACCGACGACGATCGCAAGTATCAGCGCGTACTCGACCATGTTCTGGCCTTTCGCTCCTTTTTCTTTACGAAACCGGTGAAGCATGCTTTTCCTCCTTCCTTAGTTCGTTTGTGTTGTCCCCATATAGATATAGTTGCCGTCATGCTGGGCTTTCACTTCGTTATACTTCTTCTGTGCTTCCTCATAGGTGCTGTAGGTGCCTAATACGTTTGCCGCAGGCTTTTCATATTCGCTCGGTGCCTGCGCTAAAGCATTGTTATTAAAGGCCCAATTTCTACCGATCTGATTCACAAAAGCTCGATTTTCAAGTACGTAGTACTTCTCCGTCAATGGATCATAGCGATAGGAAAGAACGGTTTCCTTGCTATAAGGGTTATTCCCCTCGGCATGCAACTCAGCGGATTTCAGATCTTCCGTCGTCCAATACAATCCGCCACCTTCAGTTCCCAACTTTCCTTGATTTTCGCCATTATAAAATGTCCACATGGTCGCACCCAGTTCGGAAGCCAGCTTCCCGATCGTGCTGTCCTTCTTGTCATCATCCGTGAGCCAACCAGACTGAATCATCCCACGCTTATAACTCATTCCCGATGTCGTATTTCCTGAGTTATAAGCATCCTTGCTTTGCACTTCACGAAGACGCTTCAAGATCTCATCCCAATTCAGGTTCACTCCCTGTTTCTTCGCCGTCTCCATAAGGCTCGATGCATTTCCGAACACATTCTTGATCGAGTCTGCGACTCCTGTCTGGGAGTAGATCCCCCATCCGATACCGATGATGATCGCGAGCATTAGCGCATACTCGACAAGATCCTGCCCCTTCTGCGAATTTTTGTAAAATGTGAACACTGTTTTCATCCTCCTTTATTGCCTATATTTTAGCAAAAAAAGGATAGGAAAATCAATGCGCCTCCTAGTTGCTCTCACGATCAAAAACCGCCCTGCTTTGGCAGAGCGGTTTTTCAAGCGCTATGTATTTCTCTTATTCGATAACCATGAGAAGGTCGCCGGATTCGATGCGCTGACCAGCCTTGACATGGATCTCACTCACGATACCATCCATCGGCGCGGTGATGGTGGTTTCCATCTTCATCGCTTCGGTGACGATGACGGGGTCGCCCTTCTTGACAGAGGAGCCTTTTTCGACGAGGAGTTTTACCACGGAGCCGGAGAGTGTCGCACCGACTTCACCCGGTACGTCCTTGTCCGCTTTTCTGGAGGTATTCGCAGACTCTGCCACATGAGCGTCGTGAATCTTGATCTCGCGCGGCATGCCGTTCAGCTCGAACTGAAGCTCTCTGTTGCCTTCCAGGTCCGGTTTCGTGACATTATCAAGGCGAACGAGGAGCATCTTGCCTTCATCGATGTTGATGCGGATTTCTTCACCGACTTTCATGCCGAAGAAATAGGTCGGCGTATCGAGGAGCGAGAGGTCGCCATATTTATGATAGCGATCCATGTAGTCGGAGAAGACTTTCGGATAGATGCAGTAGGAGGAGACATCTTCTTCGCGGGTCGGGATGTGCTTCTCTTTCATTTCCATTTTGACTTCTTCAAAGTCGACATTCTCCGGCTGGCTTTCGAGGTGCGGCTTCTGTCCGCGCAGGATGATCTGCTGGAGTTTTTCCGGGAAGCCGCCATACGGGATGCCGAGCTTGCCGTCGAAGAAATCGACAACGGACTGCGGGAAGTCGAGGGTATCACCCTTTTCATAGATGTCTTTCTCGGTCAGATGGTTCTGTACCATGAAGAGGGTCATGTCGCCGACGACTTTGGAGGACGGGGTGACCTTGATGATATCGCCGAACATCATATTGACCTTCGCATACATGCGGCAGACTTCCGGCCACTGGGCGCCAAGGCCGACAGCCGTTGCCTGCTGGCGCAGGTTCGAGTACTGTCCGCCAGGCATTTCATGCTGGTAAAGGGTCGTATTCGGATTCGTCATCTTAGAGTCGACGCCTGCATAGTACGGACGGACACCCTGCCAGTAGCGGTCGATGGTCTCAAGCGCATCGATATCCAGCTGCGGCTGGCGAGGATTGTTCTGCAGCGCGTAGTACACAGATGTCATAGACGGCTGGCTGGTGCCGCCAGAGAGTGCGCTGGTCGCCACGTCCAAGATATCGACGCCAGCCTCGACAGCTTTGGCATAGGAGTACAGGGTGCATCCGCCGCCTTCATGGCTATGGAGATGGATCGGGAGATCGACGGCATCTTTCAGCGCAGAAATCAGGGCATAGGCAGCTTCCGGCTTGAGGAGACCCGCCATGTCTTTGATGGCGATGATGTTCGCACCGGCATCCTGCATCTGTTTCGCAAGGTCGGTGTAGTATTTCAGGGAGTACTTCTGACGGTTCGTATCCATGATATCGCCAGTGTAGCAGAAGCAGGCTTCGGCGAGCTTTTCTTTCTTGCGGACTTCGTCGATGGTAACGGTCATATGGCTGAGCTGGTTCAGGCAGTCGAAGATACGGAAGACATCGACACCATTGTCAGCCGCCTGATCGATGAAGTGGCGGACAACATTTTCCGGATAGTTGGTATAGCCGACGGTATTCGCACCGCGGGTCAGCATCTGGAAGAGGATGTTCGGTGCAGCTTTTCTCATCTGGCGAAGGCGTTCCCACGGGCTTTCATCAAGGAAACGATAAGCCACGTCGAAAGTCGCGCCGCCCCAGTTTTCAAAGGAGAAGAGCTGCGGGACGTGAACAGCCGTGTAGTGGATGGCATTCATGATGTCATGGGTTCTGACACGGGTCGCGAGCAGAGACTGGTGCGCATCGCGGTACGTGGTATCCATGAACATGACTTCCTTCTGGTCCATGACCCACTTGGAGAATTTCTCCGGTCCCATTTCATCGAGCAGCTGCCGGGTGCCTTTCGGCGCTTCGATCTTGTCTGCATCGAGCAGCGGAAGCGGATTGAAATCCGGTTTTTCCTGATGGCCGGCACCGGCATAGCCATTGACGGTGATGTCGCCAATGTAGGAGAGCAGCTTCGTGCCGCGGTCGGAAATCATATCCGGTTCCTGCAGGAGCCACGGGTTTCTGTCGATGTAGTTGACATCGCAGAGCCCTTCCTGGAAATCACGGGTACGAAGCATGTTCTGCAGGAAATAGATATTCGTCTTCACGCCGGAAATGCGGAATTCTTCGAGGCAGCGGAGCATCTTGTGGATGGTGTCCTTCGGATGAAGGGCATGCGCGGTGACTTTGACGAGGAGAGAATCATAGTACGGGGTAATGACAGCACCGGTGTAAGCCGTGCCGGCATCGAGACGGATGCCCGGTCCGCCGCCGGAACGATAAGCAATGATTTTGCCGGTATCTGGCATGAAATTGTTCTGCGGATCTTCCGTGGTGATACGGCACTGGATCGCAACGCCTTTGTACCAGATCTCATCCTGCTGTCCAATGGCGATTTCCGGCCCGTCAAGAGCATAGCCTTCTGCGATGAGAATCTGGCTCTTTACGATATCCACATTGGTGATCATTTCCGTGACGGTGTGTTCGACCTGGACACGCGGATTGACTTCGATGAAATAGAAGTGCTCTTCATCCTGATCGACCAGGAATTCGACTGTGCCGGCATTCACATAGTGGACATTCTTCATCAGTTTGACAGCTGCATCGCAGATGTTCTTTCTGAGTGCCTTCGGAAGAGACCACGCCGGTGCCATTTCGATGACCTTCTGGTGACGGCGCTGGATGGAGCAGTCACGTTCGAAGAGATGCACCACATTGCCGTGTTCATCGCCCATGACCTGTACTTCGATGTGCTTCGGATTCATGATGCAGCGTTCGACATAGACTTCATCATCACCGAAGGCCATCTTTGCTTCAGAGCGCGCACGGCTGTACGCTTCTTCCAGATCTTCCATGCGGTCGACATTTCTCATGCCGCGTCCGCCGCCGCCGTTGACAGCCTTGATCATGACCGGGAATCCGTAGGTTTCTGCGAAAGCCTTCACTTCGTCAAAGCTGTGAACCGCACCCTTTGTCCCCGGAATCATCGGGATCTGGGCTTTTTCTGCCTGAATGCGGGCATTCACCTTGTCGCCGAACATGATGAGATGTTCGACCTTCGGCCCGATGAAAATGATGCCTTCTTCTTCGCAGCGCTGCGCGAGCTTCGCGTTTTCAGCCAAGAAGCCGTAGCCCGGATGAATGGCATCGACGTCATGCTCCTTACAGATACGGATGATGTCTTCGATGTCAAGGTAGGCATCGATCGGCTTATCCCCTTCACCGACCAGGTAGGCTTCGTCTGCGCGGTTTCTGTGCAGGGACAGGATATCTTCTTTCGAATAGATAGCCACGGTGCGGATGCCCATTTCACTGCAGGCTCGGAATACGCGGATCGCGATCTCGCCGCGGTTGGCTACCAGTACTTTATGGATTCGTCTCATGAGATTCTCCCTCTCAATAAAATAGAATGAACACGATAACCGCGTCATTCTGATGCGCTTTTAGCGTTTGATAGTACTATTTTAACCAGTGAAAGCTGCAAAATCAATAGTCTGTATGAATTGGTATCAATCATGGTTTTAATAAATGATATGAATAGATGGGTAATGATATAATATGCGCTATGTATCACATTTATCATAACCGTATATTTATTATTTAGGGTTCAGGGTTCGGGGTTCAGGGTTCGGGGTTCGGGGTTCAGGGTTAGACCACGGGGCGTGCTGCCCTTTGATTACGTGCGAAAGAGGTTCAGCGGGTTCTATAGGTTCAAGAGGTTCAAAGGGGGTGGTGCGGCGCATAAAAAATAGAAGCGCCGCAGAGGTTTGAAACTGGCGGTTTTCTCGTATCGCAAACCTAATCCCTAGCTACTAATCCCTAGCTACCAATCACTAGTCACTAGCCACTCATACCTGCTTTCAAACTTCAGGGTTCAGGGTTCAGAGTTAGCCCCTCGGGGCGTTGCTGCCCTTTGATTGCGTGTGAAAGAGGTTCATCGGGTTCTATAGGTTCAAAAGGTTCAAAGGGGTCGGTGCGGCGCATAAAAATCAAAAGCGCCGCGGAGGTTTGAAACTAGCGGTTTTCTCGTATCGCAAACCTAATCCCTAGCCACTAATCCCTAGCTACCAGTCACTCGAGGCTCCTAATCCCTAGACACTCATCCCTGTACATCATCTCTTGCAATATTTTCTAAAGTCGCAGAACCGGCACGCCGTCGGGAGCTCGTTCTTTTTCATTTCACAGCGGCGCGCAAAATCACGCGCCAGAATCCGCCTTGCCGTCGCATCGAATTCTTCCATCCGCTTCTCCACGCGTTCTTTGCTCATAGGAAAAACAACGCATGGATCCTCGGCATCACTGGTGAAGTACAGGACGAGTTTTTCCACGGAACGCCCAAGTTTTGTTTCGACGAGGTAGGCATATACCTTGAGCTGGCTCAGGTATTTCTCCATAAGAGGACTGTCCATCGGCGGTTTCTTCCCTGTCTTGAAGTCTATGACCCGCACCTGATCCCCATTTCCCGAGAGAAGGTCGATGGTGCCATTCAGAATGTAGTCATCTTTGACCAGCTCAAGAGGACACTCGGCAGCGAGCGCATCATTCCAGTTTCCTTTCCGGAAATCCACATATCCACGAATTTCTGCAAAGGCCTGCTTCAGTTTTGCCTCAGGGAGCCAGCTGTTTTCTTTATCAGACAGGGAAATGTAATTCGCCATCATCCATCCATAAATGGCAGGTGGCGTCACGCGTTCTGCCTCTCCGCGGAGGACCGCGCGGTGGATGTCCTCGATCGTCTCATGGACAAGCTCGCCGTACATGGCATGGCTCCCCTGCGTGCCTGCAAAGCCGTAGACGCGATGCCAGAGATACTTCATCGGACATTCTTCATAAAGGGCGATCTGCGACGTAAAGGCGAAACGCGGCTTGAACACATTCCGTCCCACAGGGCGGCAGGTGAGGTGGTGGTAGTCTGCTTCTTTCGCATTATATGCTGGAAGAGCGGGCATGATCCATTGAAATTCTTCCGAGGTGTCCCCCTTCTTTTGAGAAGATGCGAGGACGAGGAGCGTTTCCGCGCGGGAGAAGGCCGTATAGTACTTGCGCCATAAATCAAAATTTTTCATTTCCTTCGGTGGCTCGGCAGGCTTTCGTCCGCTCACCTTTTCCACCACCCGGGAAATCAGGTCACTTTCCGCATCCCAGCGCGCCCTCTCGTCGAGCGATGGCACGATGACAACGGGGTACTCGAGCCCCTTTGCCTGGTGGATATTCAGGAAGGATACGGAGCCCGAGGGCGCATAGCGCTCTTCATCTTCGTACTCATTCACACCGTTTTCAAACCACAGCCGCAGATAGCGGGAAAAGAAGAGATGCACGTCCTCCACAGTCTCCTCACCATGCCCGTGATTCTCCGGCAGGAAGAAGCCAAAACGGGCAATCAGGCGCGTGATGGCGGACAGATTTCTGGCTGCATTCGATTCACCCCGGACCGCACTGTCCAAAATGTCGGAAAAAGGTGCAAAGGAGAGCATCTGGTAGACGAGGTGCAAAAAAGAGGCGGGGAGTTTCTTCTCATAGGAAATGACACTCCGCGTGCGGTCCAGCCAGTCTTTCAGCGCTCGGTGCTCGGGTTTCACGAGCATCATCCGCGCGACGCCCATGCACTCGAAGTATGTATCGAGAATCCCCCTCGTTTCCTGCATGTCGTCCCGATTTTCCATGGAATCCGAAAAGCCGGGAAAGAGCAATAGGAGCGTCCCGATCAGCCACTCGACTTCCTGTCGCTTGAAGAACCAGCCCGCCCGCGGCGCGTAGGAGGCGATGCCCTTCCGTCGAAGCTGCAGCTGCAAAGCGCGCGATGCATTGCTTTTCACGGACGAACAGAGTACCGCCACTTGGTTATAGTCCGTGATCTGCCCCCGTTCTTTCAGCCCTTCGATGAAATCAGCGATCCGCGCATGGCACTCGGAAAGATCCTTCCCCGTGATGCGAAGGACGGGCGTCCCCGTTTCCTCTGACGCGGCATGAATGTCCCCCTTCACATAGCGGAACATCCGCCCATCCGCTCCGCGCCAGCTTTTGAGTCCGCGCATCCAGTCCATGCAGAAGCGGACAATGCCCGGATGCGAACGATAATTCGTATCCAGCTTGAACGTATGGCATTTCTCATAGGTCTTCGAAAATCCCAGAATATTTCCGATGGACGCCCCGCGGAAGCGATAAATGCTCTGGTCATCATCCCCCACCACGAAAATCTGCTGCGAAGAGCCTCCCAGAAGACGGATCAGCTGCTCTTGGATGAAATTCGTATCCTGATACTCATCGATCATGATGTAGCGGATCCGTTTCTGTAGCCAATCAAGGATCTCCGGATGGGAAGAAAGAAGCGCATAGGTCTCCTTCTGCAGGCGGGAGAAATCAATGAAGTGCCCCTCTTCTTCGAGCCGCGTGTACTTCATCATCATCCGCGCGAGCACTTCTACGCGCCCGCCCAGTGCATTCCCGCAGGTCCGCCGCATCTCTTCCGGCAAGAGAAGCTCTTCGGAGAGACCATTCACATAGCGGCAGAGCGTCTGACACTGGCGCCATGGAGAAATCCTCACCAGCTCCCCCTGCTTCAGATAGGAATCCTGTACCACACGGCGGAAATCCGGGATGGCCGCAAATTCCGAAAGATGCTCATACACCATGTACTGCTGCTCGAACTGGTCCACTGCCAGATAATTCTTCGGCAGATGCGTATACTCCTGAAATTCTTTCAGAATCTTTCGGCAAATGTGATGAAAGGTACCGATGTACATCTCATGCAGATTCACCTCGATGCCCGCCTTCGTCATCACATCCGTGAGACGCGTCGTCAGCTCCTTCGATGCCTTCTGCGTGTATGTGACCAGCATGATTTCTTCCGGCTTCACTCTCTTCTCGCGGATGAGGTAAAGCACGCGCTGGATGATGGTATAGGTCTTCCCCGTCCCCGGCCCCGCGATCAAGAGCGTAGGGCCGGTCGAGGAAACAGCAGCTTTCTGAGAATCATTCATGATTTAGCTCCTTGGAAAATAGTGACTGGGGACGGGTGACTGGGGACTAAATGCCGCTCGTTCCATATTTGCATGAAGCTCTGCGGCGCTTTTGTTTTTAGCACCGTACCTTTACTCTTCACTTTCTCTCGTACCATGACACAAGGTGACCGCGACTAACACCGGCAAACACAGAACGTAAGCGAACGAGTAGCGAAAGACGGAAGAGGCCGGCGTTGAAAGAAGAAGCGTCCCTGTATTTGCCAAAAGGGGAAGCAGTGCAAAGAGGAGCGTTGTTCTCTCCTGTCTGATCCAGAGGAGTCCCAAAAAGAGCGTAAGCCAGAGGGAAAGGCCTGTTCCAACAAACCGGCTTCCCTCATACGAGACATTCGCAAGTCCCGCCTTGAGCCAAAGCGGCATCGGGAAATCCCCCGTCGCCATGCGGTCATTGTCCGCCGGCTTCATATCTTTCGTGTTCTCATCCGATAGCGCCCAGCCGAAGCGCGACTGCACGTCATACTCGAAGGGATCCAGATTCCAAAGGGCATATGTCTCTGTCAGCCAGCCTTCGACATAAATCCGCGGATTTCGAAGGCCTGTATCCACCCATGCCGACAGGAATTCTTTTTTCTGCCCATTCAGCCAGTTTCTATGGAAATGGTCATGCCACTTTACAAAGTCCACGGTATAGGGTGAGTATTCTTTCTTCCACTCTTCTTCGGTGAGAAGGTTTTCCATCAGCGTTTTCGTTTCCTCGCTTCGCTCACCGCCAAGCACCATCGTGCGCCCGAGCTGCTGGAGCGGGATCGCCATAGACTCCTGAAAGAGCGGTTCCCAGTGATGGGTGCGCTGGATGATCTGTGCAGGGACGATGGAAATCAAAGCAAAAATCATAAAAAAGAGGAGGATCTCCTTCCGCTTCTCCAGAAAAAAGAGGGCCATGCATACCAAGAGCGCGACAAGGAGCCCATTGCTGCGAAGCAGCATCGAAAGAAGAGCCGCTAGAAGAATCCCCTGAGACGCCCTCCCCCAGTGCTCCCCTTCCGCGCGCCGAAGGAAGAGCCATACAAAAAAGAGCAGCCCCAGCGAGAAAAGGCCATCGCGCACCGCTGCGATGCTGTAATTTCCCACCATCGGAAAAAAGAGAAAGTACCCGTACAGTCCCCATCCTGCGAGGACATGTACGCGCCCTTTCACCCAGAAGGCAAAGGCGGTCAGCCCATAGGAAATCAAAAGAAGCTGCAGCAGAGAAAAGAGGAAGATGACCGGCTCCCGGCTTCCCAGCGCCTCCTTCCCCCAGCTCGCCCCATAGCCGTATATCACCGAATACAGCCATGGAAACTGCACGCTCGCATAGAGCGGATTCTCCATCATGAAAACCGTGTCATTCATCCCCGGTGCCGGATAAAACGAAAGAAGGAAGGGGAGCTGCCAAAGCGCCATCAGAAGGAACGCAGGGAAAAACCATGTGCGATCCGCCGACGTTCTCCTCGCATAAGAAAAGCCAGAAAGGCAATCGGTCAGCCTTGGCAACAGAAGAGAAAAGAACGCCGTCCCCAGAAGAAGGATCGGCCCATCCTCAAAATTTAGAAGCGCGTCCCCTGCTTCTTTGAGTGCTCCTCTCTGATCCAGCCAGTCTATCTTCACCGTGTACCAGAGCGCAGCCGCCAAGAAGAAAGAAAAGCATATATATAGGTAAGGGAAACGCGTGTGCAACAGTTTCATAAAAAGCTCCTAAATTTAAAGGCTGTCGGGTTCAGGGTTCTGGGTTAGTCCGTGGGGCGTGCTGCCATTTTGATTGTGGGTGAAAGACTCGCTTGAATGAGAAATTAGAAATGAGAAATGCGAAATGGTGGTGCGGCGCATAAAAATATGGAAGCGCCGCAGAATTTTGATAGCACTTCGCGCCGTCGTCAGAGGGGCGTAGCCGAGGGTCTTTATTGCAGAACGTTCATCGTCTGATGTGAGGCAGCACCAGGGCATCATTTTCCCTCGGCGCATACACGCTGATTCCCGCAGTGCAGTAAAGATCCCTCGACTGCGCTCGAAATGACGATACGGGAATTTCCTAGTCACTAGTCACCAGTCACTAGTCACTCCTAATCCCTAGCCACTCATCCCTGCTTTCAAACTTGTAGCGGCAGCGTCGCTGCAAAGTATATATTGCTCATTATACCATGTTCCCCTTTCTCTCCTATGCTATAATATGGCTAATCCCATGATTTCTTGTACAGAAAGGAGTCCCTTTATGAATAGAGAAGAACGAGTCAGAGCCGCCCTTGCCGGCAAAGAAGTCGACCGCGTACCGGTCGCTGCCTGGATGCACCTCTCCGCATTCGACCAGGATCCGATTTCCCTTGCCGAGGCAGAAGTCGACCTCACAGAAAAATATGACTTCGACTATATCAAAATGATGCCCTTCGGGCTGTACAGCACGCAGGACTTTGGAAACCAGATCACCATTTACTGCGACGCACACAAAGAACCGATTGTGAAAAAATTCGCCATTCAGAGCGAAGAAGACTACGATACTGTCCGTGCCATTCCTGCCATTCAGGGTACCTACGGCAAGCAGATCGAATTTGCCCGCGAACTCGCAAAGCGCAGAAAAGCCGGCACGCCGATCATTCAGACCATCTTCTCGCCATTCTCCACCCTGAAGAAAATGGCAGGCGATCGCCTTCTGGAAGACATCAAGACCATCCCGAAAGCCGTCCACCATGCCCTCGCGGCCATCACGGCGACCACGCTTGACTTCGTCAGCTACAACATCGATGCCGGCGTCGACGGCTTCTTCTTTGCCACGCAGAATGCCGTTCGCCCGATGCTTACCCCCGCTGAATTTCAGGAATTCGGTGCCTTCTACGACCTGCAGGTCATCCGCTCCTACGCCAAGAAAACCTGGTTCAATGTCGCTCACATCCATGGGGAAGACATTTATTTTCAGGAAATCGCAGACTACCCCATCAACTGCATCAACTGGCATGACCGCCATACCTTCCCATCTCTGGCGGAAGCCCGTGCCCTCACAGACAAGTGCCTTTTAGCCGGCATCAAGTCCGCACCTTACTTCGTAGACGGTGTCCTCAAGTATGACGATATCATCCTCGACGGGTCGCCGGCAGAGATCACAGCGCACGTCAAGGACGCGATCGCGCAGGTGGATGGCAAAGGCCTCATCCTGGGCCCCGGTTGCGTCGTCAATCCGTCCGCGCCGGAAGAAAATCTCATGGCGCTCCGAAAAGCAGTAGAGCAATGAGAGTAACTAGGGATTGGGGATTAGGAGTGACTAGTGACTGGTGACTGGTAGCTAGGGATTAGTGGCTAGGGATTAGGAACTATTAGACATCCGATCATTGATCTTTCATACCATAGTCACCCTATCCGCCCCTACGGGGCATCTTCCCCTAGAGGGGAAGGCTGGCGATACGAGAGAAACCTGCTATCAAGAGACCTTCGGGCATCGCCCCGTTTCGTCATTCTGAGCGGCGAGAAACGTCGTAGGTGAGATAACGAATGCCAGAACAGCTGCGACCTGAGTCGAAGGATCTCGGCGAAGCCGCCACCACAAGTTTGAAAGCAGGGATGAGTAGCTAGGGATTAGGGATTGGGGATTAGGAGTGACTGGTGACTGGTGACTAGTGACTTAAATACCGCCTTCGGGCATCGCCCTATTTATACTCTGCGGCGAAGCCGCCACCTTCATTCCTAATTCCGCATTCCTAATTCCTAATTTATGCGAAGCTTTCATCCCCGATCAAAGGGCGGCACGCCCCCGGGGCTAACCCTGAACCTCACCTAAAAACCGCTGTCCGAAACCATTCGGACAGCGGTTTTTCTATTCGTGATTCAATTTCCCTTTCAGATCATGATCCGTCATCGCGCAGACGCAGGAGTCAGACCAGACATTCTCTGCCGTCTCGATCATATCGATGATGGTATAGATCGGAAGGATGAGCCCCATGATGCCGATCGGCGCGCCGATACCGCTCATGAGAGAGAGCGTCAGGAAGTAGCATCCCATCGGTACGCCTGCATTGCCGACAGCGGCGAGTACTGCGACGATGAGCCATGTGAGCATGGTCGTCATCGAAAGTTCAATCCCTGCATTCTGCATGACGAAGAGCGAAGTGATCAGTATGAAGGCCGCACATCCATTCATGTTGATGGTCGTGCAGATCGGAAGTACGAAGCGGGAAACCGCCGGATCCGCCTTGAGATTCTTCTCTGCCGAGGCCAGCGTGACAGGGAGTGTGCCTGCCGAGCTCTTGGTGAAGAGAGCGACCGCAATGGCAGGAGACATTTTCTTGAAAACATCGATCGGATTCAGTCCGCGAGCCAAGAGGAAGAGCGGCAGGACGAGGAAGAACTGGATCCCGTTGCTGGCCATGATGACGAGCGTATATTTCCCGAGCGCCCCTACGATGACCCCTGCTTCAATCTGGGCAGAGAGCTGCCCTGCAAAGGCCAGAATGCCGACAGGAAGAATGGCGAGAAGCGCTTTGATCAGCGTAAAGAGAAGCTCCTGAAAACCAAGGATGCCCTTCAGGAGGACTTCGCGATTCTCCGTCTTCGGCATGAAGGCAAGCCCGAGGCCGAAGGATGCGGCGATCAGCATGACAGCAAGTACATTGCCAGACAGGAATGGCTGCAGAATGTTATTCGGAATGACATTCAGGATGTGGTCATAGTAGGTGACCGTTCCCAGCTTCTGCGGCACGCTCGAAGCCCCTGCACTTGCCAGATCCGTTGGCAGATTCCCCGGTGTCACCCAGAGATACATCGCAAGCCCGATGCCCGCTGCAAAGACGGTGGTGAGAAGCGTGTAGACGACTGCGTGTGCAAAAATGCGGCCGGTTTCCTTCTTGCCGCCGAGAGCAGCCAGTGTCGTGATGACAGCGAGCGCGATCGTCGGTACCGCGATAAACTGGAACAAACGGGTGAAGACCGTCGCGATAAAATTAAAGAGCTCATTCAAAGGCTTGATCCCAAGCCAACCAAGGGCAGCCCCCACGACCAATGCCAGAATCCAGAGAACAAACTGCCGTCCCTGCTTCTTGGTCTGGTGCTCTTTCAGCACGCTCTGTGCTAAGTTTTTGACATCCTCATTTTTATTCATATCTTTTTCCTCCTTTAGTCATAACCGAGTAGCCCATGAGGCGTGCTGTTGGAAAGAGGTTCAATGGGTTCTGTAGGTTCTACAGGTTCAACGGGGATGATACCCCAAAGTAGTATTCAAATCACTAATCGCCAGTCACCAGGCACTTTGCGCCCCTAATCCCTAGCTACTAATCCCTAGCCACTCATCCCTGCTTTCAAACTTTTCATACGCGCGCAGTATAAAAAGCCATGCACTCTCAGCCCATTTCAGGCAACAAAAAAGCCCTTCCTCCCCCATGGGACGAAAGACTCGTGATTCTCACCCAATTTCACCGCTGCGTCACCGCATCGGCCTCTCTAAGTCCAAGCAGACTCTGATCCTGTAACGGGAATCCCCGGAAGAGCCTACTTCATTTCGGTCTCCTGGCTCTGAAACGCACTTCAGCAAAGTTTCTCTGCCCGCTTGCACTGTCCGGACTCGCTATGAGAAGAAATCCCTGCGTACTCTTTTTCTTCATCGCTTATTGGACATACTATAGCATGGATAAAGGAATATGTCAAATTTCTCTAAAAAAAATCCCAGGGAAACGCTGATTCAATCGCAGAATCTGTGTTTCCCTGGAAAGCAAGTATCTCTTTCCTCTGTGTCCCCCCTGTCAGAGTCTCTCCTTTTGGGCGATTCGCTATTTTTATACTCTTCCCAACGTTCCTTCACTTATGGTAAGATATGGAAAATAATTTCTTTATTTTTTAGAAAGGAGACGTTCCCTCATGGGTATGCTCAAAGAATTCAAAGACTTTGCCCTTCGCGGCAATGTGGTAGACATGGCAGTCGGTGTCGTCATCGGCGCTGCATTCGGAAAAATCGTTTCTTCCCTGGTCAGCAATGTCATCATGCCCCCGCTGGGCTACCTTTTGGGCGGTATCGACTTCTCCAGTCTTTTCATCACCTTAGGCGGCACTCCGGTCTCCACGCTCGCAGAAGCGAAAGAGCTCGGCGTCCCGGTCATCGCCTATGGAGAATTTCTGAATGCAGTCATTGATTTCCTGATCATTGCTTTCGTCATCTTTATCGCCATCAAGCAGATCAATCATTTCTTCCCGAAAGCTCCGCCAAAGGAAATCAGAAAGTGCCCCTACTGCAAAGAAGCGATCGCAGATGATGCGACCCGCTGCCCGCACTGCACAGCACAACTCTGAAACGTCTCTTTCGCCAGCAAAGGCGGTGTGACAAAAACTGTATGTTTTGTCACACCGCCTTTTTACATTCGTTTTCCCTATGAAACGCCTAAAGCCTCCCCGAAGGGAGGCTTTTTAGAGGTGTTTGGAGTTGTTGAGAAAGATTTGTAACAATGAGTGGAATCATCACGGCCAATGGTGATTTCCTTTTGTTTACGATTCTATATTACCTCAAATCGTTCCCATTGTCAAGTATTGTTTATTACTTTCGGAAACAATAATTAACAATCATCCTTCGTAAACTTCAAATTCATCCTTGCCGGCGCCGCAGACCGGGCATACATAGTCTGCCGGCAGATCTTCAAACTTGGTTCCCGGGGCGATGCCATTGTCCGGATCGCCTTTGGCTTCATCGTAAATCCATCCGCATACCGTGCATACATACTTTTTCATAGTCGTTTCCTCCTTTGGGAAAACTCACAGTTCAGACGCATGGCGCCTTCCCTGTAGGAAGGAAATGCCGATTCGATCGCAGCTTTCGATTTTACAAGATTGAAATCGAAAGTGATTGGATTCGTATTTCTCTTCCTTCTATATTTACATCTCTCTATATAGTATTATATCACAATATTCAAATAGTTCAATATCGAATGATATGTTTTTCCCCTCGTCAAAAGTCATCTCCTCGCCCCCATTGACCAAAAGGTCCTGACCTTATATAATAGGTATCGCAAGCCATGCGAGCGTGGCGGAATTGGTAGACGCACAGGATTTAGGATCCTGCGCCTTGTGCATGGGGGTTCGAGTCCCTTCGCTCGCACCAAAAAAGCACTGTGGATCTCACAGTGCTTTTTTATTGGCAGTCACATTTTCGCTAAAGCCGATCTCTCAGAAATTTACAGTCTTCCCATAGTAAGCACATTCGAGGATCTTTGCCATAGCTTCCGCATCTGCCTCACGCGGGTTCTCCGGGGTGCAGGCATCGAGGACGGCATTCTCAGCGATGGCATCCTTCTTGGCAAGGTACAACTCCTCGGGCACCCCATAGTCTTTGAGCGTCAGCGGGATATCCATCTTCTGATTCAGTTTCTGGATGGCTTCCTCATAGGAAATGACAAGCTGTGCATCGGTGCGTCCCGGAAGGCCGGCCACGCGGGCGAGGTCGGCGTAGCGCGAAAGGCAGGCCCTCTTATTGAACTGAATGACATACGGCATCAGGATGGCATTCGCACACCCATGCGGGATATGGAAGACGGCACCGATCTTGTGCGCGAGAGAATGTGTGATCCCCAGAAGACCATTCGAGAAGGCCATACCGGCAAGGCACTGCGCGATATGCATTTTGCCTCTGGCTTCCTTGTCTCCATGATACGACTCTACGATGTTGTCAAAAATATCGGAGACAGCCTGCTTGGAGAGCGGTTCCGTGAAGCCATTCGCAAACTTCGACACGTAGGACTCGGTCGCATGTGTCAGCGCGTCCATGCCTGTATGCGCGGTGAGTTTCTTCGGCATGGTGGCCGGGATGTCGAGGTCAAGGATGGCTAGATCCGGCGTCAGATTGAAATCGGCGAGCGGATACTTGATGCCTGTCGAGTAGTCCGTGATGACCGAGAAGGCTGTGACTTCTGTCGCAGTCCCCGATGTGGATGGGATCGCGATGAAGATCGCCTTCTGACGAAGCGGCGGCAAAGAGAATGGCTTTTTGATCTCATCGAATGTCAGATTCGGATATTCATAGAAGACCCACATGGCCTTGGCTGCATCGATCGGTGAACCGCCGCCAATCGCCACGATCACGTCCGGCTGGAATTCTTCCATCAGCTTCGCGCCCTTCTGCACTTCCTCGATGGATGGATCCGGTGTGATGCCTTCGAGCGTATAGGTGGCAAGTCCTGCGTCCTTCAGCACTTTTTCAGTCTTCTGAAGGAAACCGCCTGCCCGCATGGAATGACCACCGGTGCAAATGAAAGCTTTCTTGTGACCCTTCAGCAAAGACAGCTCATCAATGGCTCCATGACCACAATAAATATCTCTTGGTAATGTGAAACGGAACATAGTGACTCCTCCTTTTGGCATAGAATCATACGGAAGGATGGACGATCAGGATCTCTTGATCGAAGAAATTCTGATCCGTCCTTCTTCTTATAGTATACACTTTTTTATGCAAACCGGAACATGTATGCTTATTCTATATGAAGAAGACATTGGAAATGAGTTAAAAGCATACATATAGGAGGCCTATCGCCCTCTGTATGTGGACTGCTGCTCCTTATGAACACGCCGATGCCCGGTTCCCTAGCCACCGCCTTTTTTATCGGGTATAATATAAGGGAAACGCTGATTAAATAGCAGAGCCGGATTTCATATGGATTTTTATACATAGCTTCGTCATCATCTTCCTTAAATAGCTCGCTATTCGCGTCAGATGATTCCTTGCTCTGTATAAAAATCCCAGAATGAAATCAGACAACGATTTAATCAGTGTTTCCCTAAGAAACGCCGATTCGATCGCTCATCAGATGGGATCCGTGCTTCCTACAAAAAGTGAAAGGAATCAAAACCTCTTATGGAAGATACAAAGAATAAAGTTTTTGTCCACGATCATGGCGATGGACATGTCCACACCCATGTGATCGGGCACACCCATGACGGACATCATCACAATCACAGCCATACGCATGACCCGCAAAAGATCAAAGCGATCATGAATCGGATATCCAGATCCATCGGCCATATGGAATCGATCAAGAAGATGCTCGAGAACCAAAGGGACTGCGCCGATGTCCTGATCCAGCTCGCCGCAGTGCGTGCGGAGATCAATAATACCGGCAAGCTTCTCCTGAAGGAGCATATGGAGCACTGCATCGTGGAAGCGGTGCAGGAGAATGACCAGGAGGCCATCACGCGCATGAATCAGGCGATCGATATGTTCATGAAGTAATATATGGAGCGCAAAATTGTTAGCACCGTAATGACTTGCTTCCCCCCTTCGGGGGAAGTGCCGAAGGCAATAGGGGCATGCCAGCGGCCATCGAACAATGTTGGATATACCGTAGTGCTGCCCCCTCAGCCCTCCGGGCAGCTCCCCCGATGGGGAGCCAAGGATGTTCTGCCGCTTAACTTAATTGCATTCCCTAGAGGGGAAGGCTGCGATACGAGAATACCATCTTCTAAAATAAGGCGGCGAAGCCGCCACGAGAGCCCTGAACCTTGAACCCTGAACCAAATGAAAGTAAAGTAAAAAGGGGCTGTGAAGAAATGTGAATTCATTTCTTCACAGCCCCTTTTTGCTTTTATCCTACGCCAGCGGCTTCGAGCAGACGGCGGGTATAGAGTTCCTTCGGATGACGCAGGATCTCCTCCATGGCTCCCTGCTCGACGCATATTCCCTGATGCATAATGAGGAGTGCGTCACAAAACCGCTCCGTGAGCGAAATATCATGACTGACGAAGAGGAACGAAAGCTGTTTCTCTTTTTTTAATGCGATCAAAAGCTCTAGTATATCCTGCTGCACCAAAGGATCCAAGGCGCTGGTCATCTCATCACAGACAAAGATTTCCGGCTTCAGCACGAGCGCTCTTGCGATGGCAGCCCGCTGACATTCGCCGCCACTGACCTCGTGCGGTCTTTTCGAGAGGATCTTCAAAGGAAGCTGGCATGCTTCCGCGGCCTTCCTGACATGTAGCTCCGCAGCTGCCCCTTGGATTCCTTGCTCTGACAATCCTTCCCTAATGCTTTCCTCCAGTGTCCAGCGTGGATCGAAGGATTCACGAGGCATCTGAAAAATCATCTGCAACCGCTTCCAGAGATGACTGAGTCCCTTTTTTCCCTCCAAAGGGCTTCCATGGAACAGGAGCTTTCCTTCGGAAGGCAAGAGCAGCCCCGCCGCCATCCTCGCCAGAGTACTTTTCCCAGAGCCCGAGGCTCCCACGATCCCAAGCGCTGTCCCTTTCTGCAACGTGAAGCTGACCTCATGCACGGCTTCGATGGTCTGGCCTTTCTTTTGAAATCTTCGGGTGAGGCCCCGCCCTTCCAGTAGAATATCCATGGCGTCTCCAGTCAAATGCATGGTAAGAAAATGCTGACAAAATGCCCGTGCCTGCAGAGAGATATCATTTCCCCAAAAGATCAAAAGGTACGACGGCAAGAACGCCCCGCGAAGAGCAGCCGCTTCGTGTAGTCTTCTTTCGGATGCTGCCATAGGTCTTCCGCTCTCCCCTGTTCTACGATATGCCCCTGACGGATGATCATCCCCTGATCCGCAAGCTGCCTTGCAACCTCGATCTGATGCGTGATGCAGAGAAGCGAGCCCTTGATCTCCTTTTTCACCAGCAAAAGCTCTCTCACCACTTCCTGCCTGGCGAGTACATCGAGCGCACTGGTGGGCTCATCCGCCAAGATCAGCTCGGGCTCCGGCAGCAGCGCACTCACGATGCCCACGCGCTGCATCATACCGCCGGAAAGCTCAGAGGGATAGCTGTCCCAGATCCGGATGGCTTCCTCCAGTCCCAGCTTCCGCATAAGAGAAAAGGCTTTTTCACGAAGTGAAGATGCCGAAGTCCTGCCATGCGCTTCCATCGCCTCATGGATCTGACTTCCCACCGTGCGAATGGGGCAAAAGGCGTCCTTCGTGTCTTGAAAAATGGTGGTGATCTCCTTCCCCAGCAGGCTCCGTCTTTCTTTCGTGCTCATTTTCAAAAGGGACTGCCCTTTGAAGTCTATGTCACCGGCAGTGATGCGCCCATCGGGGGAAAGCAGGCCCAGTATAGCTTTACAGAGCGTCGTCTTTCCACTGCCAGATTCGCCGACAATGGTCAGACACTCACCTCTGGAAAGCGTAAACGAAATATCTCGGGCAGCCACCTGTTCTCCGTACGCGATAGAGACATGGGAGAAGCTAAGTACCTCCGTCTCACTCATTGTACATCCAGCTCCGCAGTGATTTCATAATAGTCTGAAGGATGGGCGGCAAGACCAGTCACGCCCTTGCGGGACAAAATCCCCATCTGCAGATAAGAAATGAAGTAAAATGCATGGTCATCCAAAATGATCTGCTGCATCTCTATAGCGAGCTGATTTCTTTTCTCTATATCAAATGTCTGGTGCATCTCTTTGGCAAGGGCTTCCAGCCGATCATTGTGATAGAAGCCACGGTTCTTGGTCGACTGATCCAGCGCGCAGGTATGGAAGAAATACTCCGGATCCCCCGTGGGTGCCGTGACAAGTGCGCTGGCATACACATCATAATTCCCTGCTTCCAGCACTTTCAAATGATCTGCCGAGCACTCGATATCCACCTTGATCCCGATCTGCTTCAGATCATCCTGCACGAGCTCGGCAAGTGCAGGAAGCTCCATGCGGCCCGGATACGTCAGCCAACGGATGGTCAGATCTTTCCCGTCCTTATCCACATAGCCGTTTCCATCGGTATCCTTCCAGCCTGCCTCTTCCAGAAGTTTTCTGGCTTCCTCCGTCTGATGCGATACGCCATGCACATGTGATGCACCAAACGGAAGAGCCTTCGGGAAGGGGCCGACCGCTACCTCTCCATGTCCTGCCAGCAGATGATTCACGAATCCATCGCGATCGATCGCCATGTCGATCGCCTTTCTCACGCGTATATCCTGCATGACGGGCGAATGCATATTGACCTGACCGAAGAAATTGCGGCTGGTGGCCACCTTGGAGACCTGAAATTTCGAAGGATCCTCAAAAAGCGGATAGCTGGCATAAGGCAGTCCATACGTGGCATCGATATTTCCGGCCTGCAGCGCAGCCGTCATCGCATCCCCATCGGTGACAGCCTTCACGATCAGATGATCCACTTTCGGACTGCCATTCCAATAGGATGTATTCTTGTGCAGATGGATTTCTGTATCCGTCACAGAGTCCGCCACATATGGGCCTGTCCCTGATACCCGGCCTTCCTTCCTGTCCGCTTTCATATCCACAATGGCCGCATAGGGATCACAAAGATAGAAAATGAGACTCGGTGAGGATTCCTTCGTGTGAATGCGGACCGTGTTTTCTTTGGCATCGATCCGATCGATTTTAAGATCAAAGGCCGCTCTTGGATTCTTCGCCACCAGTGCCTCCAGACATTCCTTCACGGCCTCTCCATCCATTTTTCGCCCGCTGGAAAAAGAAATCCCATCACGGAGCTCTATATCCACCGTGCTGTCATCGACGTATTCGAAACGCTTCGCCAGCCATGGCTCCGGAGTCATCGCATCGGACAAGCGGAATAGTGTCTCCCCTACGCCATAGCGCACGGTACTCCATCCGGAATAATTCTCGTGTGGATCGAGTCCTGCATCTCCCATCTCACGGCCATACCCGGTCGTAGCATAGACCAAGGTCTTTTCGCCGGATGCCTTCTCTCCGCCGCCGCAACCGCCAAGTGCAAGCGATGTGAAAACAAGTGCAGTCAATACTGCTTTAGAAATCCTATTCATGAGCTTCTCCTTATATACATATACATGGTGATCCGTGCTCCCTAGGCATCCCTACATGCGGGGAAATGAGGCTATCCCCCTTCTATCACCTTTCTCTGGGATCAAATGCATCTCTCAGCGCTTCTCCCAAAAGATGAAAAAGTCCGACCGTCAGACACATGGCCGCCCCCGGCGCCATGACCATCCATGGTGAGAGCTGGAGAAAACGACGTCCTTCACTCATCATAGCGCCCCATTCCGGTGTCGGCGGCTTCACGCCGAGTCCCAAAAAGGAAAGTGCCGCAAGCTCCATCATCATCGTCCCGATATCCAGTACCGCCGTCGTCAAAATCGGGCCGGCCATATTCGGAAGTATATGATCGTACATGATCTTCCAGGAAGAGATCCCTCGCATCCTTGCAATGTCGATATAAGGCTCCCCTTTCAAAGAAACCGTAAGGCGCCGTGACAGCCTGGCATACTTAGGCCAACCGATCGCCGCGAGCGCCAGGACCGCCTGCAGCATGCCCCCGCCAGAAACGCCTGCCACGGCCAGTGCAAGGACCAGTCCTGGAAAAGCGAGAAATACATCCGATAGTCCCATCCATGCCTGCTCGATCCGTCCGCCATACCATCCGCTTCCTGTCCCTATCCCTGTCCCGATGGCAGTGATAAGCAGGACGACCACCAGCGCCCCCCAAATGCTGGTGCGCCCTCCGACAAGGACACGGGCAAGCATATCGCGCCCATATCGATCCGTTCCCAGAAGGTGCCCCGCAGAAGGCGGCTGCTGCGCCATCGATAAGTCCTGGGCATAGGCATCCCAAGGGATGAGATACTCAGCGAGCATCACACCCAGCATCAGCGTCAAAAGGAGGACTCCCGACAAATAAAGGCGCGAGCGGGACGATTTCATCTTTTTCATCATTTCTCCTCCGGGAAGCACGGATGGAATCATCGTTTCCCCAGCAGACGCGATACTCCATCACCCGCGCCATTCACCAAAATATAGATACCGGCCATCCATACCACATAGGCCTGAATGAGCGGATAATCCCTCTGCATAATGGCATCCACTGCCAGCTTCCCCACACCATCCCAGAGGAAGATCGTCTCCACCACGGCCGTACCGGAAAGGAGACTGCCGATAGAGATCGCAAGCAGTGTGACGATCGCCGGACTGGCCATCGGGATGACACTCTTACAGAGGATCGTCCCCTCACTCACCCCTCGTGCTCTCGCCCCCATCACGTAGCCCTTTCGAAGCTCTGCCAGTACGACCCCTCGGATCTGGCGCGTATACTTGGCACTCATAGCGATCGCGAGCGTCACTGCCGGCAAGGCCACCGAAGGCGAACGCCCCACAGATACAGCGGGGAACCACTTCATCTTCACAGCCAGCAGATATATCAGAAGGATCGCGACGAAAAAATTCGGCATCGCATTTCCCAGGAAGGACAACCCGCCCGCCAGAGAGTCACACCAGCCATCTTTCCTGACAGCAGAAAGGACCCCCAGCGGAATCGACACTACCAGCGTCAGGACGATCGATACCGCCGCAAGGTACAGGGTATGCGGGATCTTGGATGCGATGAGCGGAAGCACCGCGCGCCCAGACACATAGCTTTCCCCCATATCTCCCATGAGCGCATGCAGCAGCCAATGCCCATACTGCAGCAAAAACGGCTGATCCAGCCCGTATTTTTTTCGCATGGCATCCATGATCTCTTGAGAAACTGCCGTTCCCTGATTTTCATAGAAATAGGAAATGGCATCTCCGCCTGCCAGATACATCAGGGCAAACGTGACAAATGTCACGCCGAGAAGAATGAGAAGGCAGGATATCCCTTTCTTGACTATCCACACCATAGGCACCCATCACTTTTTTGCTTCAATGCAAAAATACGGCGTCGCCGCAAAATTCAGCTGCTCCTCCGGAAGAAGGATCTCTTCGGAAATATTCTCATACAGTGTGACCTGCATCCCCATCTCTTCAAGTACCTGCCGGTCCCAGGCAGGACGTTTCTTGGGCGAAAGGGGCATCTGTCGCGCGATGCGTTCGCAGGCCAAAACATCGGTCGAAATATAGCGGTCAAAGGCCCCCGCTTCTGCGACCTGCTCACGGTCCCTGTCATAAAGGGCACGGTCTTCTTCGCTATACAGGTAGTTGTACCAGTTCGCATCGAAATTGAGGAGGATCCCGCCCTTTTTCAGGACGCGCTGCCAGCTCGCATACGCCTTTTTCGGATGCGGCAGCGTCCATGTGAGATTTCTCGTCACGATGAGATCGTAGCTGTCTGCGGGAAGCGGCACATCTTCCGCATCACCCTCGACATAATGGATCCCCTCTGCGAGCGGTCCTGCATTCTTCTTCGCCTCTGCCATCATGGCAGGATTCCGATCCAGTGCCGTCACCTCGCAGCCCGCCATCTCCAGAATGATAGAGAAGAAACCGGGCCCCGCCCCGATATCAAGCGCTTTGATCCCTTCTCTCTCCGGCATGGCATCCTGTACACGCCGCATGATATAGGACGTCCAAAGATCCTTCTGCCGTCCGCAGAGCTCTTTCTGATTGATCTCCGAATAGCTCGGCGCCCGTTTTGTCCAATAGTCCATGATCTCTTTTTCCAGCATCATTGGCTCTCCTTACGATAAAGGAAACGCTGACCCCATTGCAGGATCAGTGTCTCTCCGGTCTCTCATTCATAATAAGTCTACCAATAAAAAAAGCCCCCCACAAGCCGGGTGGGGGGATATCCGTGGGACGTGCTGTCCCTTGATGGCGCTTGAAAGCCTCATGCTATCTAGTGAGGAGTGAGGAGTGGTGGTGCGGCGCATAAAAATAGGAAAGCGCCGTAAATTTTAGATGAACGGGACTCTCGTATCGTCATTCCGACCGAAGCCCTCGATCTTTCTTGCACAACGGTAAGAAGTCAGTGCGAGATAAAAGAAAGATGCAGAACAAAAACGTCGTTGATGAAATGGCGCATACATGCTGATTCCCGTACTGCCATAGAGATCTCTCGGCTACGCTCGAGATGACGACGACGCGAAGCGCTATCAAAATTCCGCGGCGCTACTGATTTTTATGCACCGTACCTTCATTCCTCACTCCTCACTTGATTCGGAAGTAGACTTAAATGCCAGTTATTGAGAAACCGCAATACCAGTCACCAGTCACTAGTCACTCCTAACCCCTGGCCACTAGTCCCTGCCTTCAAACTATAAGAGATAACAGGTTCCATGGATTCCGCGCAAATTTCCCTCAAATAAAAAAGCCACCCTCTCGGGTGGTTTTTTTATTATTCCGCATCTTCCGGCAGTTCTGCGTTGGTGTACACTTCCTGTACATCATCGAGTTCTTCCAGTTCATCGGTGAGGTGCTGCATGGTCTGAGCAGCATCGCCTTCGAGCTTGACATAGTTGTCTGGAACCATAGCCAGTTCGGAAGCTTCCGCTTCGATGCCTTCTTTTTCGAGGGCTTCGGAGACCGTCAGGAAGTTTTCCGGAGAGGTCGTGATTTCATAGCTGTCTTCGCCGGTAGTGACATCGTCAGCGCCCGCATCGAGAGCGATCATCATGACGGTGTCTTCATCGGCTGCGTCTTTGGCTACAATGATAGAGCCTTTTTTCTTGAACATCCAGCCTACGCATCCCGGTGTGCCTACAGAGCCGCCGTGATGGGTGAATGCATGACGGATATCTGCGGCTGCACGGTTTCTGTTATCGGTATTGCATTCGACGATGACAGCTGCACCTCCCGGGCCGTAGCCTTCGTAGGTGACTTCATCGAAGCCTGCACCGCTGGCAGCACCGACGCCTTTAGCGATGGCACGCTGGATATTTTCCTTCGGTACATTGTTCTGTTTAGCCTTGGTGAGGGCCAGCTTCAGACGCATGTTGCCGACTGGATCACCGCCGCCCATGCGGGCTGCGATGGTAATTTCCTTGGAGATTTTAGTGGTGATCCTTGCGCGAATGGCATCAGTCTTGCCTTTCTTGCGCTTAATATTTTCCCACTTAGAATGTCCGGACATAGTACGTTATTCCTCCTTTTGATTCCACCAGGGTTCGCCCAGAAGGCGGTCGAGGATGATGGCTACGGCGCTACGCACGCACAGATGATTGTACGTCCCCGCCCCGTAGATGGGTTCCACGATGTAGTCGAACTGTTTCATCATTTCCTTGGTCATGCCGAAGCCTGTACCAAAGAGGATGAAGATCGGCGTATCTTCTTCGTGGATCTTCCTGCGCATTTCTGTGTAGGAAACAGTATTTGGATAGACCCGGGCGTCCGTGGTCACGATGGCCGGTTTTTTGCCTGTCTCTTTTTCGATCCAGGCGATGGCATCCTCCAGGGTCGGGACCAGTTCCGTTTCCTCGAAGGCTTCCTTCCGGTTGATATTGTAATGCACGCCGCCGCCGGTTTTCCAGTGGTTCATGATGCGGCTCGCCATTTCACGCTGTGCTTCGACAGGATGCACGATGAAGTAGCGCTTCACATCATAGGTTTTTGCCGTTCTGGCTATGTCATGGAGGTCATAGTTGGTCAGAGCTGTAGTGACGACTTCCATGTGCTTATTATAAATGGGATAGTGGATGAGCCCGATATACACAGGTGCCATTACTTCTCCTCCTCTTCTATTTCTCGCATGAGCTTCTGATCGGTCTTGGTCAGTGTGAGCTTCTCTAAGAGATCCGGGCGGCACTTCAAGGTGCGCCTCAGTGCTTCTTTCCTGCGCCATTTCGCAATGTTTGCATGATGGCCGGAGAGCAGCACATCCGGCACTTTCCAGCCGTTGTAATCAGCCGGCTTGGTGTACTGCGGATACTCGAGGATCGGCTCATAGAAAGAGTCGCTCTGTGCGCTTCCCGCATCGCCTAAGACGCCGGGCACCATGCGGGCCACGGCATCTGCGATGACCATCGCGCCGAGCTCGCCGCCCGTCAGGACATAGTCGCCGATGGAGATAAGCTCATCCGCAAGATGCTCTTCGACGCGGTGATCAACGCCTTCGTAGTGCCCGCAGATGAGCACCAGATGGTCATAGTCGCGATACAGCTGTTTTGCTTTGTCCTGCGTGAAGGGCATGCCGGCCGGCGACAGGAAGATCACACGGTCACGCGGCCCTTTTTCCGGCAGCACATGATGGGCGGCATCAAAAAGAGGCTGGCACATCATCAGCATCCCAGCCCCACCTCCACAGATCGTGTCATCGACTTGTCCATGCCGGCTCTTGGTGAAATCTCTGGGATTCGTCACTGCCATCTCCATGAGGCCGCCTTCCAGAGCACGTTTGATCATGCTCTGATGGAAGAAGGCTTCTATGAATTCTGGAAACAGTGATAAGATATCGATTTTCATGGACTTACTCCCATTCCAAAAGCTTGACTGTCATGGTGCCGCCTGCGGGGTCCACATGAAGGATACAGGGCGGGATCGCAGGGATCAGGATTTCCTTTCCCTCTTCGGAAATGACGCTGTACACGTTATTTGCCTTGGTCTCGATGATCTCCTTCAGGATACCGACAAGCTCACCCTCTTCAGTCACGACTTTAAGTCCTAAAAGCTCGTGGTAGTAGTAGGTGCCGTCTGTCCGCTTTGGCAGCGCCGAGGCAGGCACTTCGACTTCCATACCACGCATGAGCTCGGTCTGGTTTCTGTCTTCTACGCCTTCCACATGGAGAATATAGATATTCTTGTGCGGGCGGCAGGACATGAGCCGATATCTTTTTCCCCCGATCCAGAGATACTCCAGCGAACGGATCACTTCCGGCCGATCGATATCGGGGAACATACGCAAATCACCCCGCACACCATGCGGGGCTACGATTCGGCCGATGAGTACATTGACATCGGATTTCATATCATTCACGGAAAGCAATAATCTTGCCGTCTTCAACCAGGATTTCCCCGCCTACGATGCTATTCATATCGTCACCGACATGAATGGTCACGAGACGGTTGATCGGTGCGCGGTTGAGTTCCGCACCGATAGCCAGCTTTTCCAGGTGTTCTTTATCGTTGGTCAGCTTTTCCTTCACCTGCTGCATCTGCGCCTTCTGGGCTTCAAAGGAAGCACGGAGCTGGGAAGCTGCCTGGATATTGACTTTAGCCTGTTCAGCGATGCGGCCGTTTGCCTGAAATTCAAGCTGAGCCATGTCATGTTCGACACGGGACAGGTTCGTATTGATTTCATTCAGCAAAGTGGTCTTCAGTGCCTCTGTCAGCTTGGACTTCACAGCGACAGGGACAAGGATCTGCATTTCATCCATAGGGCACCCCTTAGATAATATCGACAGCGACTTTGCGATTTTCACGCAGAGCCCCTGCTTTGACTACGGTGCGGATGGCATTCGCAATCCGGCCTTTTCTACCGATCACTTTGCCCATGTCTTCAGGAGCGACGTGGACCTGGTAGATTTCCAGGCTGCCTTTCTGAAGAATGGTGACAGTGACGGCATCAGGATTTTTGACGAGAGCCTTAACCAGTGTTTCCACCAATTCCTTCATCTTGCGTCCTCCTTATTTCTTTGCTTCTGCAAACTTAGCGAGGATGCCGTTCTTTCTCAGAATGGAACGAACAGTGTCGGTCGGCTGTGCGCCTTTTCCAAGCCAGGACAGAACCTTTTCTTCATCGATCTTTACCGGAGCGTCCAGTTTAGCCGGGTCGTACCAGCCGATGGTATCGGTCGGTGCGCCGTTTCTAGCTGCTTTGGAGTCGATAACGATAATGCGGTAGAATGGATTCTTCTTAGCGCCCATACGGGTCAGACGAATTTTTAACATTGATATTTCACCTCCTTGAAATGATCTCGATTATTTACGGAACATCCCTGAGAGACCGCCAAGGCCGCCCAGTTTGGATGGATTTAACTTTTTCGGGTTCATACCCTTCATTTTCTTCATGGTCTTCTGCATATCAGCGAACTGCTTCATCATGCGGTTGACATCCTGAATCTTGACACCGGCGCCCTGCGCGATACGCTTGCGGCGGCTGCCGTTCAGGATCTTCACATTCGCACGCTCTTGCGGAGTCATGGAGAGGATGATGGCTTCGATGTGCTTCACTTCTTTGCCATCAAGGTCGATGTCCTTCAGCTGGTCTTTGAATTTGCCCATCCCTGGAAGCATCCCGAGGATGTTCTGGAAGGACCCCAGCTTTCTCACCTGTTTCAGCTGGTTCAGGAAATCGTCAAGGGTAAATTCCCCTTTACGCACCTTCGCCGCTGCGTCTTTCATGGATTCTTCATCCATATTTCTCTGGGCTGTCTCAATCAGCGTAGCGAGGTCGCCCAGGTCGAGGATACGTCCGGCCATGCGGTCCGGATAGAAATCCTCAAGGCCGCCGTCGAGTTTTTCGGACACACCGATCATCTTGATCGGCTTGCCGGTGACGGTCTTGATAGAGAGCGCTGCACCGCCTCTGGCGTCGCCATCCATCTTCGTCAGGATGGTGCCGTCGATGCCCAGATTTTCATCAAAGGCTTTGGCGGTATTGACTGCGTCCTGACCCGTCATGGAGTCAAGGACGAGGAGAATCTCATGCGGATGAACCTCCGCTTTGATGTTGCGAAGCTCGGCCATCAGCTTTTCATCAATGGTGAGCCGGCCTGCAGTATCGAGGATGACGACATCACGATTGTATGCCTTGGCCGTATCGATCGCGTACTGCGCGATGTGGACCGGATCCACATTCGGCGGCATGCGGTAGACCGGGACGTCAGTCTGCTCGCCCAAGACTTCGAGCTGCTTGATCGCTGCCGGACGATAGACGTCGCAGGCTGCCATCATCGGGCGGTGGCCTTTTTTCTTGAACATCAGAGCCAGCTTGCCGGCAGTCGTCGTCTTGCCGGCGCCCTGCAGACCGACCAGCATGATGATCGTCATGCCGGAAGAAGACAGCGAGATCTTGCTCTGTGTCCCGCCCAGAAGCTCCGTCAGCTCGTCTTTGACGATCTTGATGACTGTCTGGTCAGGCTTCAGGCTGCCGAAGACTTCTTCCCCCATCGCCTTTTCACGGACGTGAGCGATGAAATCTTTCGCCACCTTGAAATTGACATCGGCTTCCAACAGTGCGCGGCGGACCTCACGAAGCGCCCCATCAATGTCACTTTCGGAAAGTTTGCCTTTCCCTCGGAGATCTTTGAATGCAGACTGCAGCTTGTCTCCTAAATTTTCAAATGGCATCTGGTCACCTTCATTCTGTCATCACTTTCAAAAGACTCTCTGCCTCTCCCCGCTCTGCCTGGGGAATGAAATGCAGAAGCCGAAGGGCGGCCTGCTCTCTCTTTTTGCGAAGGGAACAGGTGTGGAGCGCCGCCTCATAGGAAAGCAGCTGCTCTTCTCCATGACGCATCGCATCATGGACCGCCTGACGGGAAATATGGAAATAGTCAGCAATCTCAGCGAGCGTGAGATTTTCATTATAGTATAAGTCGAGGCAATCCTTCTGCCTCTTCGTCAGGAGCTCTCCGTAACAGTCCAGAAGCTCTCCCTTCTCTACGATGTTTTCAATAGACATAGTTCATCACCACAACGGATGCTATTATACATGAGAAAAATGCTCTTGTCAAGGGGTTTTGCTTGACAAGGTTATTTAGGGTTCAGGGTTCAGGGTTCAGGGTTCAGGGTTCAGGGTTAGCCTCGGGGGCGTGCCGCCCTTTGATTGGGGATGAAAGCTTCGCATAAATTAGGAATTAGGAATGAGGAATGAAGGTGGCGGCTTCGCCGCAGAGTATAAATAGGGCGATGCCCGAAGGCGGTATTCAAGTCACTAGTCACCAGTCACTAGTCACTCCTAATCCCCAATCCCTAATCCCTAGCTACTCATCCCTGCTTTCAAACTTCAGGGTTCAGGGTTAGCCCGTGGGCGGCTCGTTCCTTGATTGTTTGCAAAAGAGGGGGAGCGGGTTCAACAGGTTCAGAAGGTTCAACGGGGGTGGTGCGGCGCATAAAAATATGGAAGCGCCGCGGAGGTTTGAAACTAGCGGTTTTCTCATATCGCAATCCTAATCCCTAGCCACTAATCCCTAGCTACCAGTCACAAGTCACCAGTCACCAGTCACTAGTCACCAGCCACTAGCCACTTAGTCACCAAAAAAGTGATGCCGCCCGCAAGTAGCATCACTTTCCTTTATTTCTCCATTTTCACGCCGGCCTTCTTCAATGCTTTGAAGGTGTAGTCGAGGATGTTGTACAGTGTCTCGCCGTCTTCTGCGGTGAGCTTCTTCGGATCGATCCGTTTCATATCCTTGTAGTAGAAGGCGAGCTTCTCACCGATGGCTTCGGCTTGGCTCTCCTTTGCTGTATCCTTCTCTTCGACGGCACCCGCCTGGACTTTGAATAGTTCTTCCTGAAGGCGCGCATTTTCGTCTTCCAAAGACTCGATGGTGAGCTTCAGTCCTTCATTATCATCACGTTCCTGTGACAGATTCATCTGCAGGCTTTCAACGGTGCCCTTCAGCACCAGAATCAGCTGCCGTGCCACTTCCATGGCTTCCAAAGTATTTGCATTCTGCATGTGTATCGCCTCCCGGAAAAATGGGTCATCGGGTTCATCGGGTTTAGCAGAGGTGGCGCCATGTATCCCATTTCAGCCACCAGTCAAGCCTATCCTCAGCCGCAAATCCCTGAACCATGGAAACGCTGATTCAATTGCAAAGTCAGATTTAATCAGCGTTTCCCTTTTCTTCTATTCTACCACAACTCCATCAAGCTACTGTAAACTTTTCACAAATTTCTGGACATGCTCACGATACGCAGGGCCGTTGGTGGCCATTTCCATCGTGTGACCGGCGCCTTGGAAAAGATAGAGCTCCTTTCTGGGGCTGCCGGCTTCGGAGAAGAGGTCTTCTGCGGCGCCGTAGGGGATGAGCGTATCGGATTTCCCGTGGAGGATGAGAAGCGGCGAGCGAGCCTTTGCGGACTGCGTCAGGGGATCGAGGTCGCGGAGAAGTTTCCTGTCATGCACGAAGAGCGCCGCCTGAAAGAATGGATTCAAGACATCCATACCGAGCACGAGACGGTCATCGCCTGTGTAGTGCATGATCTTTTCACGGCCCAGCTCCATCAGGCTCGCATAGGAGCTGTCTGCGACATAGAATTTCATCGCCGCGCCCTCTTTGCTGCCGCTATAGAGGAGCGCCATCGCTGCGCCAAGTGAGATCCCATGGATGCCGATCTGCATAGAGGGGTCTTTTGCTTTCAGGAAATCGACCCACGCATTCAAGTCTTCGATATCATGCACGCCCCAGTCCGGGTACTCGCCCCCGCTCTCGCCATGCCCGCGCAGGTCGACCATCAGGACGGAGTAGCCCATCTCACGGTAAATATCCGCATATGGCACGCACATGGCACGGTTCTGGTACAGACCGTGCAGCAGGATGACGGCGCGGTGGTTTCGATTTCCACTCTCAATGTACGAGCCTTTGAGCCGTGTGCCATCCTCTGAGGGCACCGTCACCGACTGCCAGCCGTAGCGATTCTCCATCGCATGTATCTGAGAAAGATCCCGCCGGTGATTCTCGATCCCAAGGATCTGGTCCCACGGCGCGTGAAAAAGCTCTTCATACGCCATATTTCCGGCAAATCCCCCCGCCAAAAGCAGCGCAAGCAATGCTGTATAAAGCAAGCCTTTAAAAAGACTAAAAAGACAACCCATACCTATCCCTCGATCAAGCAGCGCCCGTCAACCATCACACATCAGCGCGGGAAAAAGTTCTCGTGCCCTCTCTCTAAGAAGCAACCCCCTTCATGCCCCTTTCCCGTCTATGGAACAGCTATAAGTATAGCACACTCTCCAAGAGGGTGTGCTGTCTTCCGCGGCCTATCCCCCTAACGGGCGGTTTCTCATTCGTCCCGGATCCTTCCCTTAGCCACATTCGGCGCGAGGATTTTTTCTTTCGCATACTTCCAAAGGACGCGGGAGCCCTTCGGCGTCAGCTCATTTCTTTTATAAATCTTGGAAAGCGATACGCCGAACTGCCGCCACGCTTTCCCATCCGTGTAGTCATTCAGCATCATCGGCTGGATATTATCCATCGCGTGTGCAAAGCGCGCCTCCGCCGTCTCACCGGCCTCAAATTCCTGCCATAGAGCATAGAGCTTCGCCCCCTTCTCCTTCGGCAGCATCCCGAAAATCCGCGCTGCCCCTTTCTCTTCCTTGGCATGCTGCTCTTCTTTCGATACGCCGCTGTACGCATACGTATCCCCCGCATCGATCTCCACGAGGTCATGAATGAGCAGCATCGTCACCGTCTTCAAGACGTCGATGGGCTCATTGCTATACTCAGAAAGAAGCACCGTCATCAGCGCCATGTGCCATGCATGCTCCGCATCATTCTCCCAGCGCACCGCTCCTGTCACATACGTCTTCCTCTCAATCAGCTTCTCCTTGTCGATTTCACGAAAGAAATCGAAGAGCGCATCCAGTTCTTTCATTTTTTCATCCATAGCTCGTCCTCTTTGGTATAATGGAATGTATTAAATGATGGTTTAATGTTTTTTGGGGGGTAGTCCTAGAAATCAGGGGTGAGTGACTGGTGACTAAAAATTAGTAGCTAGGGATTAGGAGCCTCGAGCGACTAGTGACTAGTGACTGGTGACTTGAATACCGCCTTCGGGCATCGCCACCATCTATACTCCGCGGCGCTTCTATGTTTTTATGCGCCGCACCATCCCCGCCCTACCCTCCGAACCTGCTCCCCCACTGAACCTCTTTCGCACGTAATCAAAGGGCGGCACGCCCAGAGGCTAAGTTTGAAAACAGGGATGAGTGGCTAGGGATTAGGGATTGGGGATTAGGCGTGACTGGGATTCTCCGGCATCGTCATCCCGAGCGCAGCCGAGGGATCTTTAGTGCATTGCGGGAATCAGCGTGTATGCGCCGAGGGAAAACGATGTCCTGGTGTTGCCTCATATCAGGCGATGAACGTTCTGCAATAAAGACCCTCGGCTACGCTCGAAATGACGATGCGCGCGAAGCGCTATCACAACTCCGCGGCGCTTCTGATTTTTATGCGCCGCACCACCATTCCTAATTCCTCATTCCTAATTCCTCATTCGAGCAAAGCTTTCATCCCCAATCAAAGGGCAGCACGCCCCACGGGCTACCCCTGAACCCTACCCCATTATACCAAAAGGAGTCTCCCTTGCGTCCCATTCTACATTCATTTCTCCGCTTTGCGGCCATCGGGCTTGCTCTCTTTGCCCTTATCTACGGACTCCACCTGGCCGTGACGCGCGAAGTCTTCCCGCCATGGAACGACGCTTCCATCTTTTTCACCTGCGTGACGCTGTCCCTCCTCTTCACCTTCTACCGCCCCGCACTCTGGCAGCTGCCGCTCCTTTTCTTCGCCTTTTCCGCGATTTCCATCCGCTTTCTGACCGGCCTCCTCACCCCTGTCTGGGATTTCTACGACTCCCTCGCCTTCTCTGCTGCCGCATGGGGCATCCTCGCACTTCTTTCGCCGCCCGCGCGCTCCGTCACAGGCAGAGCCTGCTATGTCTTCCTTGCCGGCTTTCTCATGACGCTTCCCGCCCTCGTGACATGGGTCTGCTACTTCCTGACAGGCAGCTTCCCTGAGGCGGAAACGCTTCTCGCTCTCCTGCAGACAAATGTCAGCGAAGCCGCCGGATACCTCTCCGGGCACCTCTCCCTTCCCCTGCTGCTATTCCTTCCGCTCTACTTCGGCGCACTCTTCCTGATTTCCAGAAAAAGCAGCACAGGTGAGATCTTCACCTGCCCCTCTCTCCTTCCACGCCTGACTCTCCTCCTTGCGGCTCCCGTCAGCCTCACCCTTTCCTACAGCAATCCCATCATCACGCCGTGGATCGGCGTGCAGGACTATAGGAAAGCCTACGCTGACTTTGAGCAGAAATCCAAAGAACGCACAAGCCGTCTCACGGATCTCACGATTTCCTCGGCTCCCGGACTCTACGTCCTTGCCATCGGCGAATCAGAGAACAGCGAGCACATGAGCGTCTACGGCTACCCGCGTCCGACCACCCCATGGCTTTCTTCTCGCAGAAACGACCCGCACTTTCTCTTCTTTGATGACGCCTACAGCTGCTACGTGCAGACCGTCCCCGCGCTCTCCTATGCTCTGACAGCGAAGAACCAGTATAACGACATTCCCCTTGCAGACGCCCCCTCCCTCATCGAAGCCGCCAAAGCCGCCGGATTTCACACCGTATGGATCAGCAACCAGGTCCGCTTCAGCGCATGGGATACCCCGACCACCATCATCGCCTCCGAAGCCGACGAGCAGCACTGGCGAAACAGTCACCTCGGCACCACCGCTGACCTTGACGTCTACGACGATGCCCTCATTGAAGAGCTCACACGCATGAAGAGCAGCGAGAAGACCCTCGTCATCCTGCACTACATGGGAAGCCACATGCCCTACGCCTATCACCATCCCAACAGCTACGAGAAGATCCACAGCGACGATCCCTATCGCGACCAATATGACGATACCATCCTCTTCCACGACTACGTGATGGAAAAACTGTATGAGACACTCGCTGCCCGCCCCGACTTCCAGACCCTCCTCTACTTCTCTGACCATGGCGAAGCGATCGACCTGCACCTCGACCATAATCCCACCATCTACGTCCCCGAGATGACCTACATTCCCCTCTACATGGCCTTTTCCGACACCTACCTCTCCTCTCACCCAAAGCTCATGGAAAATCTTGCCGCCCGCCAAAAGAGCCGCTGGACCAATGACCTCGTCTTCGACACCCAGCTCGCCCTGATGGGCATCCGCCTCCCCGATTTCTATGAACCAGAGAACGACATCACCTCCGATCACTATGACGATACACCGGATCGGTTTAAGACACTCTTTGGGACAAGAGCGATCACGGCTAAATAAAAACGCCGCTAAAAGAAAAATGGCAGCTTGATTTGTACCTCTGTACACAATGATCGTATGCCCAAAGATTCGCGGAGGAAGACAGAACGCGTACATCATCCCCCTTTCCTCTTGACAATCCCCCCCTGATAGAGTATTCTTTCTCTGACAGAAACGTGAGATCCGCCCATGCTCTATGGATATCCCGAAGGGAGTCTGAAAGAAATCAGGACGGCAGCAAAAAGTCCCGGCCATTCGAGCAGTATCAGCTGAGCTGTATCGAGGAAAGGCCAATGGGCGCTGCATTGATTTTCTATCTGTCAAACTTTAATATCGCTTGGATTTTTATAACCGAGACGAATGCAGAGATTTCAAATCAGGATGCATCCCTCTGGGATGTATTTTTTATTTGCCCTTCTGTGCATAGCAGCCAGCGCTGACTGCAGGAGGCATGCTTCTGAAACCGCATTCATTTTGGGTGCGGTTTTTTTGATGGAAAAAAGTCCGCACCCCCAAGCATTTGAGGGGAAGCCCTGCTTCCGGGAAGGAATTATCATGAAAGTCATCCACACCATCAAAGAACTGAAAGAGTACGTCCACCAGTGCAAGAAGGATGGGAAATCCATCGGTCTTGTGACCACCATGGGCGCGCTTCATGAAGGACATGCGTCCCTGATCGCGGCCGCTTCCAAGGAAAATGATTTCGTCATCACTTCTGTCTTTGTCAATCCGACCCAGTTCGGACCGAACGAAGACTACGAAGCGTACCCGAGAACGCTCGAAGCCGATGCGAAGGTCGCAGAAGCGGCTGGCGCGGATCTCCTCTTCGCTCCGTCTCCCGCTGAAATGTATCCGCATAAGGATATGACATGGGTGGAAGTCACCGGCCCGATCACGAAGGTTCTCTGCGGCCGCACGCGCCCGATCCATTTCCGCGGCGTAGCGACTGTCTGCACGAAGTTCTTCAATCTGACGGAATGCGACCGTGCTTACTATGGTCTGAAGGATGCCCAGCAGACACAGGTGCTCCAGCGTATGGTGGAAGACCTCTTCATGAATGTGGAGCTCCGCCTGATGCCGATCGTCCGTGAAGCGGACGGCCTCGCGAAGTCTTCCAGAAATGTCTATCTTTCCAAGGAAGAACGCACCGCGGCTCTCGTCCTCTCCAGAAGCCTTGCACATGCGAAAGAAGCCTTCGAAGCTGGTGAAAGAAATAAGCAGAAACTGATCGATCAGGTGACGAAAGAAATCGAAGCCGAACCGATGAGCGATATCGACTATGTAGAAATGTACGGCATGCCAGGCCTTCCGGAAGTCGGTGAAACGATCGAAGGGAAAGTCCTCCTCGCCCTTGCAGTCCGTTTCGGCAAGACAAGACTCATCGATAATGTGATTTTGGGATAATTCGCTTTTGGGTTTGGGGATTAGGAGTGACTAGTGACTGGTGACTAGTGACTGGTGACTGGGATTCTCCGGCATCGTCATCCCGAGCGTAGCCCTCGATCTCTACTGCACTGCGGAAATCAGCGTGTATGCACTGAGGGGAAACGATGTCTTGGTGCTGTCTCACATCAGGCAATGAGCGCTCTGCCATAGAGATTTCTCGGCTACGCTCGAAATGACGACGGCGCGAAGCGCTATCAAAACTCCGCGGCGCTTCATTATTTTTATGCGCCGCACCGCCCCCGTTGAACCCTCTGAACCTATAGAACCCGCTCTCCCTTTTTCGCAAACAACCAAGGGACGGCACGTCCCATGAGCTAACCCTGAACCCTTTTGGAAAAGGAGCTACTCTATGCTTTCTCTCATCGTTCGTTTTTGTACGAAATACATGTCCATCGGCGTCGTGCTGATCGGCATTTTCAGTATTTTCTGGCCGGAAGTGATGAAGCCATTCGCACCGAAGATCCCGACACTGCTCGGCATCATCATGTTCGGTATGGGCATGAGCCTCACCCCCGGTGATTTCAAGAATGTATTCAAGCAGCCGAAGAATGTAGCGATCGGCACGGTGCTGCAGTTCGTCATCATGCCGGCCGCTGCTTTCGCACTGATTCACCTCTTTGCTCTTCCGCCGGAAATCGCGATCGGCGTCGTCCTGGTCGGCTGCTGCCCCGGCGGCACGGCTTCGAATGTCATTTCCTACATCGCCAAAGCGGACGTCGCTCTGTCCGTATCCATGACGATGGTGAATACCATCCTTGCGCCATTTGTCACGCCATTTCTGGTATGGCTCATTGCCGGTGCCTGGGTCGATATCGATTTCATGTCCATGATGATGTCCATCGTGAAAATGGTGCTGCTGCCGCTCCTCATCGGTGTCGGCATCAACACTTTCTTCCCGCGTCAGGTGAAGAAGGTGAATGCGATCATGCCGATGTTCTCAGCGCTGGTCGTCATCATCACGGTCGGCTGCGTGGTCTCCCTCTCCGGCCGCACGATCCTGGATAATGGCTTTGTGATCCTCGCCGTCGTCATCCTGCATAACCTTTGCGGCATGCTGCTCGGCAATTTCTGTGCCCGCCGCTTCGGTCTCAATAAGGCGCAGACCCGCGCGATGACCATCGAGGTCGGCATGCAGAATTCCGGTCTGGCTTCCACGCTGGCTCTCATGTACTTCACCGCGGCCGGCGGCATCGCAGGCGCGATCTTCTCCGTCTGGCACAATGTGTCCGGCTCTCTCTTCGCCTCCTACTGTGTAGGCAAGGACGAAGAAGCAGAGAAGGAGACGAAGATTTCTTCCGCTGTCGAATTGAAATAGTTTCCCGCAAGCAAAAAGAGATTCCGATTTTCGGAATCTCTTTTTATTTAGCGATGAAATTGTTCGCCACACCTTACCGACCTGAAAAATTTCCCTTCTAACTGATCCTCAGCACACGTCTCCCCTCTTCCCAGCCGCCGAGGTGGCGGAGGAAGAAGCGGGCGATGATGCCGGTGATGAAGACGGAAATCAGCGTGCCTTCACGGACGCCCTCGATGCTCCCGATTTCCACATAGGAGAGGCAGATGGCGAGCGTCACGAGGATCCCATCGTTTACGATCTTGACCTTACCGAAGTCTAGGTGATAGGTGTCGGAAACGGTATAGACCAGTCCCTCCCCCGGAAGCTTCAGAACGTCCGCGATGCCCTGAAGTGCCACCCCCAGAGAAACCATGGACGCGCCGAGCAAGAGAATGATGAGCTTTTGCCAGTAAGCGTCCGGCGTGATATTCCCGAAAGCCTGCATGCAGAGGTCGATGAAGGCAGCAAAAATCATCGTCATAGGCGCCTGCAGCAGCTGCACCTTCGGAAATTTCTTTTTCAATATCAGCATCTGTCCCAAAAGGAAGAGCATATTGACCGCAAAGGTCGTCTCTCCGAGCGTGAAGGGAAAAGTCTCGCTCATGACATAGGGCAGACTGGAAATCGGAGAAGTCCCGAGAAAACTTTTCACCACCAGCACAATGCCGGCAGACTGGATCCATAAGGCCACTAAAAAAAGCAGCCAACGGCTGACAACAGACATGCTATTCCTCCTTTACAGTATGTCTATTGTACGGCGCAGGCTGCCTGCATGTCAAACGATTCAGGGTTCAGGTTGATGGGTTCAAGGTTCAGGGTTGTGGTAGCGGCTTCTCCGCGAGTATCTATGAAGCGATGCCCGAAAGTGACATTGCCACCATCTATACTCCGCGGCGCTTCCTTAAGATGAGCGTTGTTACACTTCTTCTATCCCCTTCTCCCTCCTTCCTCTGGAAGGAGGTGGCGCGTAGCGCCGGAGGTTGGCTTCGCTCTTTTTCGCCTTCGGCCAACCCCCGCCCTTCGGGCATCCCCCCTTCCATAGGAAGGGGGTAGATGGGCTACTCATCCCCCTTTTCCCTACTTCCAGAGGAAGGAGGGAAAAATCGAAGTAAGTGCATCGCTCTATATACTTCAAGTTTGAAAGCAGGCTATTCTTATCCCTTATTTATGAAGCTTCATAGGTTAAACGGTTTCTGAAGGTTCAAAAGGTTCACAGGTTTCTCATCTTACGTGAATAACGTATATTCTAAAACTCCGCGGTGCTTAGATCCTTCATTCCTAATCCCTAATTCGAGCAAAGATTTCATTCCCCATCAAGGGGCAGCACGCCCTCGAGACTAACCCTGAACCCTGAACCCTGAACCCTGAACCTCCAAATTATATCTCATCCTCGTCCTGAATATGCAGTTTCTTTCTCCAGTATCTCGAGTAGATCGCCCCCAGAGGATTGTGCGCGAGGAGTCTGTCTTTCACGACAAGAGATGTGACAGGTCCTACCGCATTCGAGGTGAAGATCGTGTCATGTCCCACGCAAAGGCCGCAGATGATATTGAGATCCACGCCTTTTTCTGCCAGAAACCTTGCCTGAAACTTCGGATTGCACATCGCTTCATGCTCCGCTTCCGGATGCACCTGCTTTAAGCCGAAGTTTTTCTTCGCAAAGGAACAGTTCTTGCAGCAGAGGGAGTAGACCTCGAAGCCCTGCTGGCGAAAGTATTTCACGATGTATCTGGCTTCTTCATGAAGACCGATGCAGAAGGCCAGGCCGAGCTTCTTGTAGCCCATCCGTTTGGCAAATTCAGCGGTCTCCTGCAGACGGCAGATGTCGCTGTAGTATGTCCCTTCAACATAGGCCGCCGCCTCCATGATTTTCCGTTCTTCTTCGGTATAGGCCTTACGGATCTCCTCTTCTTTCACACCCGTACAATTCGCCCCACGGGTATAGCAGGCATGATGCGGGCAGTTTGCACAATCAGCTTTCATGATGGTTCCTCCTTTTATTTTTACACCTGTCTCTATTATAGCGCAAAAAAGAAAGTTAGGGATTAGGGAGTGAATGGTAACTGGTGACTAGGGACTTGTGACTAGGGACTAGGGGGATGGAACGTCATTCACCATTCTCGCCCCTTCCTTTGGAAGGGGCAGTCGAGCGCAGCGAGACGGGGTTGGTCGCGCGCTTGTTGAAAATACGGTTTCTCCGTGTCGTCATCCCAAGAAAACAACACCTGTGTGCTGCCTCTTTCTACTTTCGCGCGTCCTTTATCGGTCTGCAAGGAGGATTTCTCGACTTCGCTCGAAATGACGATACACATGAAACGGCTTCCACCATTGTTCTTTCTCTCTCTTTCCGATACAATAAAGAAAATCAATTTTCCACTTGTTGTAAAAGGAGACCGCCTATGACTTCTTTCCTGCTCTTGACGGCCATTGTGATCTTTGCCTGTGTGTTTTTGAACCGTGTCTCGGACAAGCTCGGCATCCCTGTGCTTCTCGCCTTTATCCTGCTCGGTATGTTTTTCGGCTCGGATGGTCCTATCAATATTGCTTTTGAAAACTACAACTTTGCCGAAGAGATCTGCTCGACCGCACTCATCTTTATCATGTTCTACGGAGGCTTCGGGACGAACTGGTCTATGGCAAAGCCTGTCGCCGCCCCTGCGATCGTACTTTCGAGTGCGGGCGTCGTCGTGACAGCCCTTTTGACAGGCGGATTCATCCACTTCATCCTAGGCGAACCATGGCTTCTGAGCTTCCTCATGGGGTCGGTCATCGCCTCGACGGATGCTGCATCCGTCTTCTCCATCCTCCGTGCGAAAAGGCTGAATCTCAAGTATCACACCGCCTCGCTCCTGGAAGTAGAGAGCGGCAGTAACGATCCCGCCGCTTACATGATGACGATCATCTGCATTTCTCTCATGCATGGTTCCGCTGACCTTTGGGGGACGCTCATGCTTCTCGCAGCGCAGATCGTTTTCGGGCTTGCCTTCGGCTTCGGCATCGCAGCCATCTCGAAGTGGGCGCTGAAAAAGACCGACTATCTCGCAGGCGGCTTCGACATGGTGCTTTTGACCGCCATCGCTATCTTTGCCTATGCCGCTCCCGCAATGCTGGATGGAAATGGCTACCTCTCCGCCTATATTGCCGGCATCATTTTAGGAAACAGCGATTTCCCCGGAAAGCGCTCGATTGTTCATTTCTTCAATGGCGCAACGAATCTTCTCTCCATGATGATCTTCTTCCTGCTGGGGCTTCTCTCCACGCCATCGAAGCTCCCTGAGATCGCATGGCCTGCCTTCCTCATCGCGCTCTTCCTGACCTTCGTGGCAAGGCCTCTCGGCGTCTTCGCTCTCCTTGCCCCTTTCAAAACGCCCGCTGCCGCAAGCGCTCTGATCTCCTTCGCAGGCCTTCGCGGGGCTTCCGCCATCGTCTTTGCCATCGTCGCTTATACGCAGGCGCCGGTGAATGACATCGTCTTCCATGTCACCTTCTTCATCGTTCTTCTTTCCATCCTCTTTCAGGGCGCGCTTCTGCCGCTCGCAGCGAAGAAGCTCTCTATGATCGATCATGAGAGCGATGTCATGAAATCCTTCACGGACTACACGGAAGAGATGCCGGTACAATTCATCCAGTTCACCCTGCCCGCCGGGCATGCGTGGTGCGGGCAGGCACTCTCAGAGATCGCATTCCCTCCTGAAACGCTCGCCATCCTTCTTTCCCGCGGCACCGAGAAGATCATCCCGAATGGCGACACGAGACTCTCTGCCGGAGATACGCTGGTCCTTTCTGCTTTGAGCGTCGCTCCTGTCACAGGCCTTGCCCTCTCGGAAATCCATGTCACGAAGAAGAGCCGCTATTACCAGAAGAGCCTCTCCTCTCTCCGCCTCCCCCACGGTCATCTTGTCGTTCTCATCCTAAGACAAGGAGAAGTCATCATCCCGAAAGGAGATACCGTACTCGAAGCGGGAGACGTGATGGTGATGAATGGAAAAAATTAGGGACTGGTGACTGGTAGCTAGGGATTAGGAAATCCTCGCGAGCTGAGCAGACCCCTGGAGAGGGGTCGCGCCAAAGGCGCCGGATAGAGTGCCCCGCAGGGGCACAACTCTACGTAGCTGCCAGCATCCCATCTGCGTGAATCGTTTTTCAGTGATCCGCAAGAGGCCTACTGGCCGTTCTGCAGAAATCTGCCTCTTCGAGGCAGTCTATCCCTGGCCTTCGGCCTGCCCCTTCTCCAAGGGGCGACGCATTTTACGTGATTCCAATAATCCGCAGCGCTTTCATTGTATGATGCGCCGCACCACCATTCTTCATTCCTCATTTTCCTCCTTCTTCTCCAAATAAAAAAACGAACCCTTGCGGGTTCGTTTTTTTATTCAGCGATTACTGCTGGCTTTTCTTTACATTGGCACTCTTATATCTAGCCTGACGGGAAAGAACCATCTTTCTCATACGGATGTTTTCCGGAGTGACTTCGACGAGTTCATCATCATTGATCCATTCGAGCGCCCCTTCCAGCGTGAACTTGCGGCATGGCGGCAGCTTGATGGCATCATCAGAGCCGGAGGCACGGGTGTTGGTCAGATGTTTCTTTTTGCATGGGTTGACATCCATATCCTGATCACGGGTATTTTCACCGATGATCATGCCTTCATAGACTTCGACGCCCGGTTCCAGGAAAAGCTCGCCCCGGTCGAGGACAGAGTTCAGGCCGTATGCGGTGGTGGTGCCGGATTCGAAAGCCACGAGGGAGCCTCTGGTTCTGCCCGGGATATCACCCTTGTATGGCGCATAGCCCTGGAAGACATGGTAGAGGATACCTGTACCGCGGGTGGTGGTCAGGAGTTCATTACGGAAGCCGATGAGGCCGCGGGCCGGGATGGAGAATTCCATCTTCATATAGCCTGCGAGTTCTTCCATGGAGATCATTTCTGCTTTTCTCGGTCCAAGACCTTCCATGACAGCACCCATGAATTCCTGCGGTACTTCGATGGTCAGACGTTCGAGCGGTTCGCACTTCTGTCCATTGATCTCCTTGAAAATGACCTGCGGCTTGGAGACTTCAAGTTCGAAGCCTTCACGGCGCATGGTCTCGATCAGGACGGAGAGGTGGAGCTCGCCACGGCCGGAAACCTTGAATGCATCAGATGTTTCCGTGTCTTCTACACGAAGAGCCACGTTCGTTTCGATTTCCTTGTAGAGACGGGCACGGATATGGCGGGAAGTGACGAAGTCACCCTCACGGCCGGCAAATGGGCTCTTATTGACATGGAATACCATGGACAGGGTCGGTTCGTCGATGTGGATCGCCGGCAGTGCTTCCGGGTTCGTCGCATCAGCGACCGTTTCACCGATATTGATATCTTTGAAGCCGGCCATAGCGATGATGTCGCCGACCTTTGCTTCATCGACAGGCGTACGTTTCATGCCCTGCCAGTGGAAGAGCTGACCGATATGGTCGCTTCTGATCTTTTCGCCATCGGTGATAGCGACAGGCATCCCCTGCTTCGCGGTACCGCGGGTCACACGGCCGATAGCGACCTTGCCGAGGTAGTCATCCGCTTCGAGCGTGGTGACCATGACCTGCAGGCCGGCATCCGGTTCGCCTTCCGGGCATGGGATATACTTCAGGATCGCATCAAAGAGCGGGTCAAGGTTCTTGCCTTCATCATTCATGTGGAGCTTGGCGATGCCGCTTCTAGCCGATGCATAGAGCAGCGGGAAATCGAGCTGGTCATCGTCCGCATCAAGTTCCATGAAGAGCTCGAGGATCTCGCCTTCGACATCGGAAATACGCTGATCCGGACGGTCGATCTTATTGATGACGACGATCGGCTTCAGCTTGTGTTCCAGTGCTTTTCTCAGGACGTACTTCGTCTGCGGCATCGGGCCTTCATGAGCATCGACGAGGAGCAGTACGCCATCGACCATGTTCAGGATACGTTCAACTTCGCCGCCGAAGTCCGCATGCCCTGGGGTGTCGACGATATTGATCTTCACACCGTCATGCATGACAGAGGTATTTTTCGCCAGGATCGTGATGCCGCGTTCACGTTCCAGTGGATTCGAGTCCATGACGCGTTCTGCGACCTTCTGGTTATCTCTGAAAATGTGGCTCTGCTTCAGCATGGCATCGACCAGAGTCGTCTTACCATGGTCGACGTGAGCGATGATGGCAATGTTGCGGATATCTTCTCTTTTCATTTCTTTCCTTTTCCCCCTCGGGCAACCTATTGCGCCTAGGCGCACTTTTTTGATGATGACTTCACTCTATAGTGAAACCGTCAAGTTATCATATATTCGGAAATACAATTTATTATACCACGAATACGCAAGAGTGGGGAAATAATTTTTTTGTGAAGAGCGATAGACAGGTTCAACGGGTTCTAAGGAAACAGGAGTGCCAAAAAGATTTCTCGACTACGCTCGAAATGACGATACGGGAGCTACAAGTTTGAAAGCAGGGATGAGTGGCTAGGGAGTAGGAGTCTCAAGTGACTGGTAACTGGAATGCCAGCTCATGGCATCGCCATTATTTATACTTTGCGGCGCTTTCATATTTTTATGCGCCGCACCACCATTTCTCATTTTTCATTCAATCGAAGCTTTCAAACGTAATCAAGGGGCGAGCCGCCCCAGGGGCTGCCGAGCGCAGCGAGGCGGGGTTGGCTCGCGCTATTGTTGAAATGGCGTTTCCTCCGCACCACCCTTTCTCATTTCGCATCAAAAAAGACGCCCCAAGAGGCGTCTTTCTTTAATCCATCTTCGCTGCGAGCTCATCCCATTTCTCATAGAGAGCTTCGAGCTTTTTCAGTGCTTCATCGTACTCGGCGGCGAGATCTGCATAGTTGTTCGGATTCATGCTCATTTGCGCGGTGTACATCTTGACGGTCGCTTCGAGGCGGCCGATTTCCATTTCCACATGGCTGAGCTTTTCCTTTTCGGAAGCGGAGACTTCCTGCTTCTTCTGGTGTTCTTTCTCAGGCGCAGTCTTATCTTCCGCCGGTTCTTCTTCTACAGGCTCTTCCCCGCTGCGGTCTTTTTCGAAGGCTTCAAGGTCGAGCTTTTTCTCTTTGTAGTAGCTGTAGTTGCCGAGGTACTCGGTGAGCTTGCCATGTTCCATTTCTACGATACGGGTCGTGATCTTGTCCAAGAAATAGCGGTCATGCGAGACGACGAGCGAGGTACCGCCGAAGGCCTGGATGGCCTGCTCCATGATTTCTCTCGTCGGGATGTCGAGGTGGTTCGTCGGTTCGTCGAGGATGAGGAAATTCGGTTTCTCAAGGAAGAGACAGAGGAGCGAGAGACGTGCCTTCTCTCCGCCGGAGAGCATGGCGACCTCTTTGAAGACGTCATCGCCGCGGAAGAGGAACATACCGAGGATATTTCTGGCTTCCTTCTCCCCGAAATTGAAGGTATCACGCACTTCATCAAGGACGGAAAGCTCGGGATGGAGGCGCTCCTGCTCCTGCGAGTAGTAGCCCATCTTCACGTTATTGCCGAGCTGGATGATGCCGCTGTCTGCTGTCTTTTCTCCCGTGATGAGCTTCAGGAGCGTGGTCTTGCCTGCGCCATTCGGCCCGATGAGGCCGAGGACTTCGCCTTTCTTGATATGAAGGTTCAGATCCTCAAAGATCAGGTGATCCTTGTAGGAGGCTTTCGCACGCACGATGTCGAGCACCTTCTCCGCGCATTCCTGCGGCGGGTCGAAGTGGAAACGGAGCATCGCCTGATGGACGGGCTTGTCGAGTCGTTCGAGGCGGTTCAGCTGCGACTGGCGGCCGCGTGCCTGCTTCGCCTTGATGCCTGCCTTGTAGCGCCTGATGTACTCTTCGGTTTCTTTGATATGCTCCTGCTGCTTGTCGTAAGCCTTCTGGTACGCTTTGTCCTGATTCGTCTTTGTCTCCAGGTAGCGCGAGTAGCCTCCGCGGAAGCTGCGGATATGGTGGTTCTCCAGATCGATGATCCCCGTCGCCGCTGCATCCAGGAAGTAGCGGTCATGGGAAATCATGAGGATCCCGCCCTTGTACGAGCGCAGGTAGTCTTCGAGCCACTCGAGCATGCCCATGTCGAGGTGGTTCGTCGGTTCATCAAGGAGCAGGAAGTCCGGATGGCGCACGAAGGCGGCAGCGAGATTGATACGGACCTTCTGCCCGCCGGAGAAAGCATGGATATCTCTGTCCCAGTCTTCCTGCGTGAAGCCGAGCCCGGTCAGAATCTTCTTGGTCATCGACTCATAGTCGTAGCCGCCTAAAAATTCAAATCGTTCTTCCGCCTTGCCATACTGCTCGATGAGCTTCTCATCGTCTTTATGCAGCTCGAGCTCTTTCGTCAGTGCTTCGATGCGGTCTTTATAAAAGAGGACATCCCGCCACGCCTCTTCCATTTCCTCGCGGATGGTGCGGGAGGTATAGTCGAAATCCTGGCGGAGATAGCCGATGATGGCACCGTCACTCGCTTTGACAGAGCCTTTATCGTATTCTTCGTCACCACGAATGCATTTCAGGAGCGTGGTCTTCCCCGCGCCATTCGCACCGACCAGCCCGATGCGCTCCCCGCTTCGGATGTCGAAAGAAACATTTTCAAAGACAGTCTTGATGCCGAAGGATTTCGACAGACCGTTGATACGTAGAATTGCCATAGTTTGGTTACTCCTTGACCGGCATGTGTCATGCCGCCCGAGATAAAAATTTGTTAATGGGTTCGGGGTTCAGGGTTCAGAGGTAGCCCGCGGGACGTGCGGCCCTTTGATTCCGTTTGAATGAGAAATTAGAAATGGTGGTGCGGCACATAAAAACACGGAAGCGCCGCAGAGGTTTGAAACTGGCGGTTTTCTCGTATCGCAAACCTAATCCCTAGCCACTAATCCCTAGCTACCAGTCACAAGTCACTAGTCACCAGTCACTAGTCACTAGCTACTCCTCCTCTTTATTCGATCACATCCGCCCTGATGAGTATGATGATTTCCGACTCTTCCAGACTTTTCCCATGACTTTGGAAGAGTTTTCCCAGAAGCGGGATATCTCCTAAAATGGGTACTTTGCGGAAGGTTTTTCCTTCTTCTTTATCAATGAGGCCGCCGATAGCAAGAAGCTGCCCGGATGCCAGACGCACCATCGTATTCGCCGAACGCGTGATGATGCGGTACGCTTTCATCTCAGGGACGAGGTAGGGCGTCGAGACTTCGGCTTCCACATCAGCGGTGATCTCATTGTTCGCGCTGATAATGGGGGTATATGTGAGCTTGATGCCGGCGTCTTTGTACTCCGTCGTCGTGGTCTTCACGCCATTTTCCATATGCTCGACGATGACGGGGATGCGGCTGCCGATCAGGATGTCGGCTTTCCTGCCATTCATCGTGACGACGTGCGGCTTGGCCAGTACTTTTGCCTTGCCTTTGGTGACCAGCGCATTTAGATTTGCCTGAAAGAAGAAGGTGTAAGGATGCCCGCCCGGCGCGCGTCCATAGGAAATTCCGGCATAGCCATCAGGGATCGTGACGTCCCAGCCGCTTTTTTCAATGTTTCGGATCTTGGGATTTCCATCACTGTCGTACTTGATATTTCCATCTTCTCCCATCACATAATGCTGCTCCGTCCAGCTGTCACGGTCATAGTCCGCACTGCCGGTGAGGCTTTTGAAATTCCAGTCCAGCCCGAGCTCTTTGGCCGAGCTTTTATTGACTGCGATGACTTCTGCCTCCACCTTGACCTGCTTTTCGGGGATATCCATGCCCCGAAGGAGCGACTCCACCTGCATCAGCTCGGCAGGCGTCCCACTCACAAGCACGGTATTGGCCGACTGGTTATAAGACACCTTGCCCTTGGACACCATATCCGTCAGGCTTTCGGCAGCTTCTTTGGCATTCGCATAAGAAAGACGGTAGGATTTCGCAAAGATGCCGGACTCTTTCTCCGTTACGGCGGAAAAAATAATAAGCGTACTTCCCTCTTTTCGCCCGGCAAGTCCACAGGCCGCCATGATGGATGTCATCGCTTCTTCCGGCGTCACATCATCCAGACTGGCCGTGACCCGCTCCTTCACATGGGAAGAAAAAATGACATTCTCTCCCGTCATCTCCGCGAGCCCTTTCAGCACATCAGCGGCAGGTGCATCTTTCACGTGAAGGCTCACCGTCTTCTCAGCCGGCAGCTTCACGACCGAAACGCTCGGTGCACGCATTTCTCTCTTCGGCATATCCAGCGGGCGGGATGCCAGCTCTTCGGCCATCGTCTCATGCGCACTGGTATCCAGATCCAGCTCCTTGGCGGAAATGCCTGTACAGAGCAAAAATGCACAGCAAAAAACAGCCCCCGCCGTTCTTATCAGCGGGTGCTGATCGTTAAAACGCCGGAAGCGCTGGCGAGTGTGACTGTCTTTCCCTGTATGCTGGAAACATTCCATAGTCCTGCCTGCTCTCCTTCTTTGACCGTATACGTCACCCCATGGACCTCTATGACTGCTCGCTTCTCACTGCCAAATGACATGACGCCCATGAGACGAGGCACATCAGAGGCATACGGCCTATTCTCTTTTGCTGTTCCGGCAGAGGAATGCGTCATGCGAGGCGCGGACGCAGGCAAGGATGCACCTGCGGTTTCTACAGGCATCTCCTTTTCTGTCATCGCCTCCATGTGAAAGGGATCAGCAAGCGGCTTTCCCCTGACATAGGATGACGCATCATAGACGCGGCGGCTTTCTTCCTGCGAAAGCGCCGAAAAGGAAGAAGCCCCCTCTGGCGCAGTCACGGAAGGCAGCGCCTTTGGCTTCTCAGGAAACAGTTTCGATGCCGTCCCCACACCCAGCGCACCCCAGAGGATCAGAAGTACCACGCCGGCAAGCCCCAGCGGCAGTGCCCATTTCTTTCTGGCCTCCATGGTGACCTCCAAATATAAGTGACTGGTGACTGGTGGTGACTAGTCACTAGTCACTAGCTACTAGAACCTGAAGTCCTTCGGCATCAGCATGAACTGGGTTTCCCTTTCTATATCATCATAGCGGATCCAGGCATAGAAGGAATGCATGTCGCGGTAGTAGGTCCAGTAGCGATGGTTGAGGCGGCCATACTTGGTATCGACCGTCCATGCCAGACTGAAAGCATCATTCTTCGTCGGCTGCACGCGCACGCCAAAGTCGAGCGGCTTATCACTGGTGTACGAGTCATAGTCATACGGCGTAAAGCCATTGATTTCACGATCCGTATAATAGATCCAGCCCTGCACGCTGCGGTAACCGCCGGAAAGCCCCAGGCTGTAATAGGTATTTTTACGGATATTGCCGCCGTTATAGCTGTAGTAGTCCCGCATATAGCCGGCGCGCCAGGAAAAACGCATGAATTTTCCGAGCTTCCATGGATCACTGGAAAGGTAAGCGTCATAGCTCTTGTGCTGTCCTTTGACCCCGTCTTCTTCCCAGTAACCGATGTCCCCCTTCGCCCCCACATAGAAGCGGGAACCAAAGAGATAGAAATGCTTCGAGTCAAATTCCAGCGACGGCCGTTTCTTGACCCAGATACCGCCGTCATCATTCGTGCTGCTTTCCTCTTCGGCATAGTGGAAATTCAAGCCGCCAACCGGCATCTGGTAGCGCATACCTACATCCGGTTTGTATCCTGCCTTCGTGTACCAGCGGTTTTCCATGTACGCCGTCAGATTCATATCCGCATCGAGTGGGATCTCGATCCGGTTATGCAGTCCGAAACCATTGTCACTGTCAAACACCGGACGTGGAATCAACGAAAACGGACTGACTCGGTTCTTCTGAAGAGAGCCCTTGTACGTCGAAAGCGTCACAAGCACCGTATTCTTCGCCATGAGCCTCACATTATGCGCGATATACTTATCTCCTGGATAAATATCGATGGAGTCCGCTTCGATGCGATAATCCGGCACCTTCGCCACCGCATGCTTCGTCGTGAAGTAGCCATGCTCGATCACCATGTGATTGGCATTCTTGTCATACGTGCCGCTTTCGCCCTGAAAATAGTACGTCCCGCTGTCCCAGCCGGACACCTTTTCGAAATGTCCGACAGCGGCCTTCGCGTCATAGTCAGCGCGCGCCGCCTTGAGATCCGTCGTCGGATTCTTCCAGACAAGCTCCCCCGGGACGACATACTTTTGAGAGATCGTATTTCCATAGACATACTCGGTCTGGTAGGTATCCATCATGTGCTTGATCTCTACGCGCCCGAAAGCCGCCACTTCTCCCGTGGTATCATTGTAGCGCATTTTATCAGCCACGACCGTAGCCGGATGCTCTTTGGAAATCCCGGTATCCGCCGTTTCCTTATTCTTTTTCCTGTCTTTATCCTTTTGGACCGTTTCCCGTGTCTCCTGCCCTTCATAGGAAGGACGCAGTACACCATCGCTGACGGAATACTCCACATGGGTAGTATCCTCTTCCGGCAACTTGGGGGAAACCGGTGCCTCCGCCGCTTCCGCCGCCAGCGCAGGCAGCAGAAGGGCGGAAAGAAGCACCGCCTTTTTCCAGTTTGTATTATTCATTTCTCATGATTACGACAGAAGCTGCCTCATTATTGGTCTTGGCGGAGTCTGCCTTTTCCTTTACTGTAGAATCCTTTTCACGAGCTGCTTCCAGTTCCGCTTTCGCGCTGTCGCTGATTTCTGCCTTTGGCGCAGGAGATGCGGTCTCCGTCACAGCCGTCGCTGCCACCTGATTATCCTCTGCCGCAGCTACGCTGGCAGCAGAAGCCGTGCGCGCAACATGCTTACGGAGAACAATGTGCGGCGCTCCTTCACGAAGCACCAGCCCCTTCGTCGTGACAGGCTGTGCCGTCTGAATATAGAGCTCACTGCCAGCAGGGAGCACAGCATCCTTGCCTTTGACGAAAAGCCCGCCCACAAGACCGATCGGCCCCAGAGCCAGCGCACCGATGGTGGACGCACCGACAGCCGCTGCTTCCATCTTCAGCTTTTCCTTGGCTTCCGGTCCCAGCACGGTCGGGATCGCTTCGTCATCCACAGAGAACACCTGATCAAAGGACACATTGACCTTGCCGCTGCGGCCAAAGCTCTTCGGGCGGCTGACTTCCGTCACCACGCCGCTCCCCTGTGTACCGCGCGGCAGCACCAGCACATCACCGACCAGGACATCTTCCTGTACCGTGAAGGAAACCGGATCTCCGACCTGGCTCGTCTTGCTGCCCACATCATCATTCAGTGCCACTTTGAAAACCGTATCTGCCGGCAGCTCGACCGTCTTCATTTCATAATGCTGGTCACCATAAACCGCCTGCTCAAGGCTCTGCATACGTTCATCAAGAGCCCCCTTCTTCGCTTCGCCAAGCACCGCTTTTTCCAGATTATCCATGCGAACCGTCAGATTATCCGTGCTGATCTCATCTGTCAGATAGTATTCCATCGCATTCATGCGATTCGAAATCGCCGGGGTGCGGTCATTGTCATTTCTCACCACATCCGCATACAGATTGTCGATACGGTTGTCAAGCCCGCTCGCGGATGTATTCCCCACGCCGTAGATCACATTATCCGCCTGATCCGCACGGCCGATGAGAGACCCGCTCTGCACCGATCCATAGAGGACTTCATCTACGCGGTCGATCTTTTCCGCCAGTGTAGCTACATCTTCTGCCATGACAGGCATCGCCATCAATGCAGCCAGTCCTGCTGCCAGTAATGCTTTTCTCATATATATTCCTCCAAATTCTTTGGGTATAAAGCTAAGGTTTAAGGGTTCAGTGTTAGCGTGCCGTCCTTTGATTTCGTGCGTGCGAAAGAGGTTCAGCAGGTTCTATAGGTAGGGCAGGGATGGTGCGGCATATTTCGTCATCCTGAGCGGAGAAAAACGTCGTATGTCAGGAAATGGCCTATCTGAAACAGGAGAACTGCGTCGAAGGATCTAGGGAAACACTGATTAAATCGTTGTCTGATTTCATTCTTGGATTTTTATACAGAGCAAGGAATCATCTGACGCGAATAGCGAGCTATTTAAGGAAGATGATGACGAAGCTATGTATAAAAATCTATATGAAATCTGACTCTGCGATTTAATCAGTGTTTCCCTAGGCACCGCAGAGCATAAATCATGCGATGCCCAAATAGGTATTGTTTCACCAGCCATTGTGCATCCCTAATCCCTAGCCACCAATCCCTAGTTACCAGTCACTAGTCACCAGCCACACCTGCGCCTTTACACTCTCACATCAATCACAGCCGAAACACCTACGCCCTGCACACGGGAGAACGAAGTCGGATTCACACTATCCATCGGGATGAGCCCCTTGATACGGAACAGCTTGTCATTCCAGCTGATTTCCAGCTGCCCGACCGCCTTCACCTTCTCTACCTGATCGGCATCGCCAATGACCTGCGCGGCTCCGATATATCCTTTATTTCCAATGCTGACAATCGGCACCACCTTCGTGGCGTAATTCGTGCCGGCGCCTTCCTTCATCATGACCGAATTGATCGCGCTATTGATAGAAGCGCCATATTTATCGACCAGTACCGCGATACCGCCGACCTTGACCACACCGCCAAGGACACTGCCCAGATTGAAAGCCGATACCTGCGTCAATGCACCCGCACCGATCATCGCCGCCGCCAGTACACAGACCGCTAGTCTTTTCATTTTCATCATCATACCCTCCTTATAGGAAATCAGTTTCACTACAGAAGTTGAACTGCAAGTATCAGACGCCACCCAAACATTTCCCTGGCGTAGCGACCCTGATACCACAAAGCTATACTCTCTCAGCCTACAGTTATTTATTATTATACCGTCTTAGAGAGGGTTTGTGCAATAAAAAAGCGCGATTTCAGGAATCGCGTTTTTTTGCGTTAATTCTCAAAGTAAGTGACGGATTAGCGGTAAAAGTAGCACTTACATGTAGAACCACCTTTGGCTAGACTTTAGATAGAGAAATCTTGCGTATGAAGGAGGTTGCATTCTGAACCCTTCATTTCACATCAATCCTCCTCGTTCTACTGAAGATCGGGATCGCTCTCCAGAGGAGTAATTCCGGTTTCTTTGAGCATTTCATTTATTTCATAAATCGAATTCTCAGCACAGGCTCCTAATACGCATTGATAAACGTATCCCTCGCCCTTCATTGAATTTAATTTAAAGTCTGTTTTACCTAGAAACATCTCAGCCTCTGGCAAAGGCAGCTTCAGACCTACGCATAAGGAAAGAACTGTCTGAACTGAAGTCGGGTACTCTTCATAGTTTCTCAAACGCTGAATGGTTTTTTCTCCCACAAGTGAACGATCAGCCAGCTGCTTATTTGAAAGCTTCCTTTCCTTCTGCAGCGCTATCAGCGTCTCAGCAAAGGAACCGGGATATCTACGCATGGCCTCTGACCAGCGCTTTGCGTTCTTGATTTGCTCAAGAAGTGTCTTGTTATGCGCATTAAGTTCAAAGGAATATTCAACCTGATTTTCAACCGGTGCGGCATTCTGCATAAACTGCGTGTAATACCTTGCCTCTTGATATTTCGATTGATAGCTATATCCCTTCAAGAAGACGACGCAGCACTCATCCATGTGCGAGAGAGCATATTCTGACAGCGTGGCATTCCCAGACTCATCTCTCGCTATGTATTTCTCGTTATTGAGAACGAGATGACGATCTGCAAAAATAAACTGTCCGCTGTCAATCAGCTTCTTAAACTCACGATCAAAGAAGTACGCCTTAAACAAATCGGCCTAGGGAATAGTGAACATCTGATTCTTATCCAAGGCACCTGCTTCAAATGAATATCCGCAAACATACCGACCATCCACAAATGGATATGCGCCCTCGGCTTTGGAATATCCCAGATCCATCAGGCGAACCTTTGCAGCCTGTCTCGACACATCGAACAGCTCCGCAAGTTCATCAATGACACTCTCGTAGGCTGCAATGCTCGCATCATTAGCCCCGCCATAAATTGCAAGGAGCTGATCTGCCTTCAAGCGCGTCGGTTTCGCAGGCATCAAGATTCTTGGAGCGACGCCTTTGGCTTGCCACTCCATCCAGTCTACAGCCTTCCATTTATCTGAATCCACGGAATTAGCAGCTATCTGACATTGAATTGCTTTTCCCAAATTGTCATCGGCACCTATCATTTTCATCAGCACGTGGTATGGCTGATGACGATGCCAATGAAAACACTCATGTGCCAGCGTAGTACGCTTTGTTCCTACAGATCTCTCATAGGAAACGCGCGGATCAAGGTATACGGTTCCTCGTTTGGCATTGCGAATTGTAATCTTCCGGTGCTTATCGAGAACATTCCCGTTGTCAAATATGATAGTCCCAAAGTAAGTAAGATCATCCGACAGAGGGACATCTTCGATAACCTGTAGTTTCATATCGCTGGCTATTGTCTCGATTGGAACCCTCATAGGTTTTTCCAACGCTTCAGGACAATACCTTGTTAGGAACTTCTCCGCCTCGTCTTCAAACTGTTCGCGGGAAATAATAGGTACCAGCTCTCCGGACAGGCGGTCATTATCAGATTCCTCTTGCGACTCGCAATTACCAACAGACATGATTCGGAACCCACTCATATCGATGCCAAGAGTAACCTGACAATGAATCTTCAGCCAGTGCTCATTAAAATATCCCTTGCGAGATGCGGACGGCATTTCAACATCGCATGATGCAATTACATCGAAAACAATCACGCCATCCTCCGGCTGTTCAATATGGATTACATTCTCGATTTCCATATCAATGACCGATAGTCTTTTCGTGTCACCAGAATGACCCTCTTGAATATAAGCTATGGCCGCATTTCGGATGTCGTCATAACGAGATTGGTCGATCAGTTTCTGCAATGGACTTTCATCCTGCGCCTCATAGTAGTCCAGTCTGCTGTCGTTGAGTTCTTTACGAATTTCCCGCCAGTTTGGCATATATCTATCCATATGCGTAATAAATGTAACATCGTGTTTTCTGGTAAGTAAGTGCGTCAGTTCATGTAAAATAATATAATCCAGGCACGCATATGGCTTCTGGGCAAGCTGCAAGTTGAACCACAGCTTTTTTTTATCTGTGCTGCAAGCACCCCATTTTGTGACCATATACTTCGTTTGCCAAGAATTACATTTAAGTCCCGTCTGTACCTCCCACTTAGGCAGACGTTTTTCTATTTCTTCCTTCAGTAACTTCCGATATTCCTCTTTCACATAAGCGTCTCGCTGTTTCACGGTACTCTTTGCGCTCATAGACAGTATAATGTTCTGATTCTGAATCTCGAAGCTGTTTTTCTGATTGTTCGGCTTAAAGACAAGGAAGTACTGCTTTCCCCAGATATACATCGTCTCACCGGAAACATACTGCCGCTTCGATGCCCTTGACTGTTCCTGAAACTGCGCAATAGCCCTCTTGATAAAGCCCAGCTGAGTTCTGGCATAAGCCTCTATAGCTTTATCGTCCACGGATAAAGGCGCAGAAATTACCACATGACCATCCGGCGGCTTCACCTGAAGGTGCATATTCTTTATATTCTTTTTTTGCACATCAATCGGAATCCCGGAAATGACAATGCGCATTAATACTCCTCCTGCTTCTCAATAATCTTATAGATGCGTTCCACCTCGGAGTCATCACCCAGAATCTCAAAGAGAGCCTTTTTTATTCTCCTGACAACCACCTGATTATCCCTGAAACCAGACAGTGCCTGCTTTTTCACGGCCTTGTGAATGCGAAGAGCAAGTTTCTCGTCCTCGCCGGTGTTGTCATAAATGGCCATGAGCGCTTTGCTCTTACGGATGCTTTCCGGATATTTATCGTTGTCCTCCGGGCAATCAACCTCCTTGGCCAGCTTAATATATTTCTCAAGCATCTCAGCGTAGTCAAGAACTCCCTGCTTACGCTCTTCAATGAGTTTATCAAGGATTTCTGACATCTTTGCATAGTAGCGCGGATTGACGGTGACCTTTTCGATAACCTTCTTACGGATGTTATTCTCGATGGCCTCTGCTGCACCTTCCTTATGCCCGCTATCGCCTTCACCGGTAAGCGTCTCACCCTGCTTTGCTACGAAATCCAATAGGGTAAGATCATCAAAATCGCCAATCTTCTCAGCATCCGCTGCCGTGATATAAGTTAGCAACCCCCATTTCAAATGGGGGTTTATTTGGAACCCCTCCGGGGTTTTGTACTGACACCTGCCTATGGCAG
>CAKPQG010000006.1 GCA_934178345.1 uncultured Dialister sp. | reverse complement strand
AAGCTGCTGATTAAGGGAAAGCACATCTGCAAAGATGTGCTTTTTGCTTGCTTTCATTTGGTTCAAGGTTCAGGGTTCAGGGTTTAGGTGGCGGCTTCGCCGCCTTTTTTATTGGGCGATGCCCGAAAGTGGTTTTTAGTCACAAGTTACCAGGCACCAGTCAAAAGTCACCAGTCATTCCTACGATACGAGTAGGCCCTTGGAGAAGGGCCGCGCCGAAGGCGCAGGATGGATATGCCCCGCAGGGGCATCCTTTTACGTGGCGGTATGAAAAACGATATGAGACGATCCGTCTTTCTTGCGTGTTATGAGGGCTGAAGTGGAGGGAGCTTTCGTGCAGACCGGTAAACCGTGAGTGCGGGAAAGGCGAAATTTGTGGTGCTTACGAAAGGACCCGAACGCCGCTGACGCGGTCCCCCTTCCCCATTCGGGAAAGGCTTATATGGTAGCGGCTTCGCCGCCTTTTTTATTGGGCGATGCCCGAAAGTGTTTTTTTAGTCACAAGTCACTAGTCACTCCTACGATACGAGGAAAGGAATCGTCTCACATGCGTGGCATGAGATCCTTCGACTCAGTCCCCACTTGTTCTGGCTGGGGCTTTTCTCACACAGGGCGTTTCTCTCCACTCAGGATGACGATACGGGGGAGCGGATGGGCTCTCATCTGGGAGATACGTTGCGTATTTTGGAACTGGCGGTTTTATATTACGATACGAGTAGCCCCTTAGAGAAGGGGCGCGCCAAAGGCGCGGGATGGATATCCCCGCAGGGGCATCCTTTTACGTGGCGGATAACGCACTATTGGCTGAAATCGTTTTCTTGTATCATTTTCATCCCGCTATGGGGATCCATCCTCCGCCTTCGGCGCGCCCCCTCTCTAGGGGGCTGCTCAGATGAGAGGGAAACCTTAAACCTCAAACCGTAAAACGCTTTTTCCAAACAACTGACAACAAATAACACCCTGCTTTCAAACTTTAGGGTTGAGGCGGCGGCTTCGCCACCTTTTTAGAGGATGGTATTCTCGCATCGACGACCTAATCCCTAGCTACCAGTCGCCAGTCACGCCAACGATAGGATGCGATATTTTCAACATTGTTGGATGGGTGTTTTCTATTTATGCTATAATGAGGAAAAATCCTTGATTTCACGAAGGAGGCGGTCGCATGGAGGAGCTGCGCGGCGGAGCGGATGTGGTACTGAAGAAGATCATCAGGCACGCGGCGGCTGAGAGGGCGAGTGATGTCCATATCGAGCCGGGGGCTTCCTTTGTGCGGGTGCGGTTTCGGAAGGATGGGCTGCTTTCGGATCGCTTTTGCCTGCCTTCTTCCATGGCGCCGAATCTTTCGGGGCGGGTGAAGGTTCTTGGGCGGCTGGATGTGGGGGAGAGCCGTTTACCGCAGGATGGAAGCTGGGCGGAGGAGATCGATGGGGTGCCGTATGATTTCCGCATTTCTGTCCTGCCTTCGATGTATGGGGAGACGATCGTCATCCGTATCCTGTCGGGCCGGGTGAATTTTATCGAGAAGAATGAGCTGGGGATGCGAAGGGAGCAGGAGTCGCTGTTTCGGCGGGCGCTTTCCAAGGGGCAGGGGCTGATCCTCACGACGGGGCCGACGGGCAGCGGGAAGACGTCGACGCTGTATGCGGCGCTGAAGCTTCTGAATCAGGAGTCGGTGAGTATCATTTCGATTGAAGATCCGGTGGAGTACCGGTTGCCGGGGGTGACGCAGATCCAAGTGAATGAGCGCTCGGGGCTGTCTTTTGCGCGAGGGCTGCGTTCGCTGGTCAGGCAGGATCCGGATATCGTGATGATCGGAGAGATCCGTGACAGGGAAACGGCGGAGATCGCGATCCATGCGGCGCTCACGGGGCATCTGGTGCTATCGACACTGCATACGATGAGTGCGGCGGCTGCGCCGCTTCGGCTGATGGATATGGGAATCCCTTCGTATCTTCTTTCGGCTTCGCTGTCTCTGGTGATGGCGCAGCGACTGGCACAGAGGCTATGTCCTTCCTGCAAAAGGGAGATGGTCTTGACGGAGGATTTCCTGACGTCTCACGGGCTGCCGCTGTCCCTTGCCGGTCGGGTGGCTTACGAGGCGGCGGGGTGTGAGGCCTGCCGCCATCACGGGTTTTCCGGGCGGACGGGGGTCTTTGAGATGATCGCCATCGGAGACAGCGAGAGACGCATCCTGCATCATGATTTTTCTCAGGAAAAGCTGCAGCAGGCGATGCGGAAAGCGGGACAGAAAACGATGGGCGAGTCGGCGCTTCTTCTGATGAAAGAAGGGGAGATCTCGCCGGAGTCGGCGGCGGTCATTCTGGCCGGGGAGGCATGAGATGGATATAGAGAAACTGCTGGCGGCGAATCTCGCCATGACGGATATTCACTTGACCGAGGGACTGCCTCTGATGATCCGTGTCTATGGGGCGCTGAAGAAGATGAAGGAAATCGCGGAGCCTGCGCTTTTCGAAGAGCTCCTCTCTTCCTATGTGCCTAAGGAGAGGCAGGCGGAGTATCAGCGGACAGGAAGCGCGGACAGTGCATTCTCTCTGGGAAATGTCCGCTGCCGTCTGCATCTGTATCGCAGCGGCGGTCTGGCATCGGCGGCGATCCGTATCCTGCCGGAGCTTGCTTTTCTTGGCGCAGATCCCGACAAGACATGGCTCGAGAAGGTATCGCAGCTTTCTCACGGGCTGGTCCTCATCACGGGCTCTTCGGGGAGCGGCAAGAGTACGACGATGGCGCGCATTCTTTCGCTGATCAGTCAGAAGAGGGCCTGCCATGTGGTGACGCTCGAAGATCCGGTGGAGTACGTGATTCCCATGGAGAAGGCGCTCATCCATCAGCGGGAAATCGGACGTGATGTGGTGGATTTTCCGCGGGGTATCCGCGATGCGCTGAGAGAGGATCCTGATGTCATCGCTCTTGGTGAAATGCGGGACAGTGAGACGATTTCCGCGGCGCTGACGGCGGCGGAGACGGGTCATCTGGTGCTGGGGACGCTGCACACGACGCGCGCGAAGGATGTGCCTGCCCGCATCATCCATGCGTTCCCTGCCGATCGGCAGGAGGAGATCCGCAGTCTTCTTGCGGCGAATCTCGTGACGGTTTCTTCTCAGATGCTCTATCGCAGCGGCAAGGAGACGTGGCTCCTGCGGGAAATTCTGACGAATGTGCCGGCGGTCGCGCACCTGATCCGCGAGGGCAAGGAGGAGCAGATCCCGTCATATATGGAAATGGGACTTTCGCAGATGCGGACGATGAAGCAGGCGATGTATGCCATGAAGGGAATCAGCGAACGGGAAAGGGAACGGCTGCTGAAGAGTTTGGAATAAAGTGAATGGTTGGTATTGGGGTTAGCCCCTGGGGCGCATCGCCCCTTGATGGCTAATGAAAACCTCGATTGAATGAGAAATTAGAAATGAGAAATGCGAAATGGTGGTGCGGCGCATAAAAGTATGGAGGTGCCGCGGAGGTTTGAAACTAGCGGTTTTCTCGTATCGCAAACCTAATCCCTAGCTACTCATCCTTAGCTACCAGTCACCAGTCACCAACAACAGAAAAGGGTCATTCATGAAACAATTTCACTATAAAGTCTATGACGAAGAGGGCGGGATCCATGAAGGAAGCCTTGCGGCAAAGACGAAGCGGGAAGCGGCGGCAGCCCTCTTCTCTGAAGGGCTGTCGGTCATCCGCCTCTCGGAGAAGAAAGAGCCGCGCCATTTCTTTCGCGGGCGGCCTTTTGGAAGCCGCCGCTCCCTATCCCTTCTGGCTTCGTCATGGGCAGTGCTCCTTTCCGCAGGGCTGACGGTGACGGAGGCGCTCTCGCTTCTGGCGGCGAAAGAAAGACCGCAGGAGAGGAGGATCCTCCTCACTGCGAGAGAGCGGATCGCGAGCGGGCATCCTCTATCGGAGAGCGTTGCGGAGGGCGGCTGGTGTCCGTCTTTTTTTATTTCTCTGCTGGAAGTGGGAGAAATGACGGGGACACTGCCGTCAGCCCTGACACACATCGCGCTGTACTATGAGAAAGAGGATCTGTTCCGGCGGCGGCTCTCGCGTGCGCTGGCGTATCCGCTCTTTGTGCTTGCCTTCGCGCTGGTGCTCCTTCTGGTGATCCTGCTCTTCATCCTGCCGTCTTTTGCGATGCTTTTCGAGACGCTGGGGATCACGCTGCCGCTTCTCGCTTCGGCTGGACTGGCGCTGGGACTTTTCCTTCGGCAATGGGGACTGCTGCTTGGCCTTGGGCTGTCTGCTGTCCTGATCGCCGGAGCGCTGCACCTTCGGACGCGCGCGGGCCGGCGGCGAAAAGAGGCGTGGCTCTACCGCTCTGCTTTTTATCGCCGCCTGCTGCTCATCCGCTTTACTCTTTCACTGGCTTCTTTTCTCGAAAGCGGAAAGCCGCTCTCGGAAGCGCTCGCCGCCAGTACGAAAGTGCTGGGAAATCACGTGGCAGAAGAAAAGGTGCGCGGTATGGAGAGGAAGCTGATGCAGGGGGAAAATTTTGCGAGCGTATGGGAGGAAAGCGGTTTCTGTTTCCCGCTCCTCTTTGAGCTTTGTCAGGTGGGACTTTCGAGCGGGGAGCTGCCGCGATTTCTGGATCAGGCAGCAAGGCTCATGACGGCGGAAACGGAGGAGAAGCTTCGTCATTTCCGCCATATCGCGGAGCCTGCCATGCTGCTCTTCGTGGGCGGCCTCACTGCATTGGTTCTCTTTTCTGTCATGCTGCCCGTTTTCCAGATGGCGGGAAGCCATTTAGCAAAGTGAGAAGAGAAAGAGCTCGCCTGAGACTTGGAGACTTAGAGACTAGGAGACGTTAGACATTAGACGTTAGACATCAGAGGTCAGATGACAGCGGTCAGAAGTCTAATGTCTCCCAGTCTCTCAGTCTCGTAGTCCTCAATCGAATCCACAGTCATTATCCCAGCAAAGGAGAATCAACATGTCCACAGCGGTCATTTTTGACATGGACGGCACGCTTTTTGATACAGAGGCTGTCTTTCAGAAGTACTGGAATGCCATCGCGAAAGAGCGGGGCATTTCACTTTCAGAAACGTTCAAGTATGAGATCTGCGGCACCTCGGGCGAGGTGATGAACCGCATCATCGAGAAGCATTACCATGTGAAGGATGGCACGGAGATCCAGCAGGAGTGCAAGCGGCGCGTGGCGGAGGAGCTTGCGCGCGGCGTGCCCCTGAAGCCCGGCTGTCGAGAAATCCTTACAGCGCTTCACGCGCGCGGCATCCCTATGGCGATCGGGAGCAGCGGACGGCGGGCGCAGATCGAGAGCAATCTGTCTGTCAGCGGCTTTACATCCTATTTCTCTGCCATTGCGAGCGGGGATGAAGTCCTTCACGGGAAGCCGGCGCCGGATATTTTTCTGCTGGCTGCGAAAAGACTGGGCGTCCCTCCGGCGGATTGTTACGTCTTTGAGGACAGTCCGAATGGCATCCGTGCGGCACACGCAGCCGGCATGAAGCCGATCCTCATCCCCGACCTCATGCCCGTCACGGAGGAGATCGCATCGCTCACGGTCGGCGTGTACAAGGTGCTGACAGATGCTTTGGAAGAATTGGTGGCTGGTGACTAGGGATTAGGGATGAGTAGCTAGGGACTAAAAGAGAGTACCTCTCATCTAAAATTCACGGCGCTTCTGATTTTTATGCGCCGTCCCTCCTTGGAACCTATAGAACCTATGAAACCTCTTTCTCGCCATTGACAGTATTTTTATGTTATGATTAGAAACAACAAAGATTTCTATCATAGGAGGACGCATGAAAATATATCGAACGATGGGACTGGGATTGGCGATCCTGCTTTCCGTTTCTACGACGGGCTGCGGGGTGAAGCAGGTGGCGATGAGCGGTCAGGGAGAGAGCTATGCCGTGGTCGATGCGACGGGGCAGGAAGTGAAGATCCCCGGCAAGCCAAAGCGGATCTTGGGAAATTCGGCATCGATCGATACGATGCTTCTGGGTGTCGTGACGGCGGATCATCTGGTGGGAGCGACGGAGGCGGATCGTGATCCGGCGATTTCCTATATTGCAGAGGATACGAAGGATATCCCGATGACCATTCCTCTCTCGGGGCTGTCGATGGAGCTTGTGACGCAGGCGCGGCCGGATCTGGTGGTGGCTTCGACGTACACGAAGGGCGAGGAGCTCACGATGTATCGCAATCTGGGCATCCCTGTCGTGGTGATCGACGGCCCGCGCTCGATCCAGCAGGTGAAGGATGATGTGCGGATCATTGCGGCGGCGGTCGGGGAGAAGGAGCGCGGCGAGAATGTGATCCGCGAGATGGACCGCCAGCTGAAAGAGGTGGATGATACGCTGGGAGCGCGTACGGACAAGAAGCCGGTGGTGTACCTGGTCTCGCAGATGACACGCTATGGGGGACCCGGCTCGATGTTCCACGAGCTTTTGACGCGGGCGCGTCTGGAGAATGCGATCGAAAAGGCAGGCGGCGCGAACGGGCAGGCCATTTCACCCGAGCTCATCATCAAGGCGGATCCGGATATGCTCTTCGTCTCGACCGACCGTTCCTCGGATACGACGGGGGCGGGGAAATATCGGGATGATTTCCTGGCTAATCCGGCGATCGCTCAGATGCGCGCGGCCCAGCACATCGTTCCGGTCGATGACCGCTATATTTACGCCGCATCGCAGAACTGTGTCTACGCGGTGAAGGCGCTGGCAAATGCAGGCTATGGAAATCTCTTCGATCTGTCGGATGAAAAGCAGATACGAGGATATTAAAATTAGAAATTAGAAATGAGAAATGAGAAATGCAGGTGGCGGCTGCGCCGCAATTTTATATGATAGTGACTGGTGATTGGTGACTAGTGACTAGTGACTGGTATTTCGTTTTCCACCGCTCAGGATGATGCATGGGATTGGAATGGCAGCAAAGAGCGTTGACGCGTGTGGAAAATCGTGCTAAGATACGGATAGGCAAAGGTAATGATGCCATAGGCATAAAAGAAGAACCCCCAAAAGATGTGCGAGATCTTTTGGGGGTTCTTCTTGTTCAAAGCACAAGTGAGCTTAGGCTTATCAAGCACTGCTAGGTTTTCCTGTCAAGCCATTTGCAAAGATAATGCGCGATCATGCTTGCTGCGACAGAACCACAAAAGGTAATGATGAAATCCATAAGGCACCTCCTTCTTGTCACGATTCTCGTGCGAGGAGTTGCAGTGTGACGCAATTAGTATAGCAGAAATGACAGGCAGCAACCAGCAGCCAGCGGACGGGGAAACATTTCCGCCTTCGGGGCTGGAGGAAACCGGCGTTGACGGAGTGAGTGAATCGTGCTAAGATACGGGTAGGCAAATGTGAAGATGCCCATAGGCACCAAAAAGAAAGAAGCCCGATGAAATGGTCAAGATTTCATCGGGCTTCTTTCTTTTTTTAGGCTTATCAAGCACTGCTAACGGTTTCCATCAAGCCATTTGCAAATGTAGTAGGCTACGACACTTGCTGCGATGGAATTAAAAAATGTGAAGATGTATTCCATAGAGCACCCCCTCCCGTCACGATTCTCCGGGGAGCTCACGTGTGACGCAATTAGTATAGCAGAAATGGCAGGCAGCAGCTAGCGGACGGGGAAACATTTCCGCCTTCGGGGCTGGAGGAAACCGGTGTTGATGGAGTGAGTGAATCGTGCTAAGATACGGATAGGCAAATGTGAATATACCCATGTGGTGCCAAAAGAAAGAACCCCTATGAGATCTCGTACATCTCATAGGGGTTCTTTCTTGACGTAGGCTTATCAAGCACTGCTAGCGATTTCCGTCAAGCCATTTGCAAATGTAGTAGGCTACGATACTTGCTGCGACAGAAATCAAAAATGTGATATACTTTCCATACAGGTGCCTCCCTCCCGTCACGATTCTCCGGGGAGCTCACGTGTGACGCAATTAGTATAGGGAAACGCTGATTAAATCGTTGTCAGATTTCATATGGATTTTTATACATAGCTTCGTCATCATCTTCCTTAAATAGCTCGCTATTCGCGTCAGATGATTCCTTGCTCTGTATAAAAATCCAAGAATGAAATCTGACAACGATTTAATTAGTGTTTCCCTAGCAGAAATGACAGGCAGCAGCCAGTGGAAGGGGATATTCCCATCCCCGCCCAAAAAAGGCGATGTGAAATAACGATCATCTCATTTTCGCGTTCAATCTGCCGCGGGGGACTTGCAGCTCTCATGGGAGTGACTGGGAAACCTTATCCCAACTGTCTTTCATGCCATAGTCACCCTATCCGCCCCTGCGGGGCACCTTCCCCTAGAGGGGAAGGCTATTAAGTTAAGCGGCAGAACGTTCTTGGCTCCCCAGCGGGGGAGCTCCCCGAAGGGGTGAGGGGGCTACGTAGCGGTATTGCATGAAAGTGTTGGAATATCGATAGCATCGGACTATTCAACATAGCACGCTATACCGCTGGCATGCCCCATCTCGCTGCGCTCGAAATGGCGTCTCACTGGATTTTAGCGTCGCTGCGCTCCTAAAAATCCAGTTCGCTTGCACATATTGCCTTCGGCACTTCCCCCGAAGGGGGAAGCAAGACGTTACGTAGCTAACGATTTCCTTAACTTAATAGCATTACCTAGAGGGGAAGGCTGCGATACGAGAATACCATCTTCTAAAAAAGGCGGCGAAGCCGCCACCTGAACCCTGAACCCTGAACCAAATGAAAGAAAATAAAAAAGGAGCTATGAAGAAATGAGGATTTATTTCTTCACAGCCCCTTTTTTATTTTCTATAGCTCATGCGTTTCCTTGCGATTTTTTCTGCTTCGCGGGCGGCCTCGCCCTGATTCGGGTGGGCTTCTTCGTCCATTTCATACTGCCACATGCGCGTGGGGACCATTTCGCCCTCGGGGCTGCTGGTGTAGCGCATGGACTTCGGCATGGTCTTCACGGTGGAGAGCGGGCTCGTAAAGCCGCGGCCGATGACGTCTGTGGTATTCATGATGAAGAGAAAGGCATGCGGGTCGATTTCTTCGATGTAGTGACGGAGTTTCGTGATCTGCGTCAGGTCGACGATGGCGAAGACGATGCGCTTATCCATGCCGGAGAAGGCGCCCTGGCCATAGAGGAGAGTCGCACCGTGGTGGATGTTGCGGAGGATGGCGTCTGCGATCTCAAGCGGCTTGTCAGAAACGATGAAGGCGGCTTTCCGCTGGGCGAAGCCGATGACAAGGCGGCTCGAGAGATTCGCATTGATATACATCGCGATCAGGGTGCAGATGGCGAGCTCCAAGGCAAAGATCCAGGCACTGGCCATGACGATCAGGAAGTTCAGCGCAAAGACGACGTAGCCGATTTCCAGATTGTAGTATTTCTTCAGGATCGCGCCGATGACATCGAGGCCGCCGGTGTTGCTGTTGTAACGGTAGAGGAGCCCCATGCCAAGGCCGAGGATGACGCCGCCTGCGATGGCGGAGACGAGCGGCTCTTTCACGGAGGACATGGTGGCGAGCGGTGCGGTGAGGTCGATGAAGACGGAGCAGAGCACGGTGCCTATGATGGTGATCAGGGTGTAGAATTTTCCCATGAACTTCAGGGCAAGAAGAAGGATCGGGATGTTCAGGATGAGGTTCGCGATACCGATGGGGAAGCCCGTCAGGTAGTTCAGGATCATCGCGATGCCGGTGAGCCCGCCTGCCAGAAAGTGATGGGGGACGTAGAAGGCATTGATGCCGACGGAGTAGAGAAATGTACCGACCACAGTGATGGCCAGAATGAATAACAGCCGCTGCCAGAAAGTGGGGCTTCTGTAGTCAGCCCCCAACGGGGTGTTCATGAGTGGGTCCTTTCTTTTGAAAATGGAAGCACCAAGGGTGCGGTGAGAATAGTTACATCATATTATTATAGCATGAGAAGCAAGGGAAAATGAGGAATGAGGAATGAAGGTGGCGGCTTCGCCGCAATATATATGGGGCGATGCCCGAAGGTGGTATTCAAGTCATGAGTTACCAGTCATAACAACGATACGAGTAGGCCCTTGGAGACGGAAGTCCCGCAGAGGGACTTCCGAGTTTGGCCTAATCCAAAGAGGCGCTTAGCCTGCCCATTAAGGCGCCTTCCTGTGAGGCCAAACGATCCGCGCCGAAGGCGCAGGATGGATCTACGTAGCGGTATGAAAGAGGATGTGAGACGATCCGTCTTTCTTGTGTATCATGAGGGTCGAAGTGGAGGGATCCTTCTTGCAGACTGGTAAACCGTGAGTGAGAGAAAGACGAAAAAGGAAGCCCCAAGGTGTCGTTTGAGAGAGGGCGCATGTGTGCATATGGCGGCAGTGCCATAAAGATCCCTCGGCTGTGCTCGGGATGACGGTGCTTGGGGAGAGGATAGCCTCACAAGGGTGGTGTGCCGCCTTTTTTAGAAGAGGGTATTCTCGTATCGTAGCTTTCCCCATGCGGGCAATGCTATTAAGTTAAGCGGCAGATCATTCTTGGCTCCCCATCGGGGGAGCTGCCCGAAGGGCTGAGGGGGCTACGTAGCGGTATTGCATGTAAGTGTTGGAATATTGATAGCATCGGACTATTCAACATAGCACGCAATACCGCTAGCATGCCCCTATCGCCTTCGGCACTTCCCCCGAAGGGGGAAGCAAGTCGTTACGGCGCTAACATTTTCCTTAACTTAATAGCATTACCCATGCGGGGAAGGCTTATATGGTGGCGGATTTGCCGCTTTTTTTATTGGGCGATGCCCGAAAGTGGCTTTTAGTCACCAGTCCCTAGTCACTAGTTACTCTTAATCTCTATCTCTAACCACGCATCGTAAAAAAAACTTCTCTCTCCCCCCTGACCCTGTCACTTGTGACAGGGTCAGGGGGAAGAATTTTTGATACAATGTGTACAAAATAGGGAGAGTGTACCCTTTTTTAGAAAAACGGCAGGCGGCGCTCACCCCATGAAGCCGTTTCCTGTGATCCAAGACTTTTCACAATGGAGGATCTTGCCATGAAACGTACCATACAATCACTATCTCTTAGTCTTTTGACGGCTCTTCTTTTTTCAGGCAGTGTGAGTGCTGCGCCGGCGCTGCCGCAGCTCAATCCGAAGGATCCGGCGGTGCAGAAGGTGACGGACCAGGCGTCGCGTATGAGCGAGACGAACCAGCAGGTGGCGTCGTACTACCAGAAGAGCCGCTACCGCACGCTGGATGCGGTGCATTCCTCAGAGGCGGAAGCCGAAAAGGGTGGGCTGGTCTTTGAAGTGAAGGAAATCCGTGTGACGCCGTCGAAATTTCTTTCCGCAGAGGAGATCCGGAAGGCCATCCATTTCAAAGGTGCCGGGCCTGCCACGGTGAAGGAGCTGACGGACATGGTAGCCCGTCTGAATGCGCTGTATCAGGAGAAGCATATCGTGACGGCACAGGCGGTGCTGCCGCCGCAGAAGGTGCAGGACGGCGTGGTCTATATCCGTCTTATTGAAGGGAAATTCGGAAAGACGGTCGTCACAGGAAATCAGCGGATTTCCGAGAAGGCGCTCCTCTCGCGCATCCATGGAAGGACGGGCGAGCTGGTGGACGTGGACCGGCTCGAAGATGAGCTCCGCGTGTACAATTCGACGAATACCTACCAGGTGCAGGCAGAGCTGGTGCCGGGTGAGGAGGAAGGGACGTCCGACCTCCACCTGGTGCTCCAGGAGAAGGAGAATCCGCTCACGTCCTTCCTTTTCACGGACAATGCGGGACAGAAAGAGAGCGGCCGTTACCGCATCGGCGCGTACACGGAGTACCGCGGGATCGGCGGGCATGATGCGAGCCTTGCGGTGAGCCCGGTGTGGACGGAAGGCATCTGGGGCGGCTCGGTGATGTACGATACGCCATGGGGGCATCACGGGACGCAGGCGCAGATTTCCTACAGCAGAAATCTCGTGGACATCATCGACGGCACCTTCAAGGACTATGACATGAAGGCCAATTCGAATGATGCCGCGATTTCCATCACGCACCCGGTGAATATCACGCCGCTTTCCCGTGTGGATGTATTCCTGGAAGGCCATCGGAAATGGTCGGATACCACATACTCGGGCATGGAGCTTTCGAATAGCGCGACGCGCACGGTGAAGGCTGGACTGTCAGCGCGGAGCTTCGATGAGAATGGACTGTGGTTCTTCATGACCAGCGTCACTGGCTACGAAAGCGATGACCGCGCGAACCATAAGGATAACAATGGCTCGTACTACAGCGCCTACCTCATGCGCCGGCAGAATCTCAAGCATGACCAGTACATGCTCTATCGTCTCTATGGCCAGTACACCGCTTTCGAGTCGCTGCCCTCGACGGAGCAGTTCACGCTGGGCGGCATGGGGAGTGTCCGCGGATACAAGGAAAGTATCCTTTCGGGCGATAAAGGCTGGTTCGCCGGTATGGAGTACGGCTTCCCCATCAGCAGTGACCATCAGACCTGGCGAGGATTCGTCTTCCTCGACCACGGTGTCGCATATAACAATTTCAGTGTAAAAACAACGAAGGACTACCTTACGAGCGCGGGCTTCGGCCTCGAGTGCAGCAAGGGCGGCTGGTATGGCAAGGCCGTTCTCGGCATCCCGCTCAAGGATTCTGGAAATATCGGAGATGCATCGCCGAGAGTGCATTTCTATCTGCAGAGGAATGTGTGATTTTGAGGGACTGGGGACTAGTGACTGGGGACTAGTGACTGGTGACTAAGAGACTAAGAGACTAGGAGACGTCAGACTGTCAGACGTCAGATGTCAGACTGCCGCCTTCCCGTATCGTCATCCCGAGCGCAGCCGAGGGATCTTTGTCATTCGCGGTCAAGCGGACAATGTTTGGAAAGCTCAATCGGGAAACCTTCGGGCATCGCCCTATTTATGCTTCGCGGCGCTTCCATATTTTTATGCGCCGCACCAACCCCTTTGAACCTCTTAAACCTATAGCGATGAGTAGCTAGGGATTAGGGATTGGGGATTAGGAGTGACTGGTGACGGGTGACTTGAATACTGCTTTCGGGCATCGCCCCATATATACTTGCGGCGAAGCCGCTACCACAACCCCGAACCTTGAAGTTTGAAAGCAGTTGTCGGGGAGCCATCTCCCCGTTTCGTCATCCCGAGCGAAGCCGAGGGATCTTTGTTGCAGCGGAAATCCGCACATTGTGCGTTGTTTCTCTTGCATGAAACACCGTACTTCCTGCCTTTGAAAGCAGGCTTCCCATTTGCGTTTCTCCGCTCATACGGTGGTATGCCGCAAACGAAAAAGATTCCTCCACTTCGGTCGGAATGACGATACGAGAACACCGCTAGTTTCAAACCTCCGCGGCGCTTCCAAATTTTTATGCGCCGCACCTTCCCCGCTGAACCCGTAGAACCTATAGAACCCGCTGAACCTCTTTCGCACGCAATCAAAGGGGCAGCACGTCCCACGGGCTAACCCTGAACCCCGAACCCTGAACCCATCAACCAATCTTCATGATCTTTCAATGCAAAGGAGGACCATTATGAATAAAATCTACAAAGTCGTATGGAACGCCGCGCGCGGCTGCTATGTGGTCGGCTCGGAACTGATCAAGACCCATCAGGGGAAGAAGAGCGCACGCCGCGGCGGGAGCATCCTCTCTCGCGCAGGGACGGCGCTGCTCCTTGCCATCGCAGGCTGGGGCGCGGCTTGCAATTTCATCTATGCGGACGTGACGGTGGCGGATCAGAAGTATAATGGTACTGTTAAGCCGCCAATCACCCTCGCCAATGGCGGCAAGCAGTATGACATCACGAACCAGCAGGTGAACAATGGCAATGCGCTGAATAAATTCACGGATTTCAACATCAAGCAGCATGATGTGGCGAATCTGCACTTGGGAGAGGCGCAGCGCCAGATCAATCTTGTCCAGAAACGCATCGACATTGACGGCGTCGTGAATGCGATCAAGGATAATAAGATCGGCGGGGACGTGTATTTCTTCTCGAATGCGGGCATCGCGGTCGGCGCGAATGGTGTCTTTAATGTGGGACGGCTGACGCTCGGGACGAATGCGGCGTATGGCGAAGCGCTGTACAATGGCAAAATGAATGAGCACCTCGCTCTGCCGGCGGCGTCGCAGGCGAAGGCGGTCTCCGGCGGCAGTGACATCACGCTTCAGGGGAAAGTCTATGCGGCGGGCGATGTCGTTCTCGGTGCGGGCAGCGTGAATGTCACGGCGGACAGTGTGAATGTCACTGGCGGCGAAATCCGAACGCATTGGAATAACGCGGACACTTACGCTGACAAGAAGGCAGCGGATGCGTATAGAAATCAGCTGATGAACGTCTCGCCGTCGGCGACGGTGGCGACGGCTCTCGGAAATGGCGACATCGCGCTCGCCGCAGTGGGTGCGTCCACTCTGGCAAAGCCTTTCGAGACGAAGGGCGCGATCGTCATTGACAAGGCATACATGGATGCGGGAAGTGGGGATACTTCGGTCATCGCCAGCGCGGAACGGAATGGCGGAAACCTCATGGGCAGCCAGGCTTCGGCGACGGTCGATATTTTGAATGCCACTACCATCCAAGGGAAGAATGTAGCGGTTTCCGCGGAGACGAAAGTCAGCGGCAAGGTCGGCTCGGCAGATGCGTATAAAACGGGCGCAGAAAAGGACGGCATCCTCGGACTGCTCCATGCGACCTTTGATGAACAGGTGGGAAGTCTCGCCTCTGTCGTAAAGACGGATGCGGACTCTCGCGTGACGGTCAAGGATTCGCAGCTCGCCGCGGCGAATGACCTTGCGATTTCTTCCAAGGCGGAGTCGGAGATCGGGAGTGAAACGGGCGGCAGCCTCGGCGTCGGGATCAATGTCGGCATCGCACATGTTTCCTCGAACGTAGACATTCAGGGGACAAGTGCGCTCACGGCAGGGAAGGATCTCGCGATTTCTGCGGAAGGCAGTAACGCTATCGATCTCCAGCGGCAGGGCAGCGCGGAAGATCTTCCCATCGCGATCGATCTTGGCTGGGCGGAAGCGAAGACAGATGCATCCGTCAATGTAGAGAAAGACGCGACGCTGAAGGCGAAAGAAAATGTAGACGTATCGGCGAAGGCAGAGAGAAATCTCTCCGTCGAGGTCGAGAACAGCAGCGGCGACGGCACGCTGGGGCTCGCGGTCGGCGTGATTCAGTCCGAGACAAAGGCAACGGCTGACGTCCAAGGGAACGTCTACGCGGATGGCAAGGTCAGTGTCAATGCAGAGAATACCGTGACGGATGAAAATGGAAAGTATGACCCCGACACGCTCCACATCACGAGCGAAAGTGAGAGCGATGACGGCACGAGCTCGGGGCCCATCCGTGACATCGTGGACGTAGCGACGACCAAGGGCAAGGGCAACCAGCTCATGGCGGGCATCAAGAAGCTCTGGGGCGATAAGTCGACCGAGAAGAAAGCGGCAGATGCCGGGACGACCGCGGCTGACCAGACCGCGGCGACGAGTGCGGGCGGCGGCCTCGGTCTCAATGCGGCGACGGCTTTTCTCTTCAGTGACAACACCGCGAAGGCATCCCTTGCGGGCGAAGTGCGCGGCTATGATGGAAATGCAGGCGCGGGCGAAGTCGACGTCCATGCGGAGACTTTGTCCCGCACGAAGGTGAAGGCGGGCGTCAGCCAGGGCGCGGACAAGAGCGCGGGCATCGCGGCAGCGGTGAACTATGTCGACCAGAATGACAAGGCAGAAGCCGAACTCGCGGGCGATATCAAGTCCAAGGGCGATGTGAAGGTCAGCGCGGAAACGAAGCGCCCCTGGCAGTCGGGGCTCGAAGGTTTCGGTGAAAAACTGAAAGATGATCTGGCAACCATTTTCTCCCCGAACAATGGTTTTGAGCTGTCGTATCTGACGGACTCCTGGACGCAGACGGGCGGCGCGGGGGAGAAAGTCTCCGGCGCGGCGGCACTGAATATCATGGAGTACAACCACACCGCGAAAGCAACGGTGAAGAAGGATACGAAAGTAGACATCGACAATGGCAATGGCAATCTCGATGTCAGCGCGAAGAATGACATTCACACTGTGAATTTCAGCGGCGACATCAAAGCGCCGATCGGCGACCAGCCGGGAAGTCTCGATTTCTGGGAAGATATCGGAGGAAGTCCTTTCTCCGGCGGCGGGAAAGCCGCATTGGGCGGGGCGGCGCTCACCGTGCACCAGAAGAATACCGCCGAAGCCACCGTGGAAGATGGTGTGACTGTGACGAAAGCGAAGAATGTCAATGTCACAGCAGAGAACAAAGGCTGGAATCTCTCCATCGCGGCTGCGGGCGGCAAAGGGCAGACCGTTGCCATCGACGGGACGGTGAATGTGAACCGTTTCGAAAATACCACGAAAGCGACCATCGGCAAGGCGACGATGGCTGCTGACGGCAACGTAGCGGTCAACGCAGAAGACAATACGAAAGACATCAATATCGGTGGCGCGATCGCTGTCTCGGAACAGGCGGGAATCGGTGCGACCATCGCTTACAACCATATCGACCGCGTGACCGAAGCGGCGCTTCTGGGGACCGTTTCTTCTGAAAAGGATGTCACCGTCACTGCGAAGAACACCGGCGCACTGTATGCGATGTCCGCGGCAGGCGGCGTCACGATGCAGAGCAGTGCTACGAACGGCGCGGGCAGCTCCGGCCTCCATGCGCAGGAAGGCGGAACAGGCTCCGGCACATCCTCCATCGGGGATCTGGCAGGGACGCTCCTCAATGCAGGAAAATCGGAAAAAGACAAGAAACAGATCGATAGCGGCGACTCCGCACTCACGAATGTCGCAGGCCAGGATGCGTCCATGGGCGAGAATGTCGGCGCGGCGAAAGGCGGCTTTGCCGCGGCGGCGAATGTCTCTGTGAACCGCATCACGGATACAGCGAAAGCTTACACGCAGGGCAGCACCATCACCGCGGACGCGCTCGCCATCCGTTCCGGCAATGACAGTAAGATCACGACAGGCGCGGGTGCGATTGCGCTCGGCCTCTCCCAGAAGAGCAGCGCCATCGCGGGCAGCTTCATGTACAACGCCATCACGGACAAGAATGAAGCCTATGCCGAAGATGCGGCGCTGACGCTCACAGGCAGCGAGAAGGAAGACGCTTCTCTCACCGTTGAAGCGGACAATGCGGCGAAAATCACAAACATTGCGGCAAGCGGCAGCGGTGCGGCGAAGGGGAGTGCCATCGCGGGCCAGATCAGCCTGAACTGGGTGGATAACACCACCGACGCGCACGTCAAAGGCGGCAGTCTCAATGCAGGCAAAGCGGCGACGATTTCCGCCAAAGACCGCGGCACCATCGACTCCTACACGGGCGCAGTGGCGATTTCACCGAACAATAACGGCGCGGCGGTAGGCGCGTCCATCGCGGCGAACCTTATCGAAGGGGAGACCACGTCCTCTCTGGAAAATACAGAAGTCACCAGCACCGGCGCTCTCTCTGTCACGGCTGACGAGACGAGCCAGATCCAGTCCATCGTCGCGGCAGGAGCCGGCTCGGGCAAACTCGCGGCGGCCTTCGCGGCGAGCGGCAACTGGATTCATACAAAGACTGATGCCCATATTTCCAATGCGAACGACATGAAAACAGGGGAGCTCTCCGTCCTGGCGAAGAATGGCAGCAATGCGACCCTCGGTGTCGGCAGTGCTGCCGTCGGCGGCAACTCCGCGGGCGCGTCCATCGGCGTCATGGTGAACCAGTCGGAAGTCAGCGCCAGCCTGACCGGCGATGAAGCGAAGAAAAAGACCATCACCGCAGACGGCATTACCGTAGAGGCGGAGAATGCGTACAACGGCGCGGCGGACAAAGATGACAGCAAGGCGAAGACCGTCGCCGTCGGTTTTGCAGGTGGGACGTCGCAGTTTGCGGGTTCCGGCTCCGTCACGGTGAATGTCATCGACCAGACGACTGATGCGACCCTCGGCAAAGGCAAGTACGATGCGGGCAAGAAGGATGTCAACGTCCACGCGGCGAATACCGCGAAGCTCTTCGGCCTCGCGGGCGGTGTGTCCCTCTCCGCAGGCAGCGGCATCGGCGCAGCGGTCGACGTCCAGACCTACAAGGGCCACACCTACGCGGGTCTCGCAGACGGCGCCTCTCTCACGAAAGCTTCTGCCGTCGATGTGAATGCAGATTCGGCGGAACACATGACGTCCATCGCGGCGACGCTCGCAGGCGGTGCCGGCTCCTTTGCGGGGGCGGGCGCAGCAGGCGCGCACTCGATCGCGACCGATACGAAAGCATATATCGGGCAGCAGAGTGAAGTGACGGACGCAGGGGCTGTCTCTGTCATCGCCAAAGATGAAACGAAACTCACCACAGCGGCGGGTAGCGGCGCTGTGAGCGGCAATACAGGCGTCGGCCTTACCGCAGCCGTCGAAGTGGTCAATAAGAAAGTAGAAGCCAGTGTCGGTGACGGCGCGACCGTCAAGGGCGATGCCCTCACCGTACAGGCAGAGAATACCAGCGAAAGCGTGACCGCAGCTGCCGGCCTTGGCGCGGGCGGTACCGTCGGCCTCGCGGGCGCGGCGTCCGAGACCTTCGTCACGCATACGACCGATGCGCATGTCGGTAAGGGAGCGCAGGTCAGCGCAGCGAATGGCGCGGATATCCTTGCGCATTCGAAGTTTACGCAGGGCGCAACCGCGGGCAGCGTCGGTGCGGCAGGAACGGTCGGCGTAGGGATTTCCAATGCGACGGTTTCCCTGAATGCCGTGACGAAAGCCTACGCGGATGACGGCGCGGTGATTTCCGGCGGCAAGAAAGTCAAAATCGCGGCAGATCATACCTCGGATCTGACCTACGCGACCATTGCAGGCGGCGTGGGCGGTACCGTGGGCGTCTCCGGCAGTGTCGGGGTGAATGTCCTTACTACAGAAACAAAAGCCTATGCTGGAAAGGGCGCGGCGCTCTCGGCGATGGAAGACGGTGAAGGCATCGCGATCACGGCGTCCGATACCACCGACATGCACGGCGGCAATGGCGGCGCGGCGATCGGTATTTCCGGCGGCGGAGCCGGTGTGGCTGTCGCGGTATCGAACATCAAGAAAGACACCGCCGCCTATGCGGATCAGCAGGCAAAACTGGATGCGAAAGGCCAGATTTCTTTGGCTGCGAAAAATACAGAAGACATCGACAATGTGTCCGTGCAGGTCGCAGGCGGCGCGTATGTCGGCCTTGCGGGCGCGGTCAATGTGATGAACCTTGCGTCCAGCACGAAAGCGTACACGGATACAGGCGTACAGGTCAATCAGGCGAACAAGGCGTCTGGTCGATATGGCGGAGATATTTCTGTCAAGGCGGATCATGCGCTCAAGATGACGAGTGCGGTCGGTGGCGCGGCAGGAAGCGGCGGCGTTTCCGGCGGGGCGGCGGTCGATGTGGCAAATATCAAGACACAGACCAATGCCTACCTCGGCGATGAAAATACGGTTGCTACGACGGGCAATGTCTCCGTCAAGGCGCAGGACGACATGGGAGAACTGACATCTCATGCGTATGCGGCTTCGATCGGCATGGCAGGACTCTCCGGCAGTATTTCTGTCTACAACATCGGCAGCGCGACCTTTGACGATAAGGACAACATCCTCTCCGGCAAGAATGCCGACGGACAGGACGAGAATCTCACGACCTGGGTCAATGGACAGGTGAACCAGTCCAAGACGAAGGACGCGATGAAAGCGTATGATGGCAAGACCGGCGCGCTGACAGATGTCAATGACAGCCTCAAGACCACCTATGCGAGCCAGGAACCGACGACTGAAGAAAAGGGCACGCTCGCGAAGATTGGAAAGAATACCACCATCGAAGCAGGCGGCGCAGTCACGGTCGATGCCAATGACACCCTCAATGTCAAGAATTATATGAGTAGCGTTTCCGGCAGCGCATTCGCAAGTGCTGGTGCGTCGGTCAGCGTGGTGAATACCGATACGCAGACGAAGGCGCTCATCGATGACGCGGCGAAGATCCAGGCTGGCGGTGATCTCGCGGTCAAAGCGAAGGCCGCGCACAAGATGGACCAGATCATCACGGGTGCATCTGTCTCGGGCGGAGTCTCCGGCCAGGGGACGGTCGCCATCTGGAATGATAAGAGCGACGTGTCGGCGCTCGTGGGCGCTTCCCGCGGCATCGGCGCAGACCGCATCTCTGTCACTTCGGAGAATGACCGCACTCTCGCGGCACATGTAGCCGGTGCGTCTGTCGCTCTGGGCGCAGTGAATGGCTCTGTCATCGTGGCAAATACCTCCGGCTCGTCCACGGCAGGCGTGGGGGATCCGGAGAAGGAAAATAGCACAGGCGAAGGCGTGACGGCGAAGAAGGATATCACGATCGCGTCTGCTGCAGATACGACACTGGACGCGACCGCTACCGGCGCGGCAGCCGGTGTCTTTGCGGGCGACGGGACGGGCGTCCGTCTCTCCTCGGATACCGATGTGAAAGCCTTCGTCGGTCAGAAAGAAAAACTGAATGCCGGGACGGATCTTTCTGTCACAGCGAAGAATACACCGAAGATTTCTGCGCTCTCGACCTCGGCGGCTGTCGGGCTCGCAGGCGTGGGGATCACGGTGGCAATGGCCTCCTCAGATGACAGTGCGCATGTGTCTGTCGGAGACGGCGCGGCGCTCACCGCAGGGGAAGCGCTTACTATCAAAGCGGAAATGGCGAAGCCAACAGGCGGGAAGACCATCGATGCACATGCCATCGCGGGCGGCGGCGGTGTCGTATCCGGCGCAGTCGCGGATGTCCGTGTGAACGTTAACCACGAGACGGGGGTATCCATTGGAGGAAAGGCGGCACTCAAAGGCAGAACTGCAGACATTTCTGCGGCGCACCAGAGTGCATCCGCGCTCGCGATGGAATCCGTCGCGGCGGGCTACTACAGCGGTACGGGCGGTGAGACGCATTTCACCGAAGCGTCCGATACGCGCGTCGACGTAAGAAATGGCACGAGCATCCAGACCACGGATGAGACGCGCATCTTCGCCGACAACCAGACCGAAAAAGCACAGACGGCGACGAGCGGCGGCGCGGCTCTTGCAACGGGTGCAGGCATCGTGAATGAAACGACCATCCAGCATAAGACGGCTGTCGACCTTGGAAAGGTTTCTATTCAGGCGAATGCCTCCGCTCTGACAGAAGCGGAAAAGGCAGCGGGCAAGACGCTTTTCGATAAGAATGCCATTGCCATCGACGCCGCGAGCCATGTCATTTCGACAGACCAAGACGTCATTGCGACCGGCTCTGCGGTCGGCGCGGCGCATGTGGAGAATGAGAACCGCGTGACAGCGGAAACAACGACCAGCGTAGCGCAGGACGCAAGCCTCCTCGCAGGCGATACGGAAGAAATCAAGAAAAAACACAAGAATGAAGATCTGGCCAACACCGAAGACAAGACGTACCGCAACGAGTATCGCGGCGGCTCGATCGGCGTCGGCAGCAAAAATGATGCCGACCTTATGAGCACCACGATGGTCGACGTCTTCGGTGCGGCGGGCTACGCCGGCACGTCGAACGATGTGACCTATGACGGGAAGACGCAGACCACCTTTGGTGGCAAGGCAGAAACGGCGAAGGGTGACATCCGCGTCGCTTCCGGCAGAGACTCCGCGGGAGAGATCGGTCAGCTGAAGGCCAAGGCGAAGAGTGATATCCTGAATGCGACCGCGATCCCGATTTCCTCGAAGAAGGATCCCTTTGCGAAGATTTCTTCGAATGCGGCCCTTGCGATGAATGGTACGCTCCTTGCCGACCGGGATATCTATCTCCAGTCGACCGCCGGGGAGGCGAAAGCCACCGGCTCGGGCGAAGTGAAGGACTGGGTGAACAAGGTGGGCGAAGTCTTCGGCACTGAAGGCGGCTCCATCGGGAAATCCGAGGTGACGACCAAGGCTGCGGCATCGCTGGACGGCAAGGCCGAGACGGGTATCCATAGAAATAAGTCCATCACCATCGGCGGAAAGGACGAGGACGGCACCTGGAAGACCGACATCACCACCAGCGGCGATATCGCGTTCACCATCAGCAAACCGAAAGTATCGGCGGAAACGCTCTCGAAGCGCCTTGCCGAGCTCAAGAAAGAACTCGCCGACCATATCAGTGATCCGGCGGCGAAGGCATCGTATGAAGCAGAGATTTCTTTCGTCGAAAGCAAGATGGTCGAGCAGGGGCTGGGCTATCGCGTCAAGGACAAGGACGGCAACTTCACTTTCGTAGAAATCGACCCCGGCACGAAGACGGAGTATGACGAAACCAAGATCATGCTGGACGGCATGACCGCTTCTAAGGACGCTGTACTGGAGGCCATCAAGAAGGATCAGGCTGCGGCGACAGAGAAGCAGGATAGGATGAAGGCGATGCAGACAACGCATGATGCGTATCAGACGGCACAGACTGAGGCGAAGGCTGCGACAAACTTTAAAGATGCTGCGGAAAGAAAATTCACCGAGGCAGAAACAACTCTGAAAAACAAAATCGGAAACAATCCGACGCCGGAACAGATGAATACCTATATCGAAGCCCATGGTAATGAAACGGAAGTCAAGGACTATCAGAAAGCCAAGACAGACTATGACAAAGCGGCTGGTGTGCTGACTAATGCACAGACCAAAGAGGCGACGGCCAAGACAACGTATGAAAAGGCAGTGAAGACTGCGGGCTATGATCCGGCGAACATGGACAAAGACCAGATTCAGAAGGATTGGGATGCGCTGGGCAAGCTGCAAGATGCATATAAGGCATCCACGGACACCATCGGAAAGGATATCGACAAACTCACCAAGCAGGTCGAGGCGACGAAAGATTTCAAAGATAAAGGCGGCACGGAAAAGGATGGGAAGTTCTACTGCAAGGACGGCAGCGAAGTGACTGGCGGCAAGTGGAATGGCGAGACGCTGCTCCACATCATCGCGTACCCGCACATGACCCGCGACGTGACCATCGAGGATACGGTTTCGCAGCTCGGCGACATTTACCTCGAGGGCGATGCCATCACCGGCAGCGGCACGCTGACGGCGCATGGGGATGCCAAAGTCGAAGTGCAGAATGCCTCCCCGAACAACCTCATCCTCGGTGACATCAAAGTCATGGGCAAAGAGTCCAATGGACAGATCGGGCAGGGTGGCGCCTTCTACCTGAACGGCAATGCGATGAAAGGCACGGAAAAACTGGGCAATCTGACGCTCAAGAGCCGTCAGAGCCGTCACCAGACCGATGATCCGACCGTCACCATCACCAGCTCCTTCAAGCCGAACAACTATCTGACAAACGTGGATGGTGTGAACGTACCGGCTTACTCTGCACCGAACCTGACACTGGGCAAGGGTAAAACCATCTACAACACCCGCGGCAAAGTGACGGTCGTAAGCGATTATGGCGACGTCTACAATGACGGCAGCATCGTCGCAGGAAGTGTCGAACTGACCGCGAAGAATGGTGATTTCATTCAGTCCTACAGCAACCGCATCGCCAATATCGGCGGCGACCCCTTCGTCGAAGACAAAGACAACGGCGGCTTCAAGAAGAATGACGAGCTGGGCAGCGGCATCCTCGCCAATGGCAACATCTTCATCTCCGCGCGCTATGTGAATATCAATGCGAAGATCCAGAGCGGCGTGGCGAACTGGAAGCTCGAAATCCCTGAGACGCCGACCTTCTACTACAAGGGAACCGATGGGAAGCTGATTTTCATCACGGAAGAACAGGCGAAGACCTTCGGGAAAGACCATACCATCTATGTGGCGACAGAAAAAGAAGCTGAGACCATCGGGAAAGACCATGTGGCGAAAGGAAATATGGCGGAGAACCTGACCTATACCTATGACGTAGAGACGGGCCGCGGCCGCCTCGTCCTCGGACAGACGGAAGTCCACGGCGGCAAGGTCTCCATCGTCGGCACCGTCATCAATACGACGGCAGACACGACGAAAGCACGCATCGAAGCGCTGGATGGCTATGGCAGCATGACCATCGACAACAAATCTAAGCTGGATCTCGAGCTCAAAGGACTTCACACCGGCGAAGGCGTGGAAGGTGTCATCGAGATCACCGACCTTGACCCGAAGAAAGGCACGCCGTCTCGCAAGACCACCTACACCCGCAAGGACGGCAGCGTCCATATGCTGGTGCAGCAGTATCAGAATGGCAACTGGACTTCGGGTACGGAAAACACCTTCGATGGTACGTACAAGCCATCTGACGATCAGCACTATGTCTTCCAGACCGGGAAGGATAAGAGCACGACGAATACCTATGAATACCATGGCGATAAATTCGACTGGTGGGGCATCAACGACGAGACGCCGACCAGAGACGAGCTGATCGCGATGGGGGCGAAGCTCACGAATACGGTCACCGGCGAAGAAAAGGCGCTGGTCAATGGGACCTTCATCTCCGGCAAGACAGATATTATTGTCGATAGAAAGTCACATAGTATTGGCGATGGACAGACGAAGGAGTGGGATGTCCTCAATAAATCGGACGTCATCGACTACTCCATCAAGACCAAGCGCCGCTGGTACACGATCGGCCTGACCAAGAAGTATGACATGAAAATGGTCATCCGTGACTACGAGACCCATATCAAGCAGTACGAAACGGGCGCAAGTAACGCCATCGGCATCAGATTCAACGGCGACGAAAATGGCGGCGTGATTGCCATCAACCAGAACGGCGGCGCGGGCAATGTCGCCATCGCCGGCACGATTTCCAACGTGGGCGGCGCGACTGCCATCAGCGGGAATGCCATTACGCAGAGCAAGAACGGCTTCCTTCATACCGATTCGCTGACGCTGACTGCCCAGAATGATGTAGGCGGCAAAGACCAGGCGATCCTCACGGATGCGAAGGATGTCTCCGGCAGTGCGACGGCTGGCAGCTTCTACCTGAAGTCCTCTGCGGCGGATGTGTCGGTCGGAAATATCGAAGCGGCGAAGACCGTCTCCCTCACCTCCGAGGGCAGCCTGACCCAGAAGGCGGATGCGATGGTGAAAGGCAGCCGCGTCGATCTCACCGCAGAGACCGGTGCCATCACCAGTAAGAGCACGTCGGGCGATTTCCGCATCCAGACAGGGCAGCAGAGCGGCGAAGACTATGGCCTCAAAGCCAGCGCGGAGGAAAATATTTCCATCGAAAATACCAGCGGCGACCTGTATCTTGACAGTGTCATCTCCAAGGAGGGCGACGTCACACTGAAGACAAATGGCTCCTTCATCGACAACAACTATACCGACCTCAATGACAAGGATGCTTCGGCGAAACTTCTTGCCTGGGCGAATGCCGCTGTCCTGGAAGGCAAAGATGCGACCATCCAGAAACAGAAGAATCTCCTCATCGCCAAAGTGGAAGGCAAGTACAATGAGTTCCAGTCCCTGAAGGCGCATATGGATGCGGACGGCAAGTATACTCTCGATGATGTGACCCGCCAGCAGCTTGAGGCAGGCGGTCAGGATGTGAAGGCTTACATTGACAAACAGCAGGCGCGCTACAAGGCACTCCTTGCGGAAGGCGTCGGCAACTGGAGCCCCGAAAAAGTGAAGGACTACACCGATGGCATCCAGCAGTCAAGCGAGAGCATCTACGGGAATGCCGCATTGACCAAAGACGGTCTCACGAAAGACGATTTCCTCACGCAGGATGAAAAAGCAGAAGTCCTTGTCGGCTCCGCGAAATCCGCAAAGGATCTCCTCATCACCTTCGCACCGGGCAGCATCAAGGAAGGCATCACAGATACGAATACCACGCTGAAAGGCACACCGCATGTCTCCGGCAAGGCTGTCACTTTGACCGCGGGCGAGGCAGCGGGCAGCATCGGACAGAAGAAGGAGGGTATGATTATCGACCTCTCTGATATGACGAAGCTCACCCGCGATCAGCTTTTGGCACTCTCCGCCGCAGAGCGTGGAGATTTCGCAGTACAAGGAAATCAAGTCACCGTGTCTTCTATCCGTGCGATCGATGCGGAAGCGAAAGGAAAGCTCCAAGCGACCGCAGACAAGGGGGCAATCTACCTTGTTACCGAAGGCAGTATCGCACAGGACAGCACGCTCTCGGCCGGAGATGAAATCCGTCTCAAAGCATCGGGCAATGTCACTGGCGTCACACTGACTTCCGATCAGCAGGTCGTGCTGGAGTCCGGTGAAGGCGCGATCCAGGGCGTCGAGCTCAAAGGCAGCGGCGTCCTCACTGCGAGAGCGAAAGACGGTGTCGACCTGAAGAAGAGTGACGGCGACCTCGTCATCAATACCGTCTATGCGTCCGAAGGCGACGTCCATCTCGATGTGGGCAGAAATAATCTCCTCGCCGAAGACGGACATGATAAGAGCGGCGACGAAACCGGCACCACGTACACGAATGTCGAAGGGGAGAATATCACCATCACAAACGCCAAGGATATCAAAGGCGCGGGTGACAAGAAATCCCTCGGCATGAAAGTGACCGGCAAGAAATCCGAAGACGGCACCGAAACACCGGGCACCATCACGGCGAAGGCCGCTGGCAATGCCGACATCACCCTCTTTGGTAAAGCCGCGTCGGATGCGATCGATATCGAAGCCGGAGACCTCACGCTCACCAGCCGCGGAGACATTGCGGACGGCAGCTACAAAGCAAGAAAAGCCCTCCGCGTCCACACCGCGAAGGACGGGATCATTTCCGGCGGTACCTTCACCGGAAACACGGCAGACATCACCAATGAGGGTACAATGAGTGACGGGGACTACCGCGCAGAAGCTGGAGATATGACCATCATCAATGACGGCAGCATGACCGGCGGCGCGTACACCGCGAAGGGTGACCTCACCTACACGGACAGCGAAAAGGCAGCCCTCTCTGGCAGCGAATTCACGTCTGAAGAAGGAAATGTGGACGTCAACGCAAAAGGTAAGCTCGCTCTCAAGAAACTCGTAGCCAAAGGCAGCGCGAAAGTAGAAGCCGCTGGCGATGGGAAGCTCACTGAAATCAAAGCAGGCAGCGTCAATGTCCATGCCGGCGGCATGCTGGATGTGGAAACGCTTGAAGCGGCAGGTGCGGCTGACCTTACCAGCGGTGGTGACATGAAACTGCACGGCGCAACCGCGGGCGGCAACCTCAATGCCGAGGCCGGTGGCAGCATCCTCGCCGAAGGCGAAAATGCAAAGATTTCTGCCAAAGACATCACGATGAAGGCAGGCGAAGACATCCGTATCACGGACCGTTCGCCGGTCGGCAAACTGGACGGCGTCGATACGAAGACTCCGGCGGGAACGACGACCGGCAGCGGCGCGGCAGGCAGCCTCATCACGGGCGAGAAGGAAGGCCATGACTTCGATGCGAGCCAGAAGGGCAGCGCGCAGCTCTCGTCTACGAGCGGGCAGGTTGCACTCTCTGCGAAGAAGGTGGAAATCGACACGCTGGCCAATGGCAAAGGCGATGCGGCGGATCTCAAGATTTCTGCGGACAACATCGGCATCGATGATCTCACAGGCGCGGGCGCGCAGCATGTCACCATTCACGGCGCAGATGGCCAGAGCCAGGCGCACTACGCAGGCATTCACTCCACCGCCGCGGGCGGCACGCTCGTGAGGAACAGTGCGGTCGAGCACCTGAACCTCACAGGCAAGGAACCGCTCGGCCTCTCGAATACCGCGATCGGCGGGGACAGCGTCCTTGCGACGGACAAGATCCGCGTGACGATCCAGAAGAATCCAGGCAGCAGCCAGGCGGAGCATTTCGGAAATCTTTCGCTTGGCGGCTATGATATTTCTACCGACCATGTCATGACGAGTGTCAAGGACGGCCTCACCGTAAACGGCGAGCGCTTCCCGATGACGGCAGAAGGCGTCATGAATGCGAGCCTCTATGAGGACCGCACCCTCGGCCGCGACGGTCGGGAGAAGGAAGAGGCAGAGAAGGACACCCCGTCTCTTGCCTTCGGCGCACCGGATGAGAAGGAAGGATATGAAGTGGTGAAATAGGAGTTTGGCATTAAAAAAACGAGCCTCTCATTTCGAGGGGCTCGTTTTTGTGTTGGGTTCAGGGTTCAGGTTGGTGGTGCGGATAGCGATACTCTCGTATCGTCATTGAAAGCGTTGCCGAGAAATCTTCCTTGCAGGCCGATGAGCGATGTATGTTTGAGGTGGGAAAAAGCAGCAGCAAGGCGTCGTTTCCCTGCAGGGACATGTGGGATGCTAACCGCAGCGCAAGAAAGATCCCTCGGCTGCGCTCGGGATGACGAAGCGGGGGAGCGGATGGGTTCACAAGGGTGGCGCGCCGTCTTTTTAGAAGAGGGGATTCTCGTATCGTCAGCCCCCCTTGCGGGGAAGGTGCCCCGAAGGGGCGGATAGGGCACAGGCGGTATGAAAGAGAGTGGGAAGGAGCGTCTCAAATACGTCGTTTACGAAAGCACCCGAGCGCCGCTGACGCGGTCCCCCTTCTCCATGCGGGTAATGCTATTAAGTTAAGGAAATCGTTAGCTACGTAACGTCTTGCTTCCCCTTCGGGGGAAGTGCCGAAGGCAATAGGGGCATGCTAGCGGTATAGCGTGCTATGTTGAATAGTCCGATGCTATCGATATTCCAACACTTTCATGCAATACCGCTACGTAGCCCCCTCAGCCCTTCGGGCAGCTCCCCCGATGGGGAGCCAAGAACGTTCTTCCGCTTAACTTAATAGCATTACCCATGCGGGGAAGACTAAAAGGTGCGGCGCTTCGCGCCGATTTTTGTAAACGGCGATACCCGAAGGTGGCGCTTCAGTCACCAGTCACAAGTCACGCCTAATCCCCCTGAACCCAAAACAAAACGGCCACCGTCCCAATGGACGATAGCCGTTTTTGTATTTCAACAATTAGTCTTTATAAGGAACGATGGAAGCGCAGTGTGCCATGACGGTGATGGTGTAGTCTTTCTTGCCTTCGTCTTCCATTTTCTTCTTGGCGAGTTCCCATGCTTCTTCGACGGTAGCGACCGGGATCTGGTTGGTCTTTCGGATGGCTTCGAAGTTCTCCGGCTTGGTGACCAGGATGATGGTGTACTGGTGGGTCATGCAGAAGAGGTTGAATGCGACGAAGAACGGGATGGTGAAGTGTTCGCGGAGGGCTTTTTCCATGTCGGCTTCGGTTTCATACTGGAAGCTGTCGAGGTAAGCGGCCGGTTCATAGATGTCGGAGGCTTCCATGATGGCGATGATGACGCCGCCTTTCTTGGTGACGACATCGGATGGGTCGTAGCACTTGCTGCCCTGATAGAGGGAAACGTCTTTCGGATAGCCGCCGGCGCAGGCAAAGACGATGTCGGCTTTGTCGGTGTAGGGGACCTTCTGGGTCTTGTAGACGAGCTTGGTGCCTTCGAGCCATGCTTCGTAGGGGTCACCGCCGACCATGCGGCAGATCTTACCTTCGGAATTGATGACGGAGTGAACGAGGAAAGCCGGTTTCACCATGTCGGAGGCTTCCTGCATGTCGTCAGATACCGGATTGTCATCGAGGAGGGTGGAGCGGGTCTTCGGATTGATGCCGGAACCGAATTTTTCACCGAGCGCGTGGCAGTGGTTGATCTGGATGGTCTCATCTCCGGCAACGCCCGGGAGAAGCAGTTTGCGGCCGCCGCCGTAGCCTGCGAAGAGGTGCGGGGTGATGCCATCGACGACGATGATCTTATCCGCTTCGACAGCGTGTTTGTTCAGCCAGACAGGAGTGCCTCTCTTGGTATCGCCGACATGGACGAGCTCGTCCATGTTTTTGCAGTGATGCTGGTAGAGCTTTACGCGGTGGGTCAGTTCTTCACCGACGACAGCGATATCTTCTTCCGGGGTCTGTTCGCGGTGGGTGCCCTGCGCGAAGAGGATGCAGATGTCATCATCCGGGATGCCGCCGCGGTTCAGTTCATTCACGATGTGGATGACGTACTGATCGGAATGGTTCCAGATACGGGTGACGTCAGCGCAGACGATGCAGACCTTGTCGCCTTTGGAAACGACTTCCGTGAGCGGCTTGCTGCCGATCGGGTGACGCATGCATTCCAGGGTGGCTGCTTCGACATCGCAGGCCGGGGTCGGTGCGCCTTCGAGGATATCGAGGATGTGTTCTTCCGGCAGGGAAACTTTCTGGGTGGTCTTGCCAAAGCCGAATTCAAATTCTTTTAATGCCATAGGGTTCCTCCTTATCACGAATCAGATGAGATTGTTTTTCTATTATAACACGATACGTACATTCATTTCACTTCTAAAAAAGCATAATAAGGAGAATGTATGAAATGAAAATGGGGGCAGGGTCAGCCCATGGGGCGGGGTGGCCCTTGATTTCGAATGAAATCTTTGCGCGAATGAGGAATTAGAAATGAGAAATTAGAAATGAGAAATGGTGGTGCGGCGCAAAAAAATATAGAAGCGCCGCGGAGTATAAATGGGGCGATGCCCGAAAGTCTGCGGATGGCAGGTTTCTCGCTTGGGGTTTCCTGACATTGACCGCTTGACCGCGAATGACAAAGATTTCTCGGCAACGCTTTCAATGACGATACGGGAGTTTCCTGGTCCCTAGTCCCTAGTCACCAGTCCCTAGCTACTCATCCCTGCTTTCAAACTTGTGGTGGCGGCTTCGCGGCATTTTAGATGACGATATTCCTCGTATCGTAGCCTTCCCCTCGAGGGGAAGGTGCCCCGAAGGGGCGGATAGGGCACAGGCGGTATGAAAGGGGGGGAGCGTCTCAAGTCGACGATTTACGAGAGCACCCTATCCACCGCTGACGCGGTCCCCCTTCCCCGATGGGGAAGGCTTAGGCGGAGCGACGCTTCGCGTCGATTTTTATAAAGGGCGATGCCCGAAGGTCTGCGGATGGCAAGTTTCCCGCTTGGGGTTTCCTGACATTGACCGCTTGACCGCGAATGACAAAGATTTCTCGCTTCGCTCGAAATGACGATACGGGAGTCTCCTAGCCACTAATCCCTAGCCACTAGTCCCCAGTCACTAATCCCCAGTCACCAGTGACTAGTCACTAGTCACTAACATATCATTTATCGTAAATGACGAGTCCCATGAAGACGAGGTCTTTGTCACCGATGTTTTCGATGCCGTGGCGGTCGCCGTTTTTGCAGAAAGCGGCGTCGCCCGGTTTCATTTCATAGGTGGTGTCGTTGTCGGTGTAGAGGCCTTTGCCGGAGAGGATGTAGTAGATCTCACCGTCGCCTTTGTGCTGGTGGATGCCCATGGAGCAGCCTTTTTCGAGGGTGGCTTTCACGTAGAGGCGGCACTTGTCTTTCAAAATGTCCGGCCCTGCGATGGGTTCCAGAATGAGGTGGCCTTTGCCGCCGTTGGCGTGTTCGATGATTTTCTTTTCCATTTTTTCGATCATGGTAGATGCTCCTTTTTGTTGGTAGTTGTTGGTTGAGAGTTGTTTGGGAAAAAGGGTTCAGGGTTCAGGTTGGCGGGTTCATGGTTGTGGTGCGCGGCTTCGCCGCGAATTTTAGAGATATGGAAAACATGTCGCCCCTTGGAGAAGGGGCAGGCCGAAGGCCAGGGATAGAGTGCCTCGAAGAGGCACAATTCTACGTAGCGATAAGAATGCTAACTGTGCTAAGGCTTTTCCTGGTCACAAAGAATTTGTGTAAAAAATCTGACGCAGATAGCCTTTTTACCGATACGTAGATTTGTGCCCCTGCGGGGCACATCTATCCGGCGCCTTTGGCGCGACCCTTCTCCAAGGGTCTGCGTAACTGTCATGTACTACCGAACTGGCAATATTCTATCTAAAATTTGCGGCGAAGCCGCTACCACCATTTCTCATTTCTAATTTCTCATTTCTAATTGGCGCAGCCACAACCCTGAACCCATCAACCTGAACCCATCCCACTATTTTCCCGTCATTATCTCCCACACGTCCCGTATGTTCGCAACGGGCCGAATTTCGATCCCCGCTGTCCCTGCGTCGATGTCGCTCTTGTTTTTCTCAGGGAGGATCATGGCCTTCATGCCGGCTTGGCGGGCGCCGAAGGTTTTCTCGTGGATGCCGCCGACGGGTTTCACTTCGCCGGAGAGGGCGATCTCGCCGGTGATGGCGATGTCCTGACGGAGCGGCTTCTTTTCGATGGCCGATAAGATGGCGCAGGTGATGGCGCAGCCGGCGGATGGGCCGTCAATATTTCCTCCGCCGATGACATTGATGTGCAGGTCGTAGTCGGAGAGGCGCTTGTCGGTCAGCTGGCGGACGACGGCGGCCGAGGCGCTGACGGAGTCCTTCGCCATGGAGCCGGCGGTGTCATTGAAGCGCAGGCTCCCTTTGCCGGGTTCAGCGGCAGGGAAGGCGGCGGCTTCGATTTCTATCGTGCTGCCCCAGGAGCCGATGACGCCAAGACCGTAGATGTGTCCGACCTTCGGCGTATCCGATGCTTCTTTTCGGAGGCAGGGGCTGAGGCGGCTCGCTTGCGCGGTGCGCTCCATGATGGCTTTGGTGATGGTGACGCGCTCTGCCTTTCCTGATTCGTAAATGGCAAGGCCGTAGGCATCCGCGAGAAGGTTCACGGCTTTGCGGCCTTCCATGGTGTAGCGGCTGATGAGCTCGGGGACGCCGGCTTCGAGATGAGCGCCGAGCTTTTCGGCGGCGCGCTTCACGATGGCGATGATGTGCGCGGGCTCTAAGGGCGCGAAGAAGATTTCGCCGCAGCGGGAGCGGATGGCGGGGTTGATTTCTTCGGGGGCTCTTGTCGTGGCACCGATCAGGATGAAATCAGCGGGGGCGCCTTTTTCGAAGAGTTGTTTGATGTAGGCGGGGATCTGCGGGTCTTCTTCGTCGTAGTAGGCGGAGTCGAAGCGGACGCGCTTATCTTCCAGTACCTTCAGCAGCTTGTTCAGGAGGATGGGATCCAGTTCACCGATCTCATCGATGAAGAGGATGCCGCCATGGGCGTCCGTGACGAGGCCGGGCTTCGGCTCAGGGATGCCTTCATCGGCGAGCTCCTGCCGCGCGCCCTGATACAGCGGGTCATGCACGGAGCCGATCAGGGGGTTCGTCATGTCGCGGCTGTCCCAGCGCAGTGTCGTGCCGTCGCACTCGATGAAGGGGGCGTCTTTTTGAAATACGGTGTAGGGCTTCTTCTTCGCCTCTTCGAGTACAAGGCGCGCTGCGGTGGTCTTGCCGACGCCGGGCGGGCCGTAGAGCAGAAGGTGCTGCGGGTAGGGCGAGGAAATGCGGGAGGCGAGTGCTTCCACGGCTTGGTCCTGTCCGATGATTTCAGAAAGTGACTGCGGGCGGACGACCTGAAGGATCGTCGTGGTGAGGCTGACTTTTTCCATCGCGTCCAGCTTTTCCAGCTTGCGTTTGCTCTCGGCGGTCTCTGTGCTGCCTGTCTCCTCTTCGATGATTTCGCGGCGGACTTCTTCGACATACTCCTTGTGCCGCTCCTCAAGACGGTCTTCGATCTTTTTCTCGAGGGAGCGCTCGACGGCTTGGCGGGAGAGGATGTCGGCGACTTTATCCTCCAGCTTGTCCAAAATGGCAGGGATTTCTTCATCCGTCGGTTGGCGATGGTAGTCGCGGCTCTCCAGAATGAGGCGCTCCATGCCGATGAGGCGGCTTCTGGGATTTTCGTCATGAATATATTTCACGGCATTGAATCGGCTCGCCTGCACGATCAGCTGCTCGGGCCCCATCGCGGCGGCATAGATGCTGTAGATCGCATTCAGCTGGCGGTTCAGCTCCTCATCCGAGAGGCTTTCCTCTCCGCCGATCTGGTTTTTGATGCGGTTCAAAAGGTCTGTCACGTCTTCCATCGGTGTCACTCCTTTCCTTTGTACTTATGATACCACAAATGGTGAGGGGGTGTCGGGGGGCAGGGGTTCAACGGATTCAAAGGGTTCAGCAGGTTCAACGGGGAAGGTGGCGGCTTCGCTGCTATTTTATAATCGGCGCTTTGCGCCGCACGAGAGCCCTGAACCCAACAACCTGAACCATGAACCCTTCTTTTTCTGTTATAATGAGAGAGCGGTATCACGAAAGGAGCCCCCATGACACAGCTGGAACGATTGAAGAACGAACTCATCACACTCACCGTCCGCCGCGGCTATCCTGCCGAGCTTGGCGCACTGATGGCAGCCGAGCTGGGCACGGAGAGTACCATCACGCGCATGATCACTTATCTCACCCACGTCGCCCCGGAGCGCGCAGAGGATATGGTGGATGAGATGCTCGCGATCCAAAGTGACCGCGATTTCTGGGTGGATAAGAAGAAATCAGAATACTATCAGCAGCAGTACAATCAGATGCTTTGGGAGGAGAAGAACCGGTAGCAGGAGGGATGTGCATCGCCCGATGCAGCAGGCAGAAAAGCCACTCGGGACATCCCTGGCTCCCTTTTAGGGGCTGTGAAATAACGATCATCTCATTTTCGCTTTCAATCTGCCGCGGGGGACTTGCACCTCTCATAGGAGTGACCGGGAAATCTTATCCCAGATGTCTTTCATGCCATAGTCACCCTATCCGTCCCTGCGGGGCACCTTCCCCTAGAGGGGAAGGCTGCGATACGAGAATACCATCTTCTAAAAAAAGGCGGCGAAGCCGCCACGAGAGCCCTGAAGTTTGAAAGCAGAAAGAACAATCTACCCTTTATGTGAATCCTCATAGGTTAAGCGGGTTCTGAAGGTTCAAAAGGTTCACAGGGTTCCCATCTTTTGTGAATACCATATTCAAAACTCCGCGGCGCTTCCAGATGATTATGCGCCGCACCACCACTCCTAACTCCTAACTCCTCACTCCTAACTGGCGAGTAGAGCTTTCACACGCAATCAAAGGGCGGCACGCCCATGGGCTAACCCTGAACCCTGAACCAAATGAAAGCAAAATAAAAAGGGGGCTGTGAAGAAATGAGGATTCATTTCTTCACAGCCCCTTTTTTTATTTTCGAAGAGACGACAATATTTCTGACCCATAAAAACACTATATAGACGGAAGGGCAAGTGAGCCGGCCGGCGAGAGACCTTCGGAATGATTTTTCGTATAGAAAGGAAGAAATGCTATGAAAAAACTGAATCTCGTTTTCAACACTTCCGGCAAAGCCATGACTGTCTCTCTGGCAGATCCCAAGGATGGTCTGACGCTGGATGAATGCAGAACCGCGGCGGAAAAGCTGCAGGTCGTCCTCTCTCCGTCCTCTGGGGAGACGGTGACCGGATTTGAGAAAGCGACCGTTGTCACCACCACCACCGAAGCAGTGAAATAAAGGGAACTGGGGGGCGGGTTCGGGATTCAGGATTAGCCCCTCGGGGCGTGCTGCCCTTTGACCCTGAATGAAAGCCTCGCTTGAATGAGGAATGAAGGTGGCGGCTTCGCCAAGATCCTTCGGCTCAGGTCGCAGCTGTTCTGGCATTCGTTATCTCACATACGATGTTTCTCGCCGCTCAGGATGACGAAACGGGGCGATGCCCGAAGGTAGTATTCAAGTCACGAGTCACGAGTCACTCGGCACTCCTAATCCCTGGCTACTCATCCCTGCTTTCAAACTTCTCGCGGTAACGCCCGAACCCATCAGCCTTCCCTATGGTATTGCATGTAACTATTTGAAAAAGGAAGAAAGGAAACCATTTCTATGACTGCAAAAGCAAAAATGACCAATCTCGTACTTCAGGTTCGTGTAGAAAACGGAACCAAAGCAGACGGCAAGGCGGCCGTGAAAAATATCAACTTCAGCCAGCTGAAGCTGGATGCCACGGATCAGCAGCTCTTGGATGCCGGTCAGGCGGCAGCGGGGCTTCAGTCCCACGCCCTGCAGGGCCTTCGCCGCGTCGTCACCAGCGAACTCGCTGATGAATAAGCAGCGGGTATAAGGAAACGCTGATTCAATCGCAGAATCAGCGTTTCCATAAAAAAGAGTCGTGAGAAATCACGGCTCTTTTTTGCGTGGGATGGGTGGTTGGCGACTAGTATAGCGATTTGTTAACTTCTGGACTTTGTAAGAAGTGGTGGAATATCTTGGCTCCCCATCGGGGGAGCTGCCCGAAGGGCTGAGGGGGCTACGTAGCGGTATTGCATGAAAGTGTTGGAATATCGATAGCATCGAACTATTCAACATAGCACGCTATACCGCTAGCATGCCCCTATTGCCTTCGGCACTTCCCCCGAAGGGGGAAGCAAGTCGCTACGACGCTAATTCTGACTGCACTTGTATGCCGATTTAAAGTCCACTTGATCGAAATACGTAATACTAGTGACTAGTGACTGGGAATTAGGGACTAGACTAAAAGGCTGTCAGACGTCAGACATCTGACTTCTGATGACTAATGTCTAACATAAAGTCTCAAGCGGGCATCGCCCTATTTATACTCTGCGGCGCCTCATTATTTATGCGCCGCACCACCATTTCGCATTTCTCATTTCTAATTTCTCATTCGAGCAGAGCTTTCATCTGCAATCCATGGGCAGCACGCCTATGGGCTCACCCTGAACCCCGTATCTCTATGCTATAATAAAAAGAAATGATTGTACCCAAAGAAGGAGGATCCATCATGATCCATATCAGTTCGAAGACCGCTGCGATCCTCGCGGCTTTTACGGCAGTCAGCGCGCCGCTCATGCTGGCGGGCTGCGGACAGGAGGCGCCGAAGGGGGAGGCGCTGACGGATGAGAATGGGCGCACGTACCATCTCATCAAGAATGAAGATGGCACAGAGACGGCGAAGTATGACAATGGGGATGAGGTCACATTCCGCCGTGACGAGAATGATAACCTGAACTACGTTTCCGGGATGTCCTCGCTCCTTCCGATGATGCTGATGAGCTACTTCCTCTTTCATGGCATCGGCGGCTATCAGGGGCATTATGACAGGAATACGGGCAATGTATTAAATGACAAGCGTCCGGCATACACGCAGACCCAGCAGCCGGGTACGGCCGCCGGGACAACGGCGGGGACAGCGGTGAAGCAGGGGCAGACGTCTTCTGGCAAGACGTCTGTCAGTGCGCCGGCCGGCGGAAAGACCGGCTTCGGCGGCGCGGGCGTGAGAAGCGGAGGTGCCTCCTGATGGAAAAAACGTACATGGATGACATTGACCGGACGATATTTCCCTATGTCGAGTACCCGGGCTATCCCTTCCGCTATCCGACACATCTGCCGCTCGTGATCGAGAAGAAACAGGCGGATCTCCTCCGGCGGGTGAGCGCGGCGCTCTATGCGATCTTCGCAAAGGCCGTCCGGCGTTTTCAGGCGCAGAGCGATGAATTTTTCGATGAGATGGAAATCCCGAAGAAGATGCGAAGATACCTTCATGAAGGCAATGCGATGAAGGATCTTCCGAGCTGGCTCTCGCGTTTTGACTATGTGATGGATCAGTCGGGTCGGATTCAGATGGTGGAAATCAATGCGGACACGCCATGCGCGGAGATCGAGGCCTACTATGCCAATGGCGTCGCGGCGCGGTATTTCTTCAAAGAGGATCCGAATGAGGGCGAGTGGGATCGTTTGCGAAACTGGATGAAGGATATTTTCCTTCGCTGCTGCGGTGGAAAGAGCCGCGAGGAGCTGCTCGCGCATCCGGTGCTGTTTTCGTGCTTCGATGACTATGTGGAGGACCTCGGGACGACGCGTTTCCTCATGCAGGCCATGCAGGATGCCATTGATCCCTCGATGAGAGACGCTATCGTCTTTGAATCCTTCTACCATCTGGCGGTGATGGAAGACGGAAGCCTCGCGCTTCCTGACGGGCGGACAGTCTCCTTCCTCTATCGCATGCATCCGATGGAAATCCTCATCGAAGAGACGGCAGATCAGGATGCCTCCTCTCTGGGCGAGCTCCTGATGGATGGATACAAGGCGGGGAAATTCCATATGATGAATCCGCCGGAGTCGCTCATCATGCAGTCGAAGGGATTTCAGGCACTCATCTATGCGCTGATGGAGAAGAGCCCCTCCTTCTTCACGGAGAAGGAGAAGGAAATCATCCGCACCTACCTTCCAGAGAGCTATTTCCAGCGTGATTTCAGACTCGGGGATATGCCCGAAGACTCTCTATGGATCCGCAAACCCATCTGGGGCCGTGAAGGGCGCGGGATCGAGATCATCAATGGCCGCGGGGAGCGGATCTACCAGAAGAAAATCGACAGCGATGACTATGTGGTGGCGCGGGACAGCGATTCGAATCTCGTCCAGCGCTGTGTCCCGCAGCAGAAGATCATCACGAAGACGGATGTCGGCATCATGGAAGGCTATGTGACACTCTCCTGCTTCATGCTCGGCGACACCCCGTCCGCGCTCTACGCCCGCTTCAGCGATGAACGCATCGCAGGAAATGAAGCGTACTGGATACCGGTGCTGTATTAAGGAAACGCTGATTCAATCGCAGCATCAGCTTTTGAAAGAATTTTTATGCATAGCTTCGCGTCGATTTTTATAAAGAGCGATGCCCGAAGGTGGTAAGCAGTCACCAGCTACTCGAAATCACTCATCCCTGCTTTCAAGCTACGGGGTTCAACGGGTTCAGAAGGTTCTAAGGGTTCAACGGGTTCCGGTGGCGGCTTCGCCGCATTTTAGATGACGGTATTCCCGTATCGTCAGCCTTCCCCTCGAGGGGAAGGTGCCCCGAAGGGGCGGATAGGGCACAGGCGGTATGAAAGAGAGTGGGGGAAAAGCGTCTCAAGTGAGCTGTTTACGAAAGCACCCTATCCACCGCTGACGCGGTCCCCCTTCCCCGATGGGGAAGGCTTAGGCGGAGCGAGGCTCCTACTTTCCAGCCACTCATTCTCTGAATCCGCTATCCCCCGTCAATTCCACGTAAAATTTGCCGATTGCCATTGATTCTCATTGACAGGGGAAGATTTTCTGACTATATTTAGTAAGGATAGCCCACAGCAGACCGTGGGCAGCAAGGATCGGTCACCGGATGCTTCCGGATAGAAGGGGGGTCGCCATGATACAGGCATACAAACACAATGAAAATCATGTTCTGTCCGCCGTTCCGCTGGAACAGCTGGAAAAAGGGTCCTGGATCAATGCCGCGGCACCGACATTGGAGGAGCTGGTCAGGATCAATGAACTGACGGGCATTCCCGTTGATTCCCTCCAGACCGCCCTCGATAGAGAAGAACGTTCTCATGTCGAGCTTGAAGACGACTATATCTTCGTCGTCGTGAATACCCCGGTCGTCCTTGAGACGGATGCCTATGATGCCCTGCCGCTCGGCATCTTCATCACGCGCCAGTACTTTATTACCGTCTGTCTGGAACCGAACACAGTCATTCAGAAATTCCTGAATAACTCGTTCACCTCTTTCCAGACGTACAAGAAGACGCGTTTCCTTTTCCAGATCCTTTCGCAAGCCTCTTCTTCCTTCCTGTATTTCCTGCAGCAGATCTACAAGCAGACCGATGTCATCGAGACGCAGGTCAGAAAGTCCTTGCAGAACAAGGAGCTTTTCCGCATGCTCGAGCTGCAGAAATCTCTGACGTACTTCAACTTCGCCCTGCATGCGAATGAAAACGTGATGGAGCGCCTGATGCGGCTTCGAAACAGCCCGCTGCACTCGCTCCTCAAAATGTACGAAGAAGATGAAGACCTGCTGGAAGATGTCATCATCGAAAATAAGCAGGCACTCGAAATGGCGGAAATCTATACCAACATTCTGATGAGCATGATGGACTCTTTCTCCTCCATCATCTCGAACCGCCTTTCGCAGATCATGAAATTCCTGACGTCCGTCACCATTATTCTGGCGATCCCGACCTTGATTTACAGCCTCTGGGGCATCAATGTCCCGGTCCCCTTCGAAGGGTCGCCCTTCGGCTTCGTCGGCGTCATCCTGATCGGCATCCTTTTGACCCTCGTTGTCACCTTCATCCTGTGGCGGAAGGATATGCTCTGATACACGAAACCTCGGAATCGTCTTTCCGAGGTTTTTTCTTGCGTAAAAATGATATAATCGGGTAGTATGCTGGTGACTGGTGACTGGTGACTGGTGACTGGTGACTCTCTCGTATCGTCATTTCGAGCGTAAGCGAGAAATCTTTGCCATTCGCGGTCAGGCGGTCGATGCTTGGAAACTCCAAATGGGAAACCTGCTCTTCGTCGACCTTCGAGCATCGCCCTATTTATACTTCGCGGCGCTTCTGATTTTTATGCGCCGCACCACACCTGCCCTACCTATAGAACCTATAGAACCTGCTGAACCTCTTTCGCAAACAATCAATGGGCGATACGCCCCATGAGCTAACCCTGAACTCATATTTATAAAGGACTTTCTATGCCAAACTATCAACTTCTCGTGAATGCCGACGATTTTGGTCGGCATATACTCATCAATCAGGCTGTCGCGCGCTGCGTGGAGGACGGCTGTCTGCGCTCTGCGACGCTCATGCCCGGCGGCAAGGCTTTTGACGATGCCGTCGAGGTGGCAAGAAGTCACCCCGAGCTGGGTGTCGGCATTCATCTGACACTTGTGAACGGATTTCCTGTGTGCGACCCGAAGGACATTCCCTCGCTCGTGACCCAAGATGGCGTCTTTTTTGATAACCATGTCGAATTTGTGAAGCATTTTCTCAAGGGGCAGATCGCCATGGAGGATGTACGGCGTGAGCTCATGGCGCAGGCTACGAAAATGGAGAAAACCGGTCTTCCTCTGTCGCATGTCGACAGCCACCAGCACATGCACATGCTGCCGGGGGTGATCGATATCTCGCTGGATGTGGCCGAGTCCGTGCATCTGGACGCAGTCCGCATTTCCCGCACGCCACTTTTTACGGCCTTTGAAGGCGTGGGGCAGCTCATCGGCCGCCTCGGACTCTTCACGCTGGCAGAGCTCTCTCTGTGGAAGGCGAAGCGCCGTCATTTCCGCGTGCCGGATCATTTCGAGGGCATCGTGGCAGGCGAAGCCGTGCATGAAGGGCATTTCCTGCATATCCTGAAGGATCTCCGTCCCGGTACGACAGAGGTCATGATGCATCCCGGCACGGATAATGCACGGCTCATCCCCGCCTGCGACTGGGAGCATGACTTCGAAGCGGAAATGCAGGCGATCGTCTCGCCGAAGGTGAGAAGGATGATCACGGATAAAGCCGTGAAGGTCGTGAATTACAGGGATCTGAAATGACTAGTGACTGGTGACTAGTGACTGGTAGCTAGTGGCTAGGGATTAGGGACTCTCTCGTATCGTCATTTCGAGCGCCAGCGAGAAATCTTTTTCGTTCGCGGTCAGGCGGTCGATGTTTGGAAACGCTACATGGGAAACTTGCTATCAAGAGACCTTCAGGCATCGCCCCATAAATATTTGCGGCGCTTAGATCCTTCGACTCAGTTCTCCTGTTTCAGATAAGCCATTTCCTAACACACGACGTTTTTCTCCGCTCAGGATGACGAGATGCGCCGCACCACCATTCCTCATTCGGACAAAGCGTTCATACACAATCAAGGGGCGGCACGCCCCTTGAGCCAACCCGTTGAACCCATTTCCCCCTCGGAGGACATATTGAATACTCGAATCAAAGGCATCCTGCAGTGCGCGCTGGGCGCGCTTTGCTGGGGCGCGAGCGGGATTGCGGGGCAGTACCTGCTCGTGAATCGCGACATCGCCCCGGAGTGGCTGACTTTCTGCCGACTGTTGTCAGCAGGTGTGCTGCTCCTTTTTATTTTTTCACTGACAGGGCAAACGAGCATCTGGCCGATATGGCAAAATAAAAAAGACCGGATACGAATCCTGGTCTTTGGCATGCTGGGAATGATCTGGACGCAGTACGGCTATTTTGCTGCCATCAAGTACAGCAATGCGCCGACGGCAACGGTTCTGGAATATCTGATGCCGATCCTCATCATCTTCTGGTACTGCCTCTCAGAGAGGCGGCTGCCGCACCTGATGGAGATTCTCTGCACGGCCTTTGCCTTCGTGGGTACCGTGCTCATCGCGACACATGGAAATTTTGGCAGTCTCGCGCTGTCTGAAAAGGCACTCTTCTGGGGACTGCTGGCCGCGGTGGCGTGCGCGCTCTATACGGTAGAGCCGGTCGGCATGATCAGGAGGTACGGCGCGCCCATCGTCGTGGGCTGGGGCATGGTCATTGCGGGGCTCTCCTTCCTGCCCTTCATGGGACTCTTCCCCTTCACCGGTGCGGTGGATCTACCCGTCAGTCTGGCCTTCCTTTTCGTGGTCATCGTGGGCACGATCTGTTCCTTCGTCCTCTATCTGGGAAGTACGAAATATATTTCACCTGCTGAAGCCAGTATCATCGCAGCCTTAGAGCCGCTCTCCTCCATTCTCCTCGCCTTCGCCATCTTCGGGCAGGACTTCGGCTTCTTCGAACTCCTCGGTATGGCACTCATCATCGCTGCCGTCGGCGTGGTGAGTTTGCATCAGTGACTGGTGGCTAGTGACTAGTGACTAGTGACTGGTAGCTGGGGACTAGTGACTAAGAGACTAAGAGACTAGGACTCATGTTTTCCCCACATGTACGGCGCACCTCTCCGCTTTCTTCATCTGTCTTTCATATCATCTGTGCCCTATCCGCCCCTTCGGGGCACCTTCCCCTCGAGGGGAAGGCTATTAAGTAAAGCGGCAGAACATCCTTGGCTCCCCATCGGGGGAGCTGCCCGGAGGGCTGAGGGGGCAGCACTACGGTATATCCAACATTGTTCGATGACCGCTGGCATGCCCCTATTGCCTTCGGCACTTCCCCCGAAGGGGGAAGCAAGTCGTTACGGCGTTAACAATTTCCTTAACTTAATAGCATTGCCTCGAGGGGAAGGCTGATGATACGAGGGAAGCCTGTTATCAAGAGACTTTCGGGCATCGCCCCATATATATTTGCGGCGAAGCCGCCACCACAACCCTGAACCCTGAACCCTGAACTCTGAACCTGCCAAACAAAAAACGCTACAGACAAAGTCTGTAGCGTTTTTTTTATTTCAGCATAGCTTTCCATTCTTCGGGGTAATCGCCGCGGTATTCGACGACTTCTTCGAGTGGCTTTCTGGGCATCGGCTTGACTTCCTTGTCGGTGTAGCCGAAAGCGATGGCAGCGACCATCTCTCCTTCTTCGCCGAGCCATTCCTTCAGCTCATCGTAAGCGAAGAAGACGTTGCAGGTCCAGAGGCTGCCGATGTCATGCGCCGTTGCTTCGAGGCACATGTTCTGGATCGCTGCACTGATGGACTGGACATCTGCGAGCTCCATCATGTACTGGTCGCTGGTGTAGGACTTGCGGTAGTCATTGCCTTTGGTATTGATGACAAAGACGATGACCGGTGCCTGTTCCAGTACGCGTGCGGTGTAGATGGCAGATGGGATGAATTTCTCATAGCCCTTGCTGAAAATGGCCGTCTCGTCGCCCTTGCGGTTTCTCATGATGCCTTCCTTCAGGCGCTTCACCATGACTTTGCGTTCCTGTCCGCGGATGACGATGAATTTCCACGGCTGGGCATTTTTTTCGGATGGCGCCCATAGTCCGGCGGTCAGGATCTCATCCAGATCTTCCTGCGGGATCGGCTTCTGCAGGAAATGACGGATGCTTCTTCTTTTGACGATTTCTTCTATCACTCTGTGGTTCTCCTCTATCTATGATAAAACAACATAAGATTTATTATATGGAATTCGCGGGAAGAAATCAAGAAGGAAATAGACTGAAAGTCAAGAAAGGGGCGTCAGGTTGAGCGGGTTCAGGGTTCAGGGTTAGCCCTTTGGACGGCTCCGTCTACTGATTATGAATGAAAGCTTTGCGCGAATGAGGAATTAGGAATGAGGAATTAGGAATGGTGGTGCGGCGCATAAAAAGCAGAAGCGCCGCGGAGTATAAATAGTGGCGATGCCCGAAGGCGGTATTTAAGTCACCAGTCACTAGCTACCAGTCACTTGGGGCTCCTAATCCCTAGCCACTAATCCCTAGCTACTAATCATCCCTGCTTTCAAACTTGTAGTGGCGGCTTTGCCGCAGTATAAATAATGGCGATGCCAGAAAGTCTCTTGATAGCAGGCTTCCCTCGTATCATCAGCCTTCCCCTCGAGGGGAAGGTGCCCCGAAGGGGCGGATAGGGCACAGGCGGTATGAAAGAGAGTGGGGAAAAGCGTCTCAAGTGTGCTGTTTACGAAAGTACCCTATCCACCGCTGACGCGGTCCCCCTTCCCCGATGGGGAAGGCTTAGGCGGAGCGACGCTTCGCGTCGAGTATAAAAAGGGCGATGCCCGAAGCGCTCTTGGGGAGCGGGTTTCCCGTTTGTGTTTCCTGTCATCGACCGCCTGACCGCGAATGAAAAAGATTTCTCGCTGGTGCTTGAAATGACGATACAAGAGAGCCCCCGGTTACTAGTCACTAGTCACTCCTAATCCCTAATCCCTAGCCACTAGCTACCAGTCACAAGTCACAAGTCACTCATCCCCAGTCACCAGTCACTGATACTGCCCGATCGCCTGCTGCATTTTTTCGGCGCTGTCCATGAGGTGATTGGCTTTCTCCATGAGCGCATCCATGCGGGGGTCTTTGTCTTCGGTGACCGTTGCGCCGCTTGCAAGGATACCGGCAGACAAATTTCCACCCGAGATTTTGACATAGGTGTCGCCGATGAGGCCGGAAGCAGCGATGGAGAATGCCGCATCCTTGGGGATCATGGCTTTCTGATTGATTTCCAGATGAAGGACGGCCTTGCCTTCTTCGATGGTGATGGCTTTCAGCCGTCCGACCTTGACGCCGGCGTGGAGCACGGAAGCCCCCGGCGTGATGCCTTGCGCATCATCAAAGACAGCATAGACGGGGAAGGTGGTCGGGAAGAGGCGTTCCATCGGATGCAGAAGGAGCGCAGCGATGCCGATGGCAAGAAAGAGGAGCAGGGCAGTCATGCCGATTTTGGTTTCTTTGGTCATGATGGGGATCCTTTTTGCGAAATAGTAAGGCTGGCGGGGGTTGGTCCGCGGGGCGGGGCGACCCTTGATTATGCTTGAAAGCCTCGCGCTCTCTAGTGAGGAGTGAGGAATTAGGAGTGAGGAGTGGTGGTGCGGCGCATAAAAACAGGGAAGCGCCGCGGAGGTTTGAAACTAGCGGTTTTCTCGTATCGCAAACCTAATCCCTAGCTACCAGTCATTAGTCACTAGCTACGCATCCCGGCTTTCAGGGTTCAGGGTTGTGGTGGCGGCTTCGCCGCGTACATATGGGGCGATGCCCGAAAGTCTCTTGGGGAGCGGGTTTCCCGTTTGGGTTTCCTGTCATCGACTACCTGAACGCGAATGAAAAAGATTTCTCGCTGGCGCTCGAAATGACGATACAAGAGAGTCCCTAATCCCTAATTCCTAATCCCTAGCCACTAGCTACCAGTCACTAGTCACCAGTCCCCAGTCCCTAGTCACTTTTCCTCATTATACCCTCTTTCTCCTTCTTATGCTAAAATAGGAGGGAATGGCAAAAGAATTTTTGCCATTCGGTATAATCGTTTCGACCCGGGACAGTGTCTGTTCACGGGTCAGGTGAATTCTATATCGCCAGAGATATAGAAAGCGCAGCATAGAAATTGAATGAGACATAAGAAATGCGAGAGAAAGGAGCGGCGCAAAGGAAAGGATAAAGCGCCGTTTTGTGAAAACGGGCAAGTGATCGTGTGTCTGAGCCGCTCCTCATTCGCAGACTCTCTCAGCCTTCTATGCGGCCATCGAAAGAAGGATGCATATGGCAAACATGTATATGAATGATTCGTATTCCGCCGTCCGTCAGGCGGATGGCAAGGTGCTCGGGCGGGTGCGTGCTGTGGTGAAGAGCGCGACGCCGCAGGCGGGGGTGAAGGATTACCGTTTCTTTGTGGATCCTGTCTCGCCGCTTCCGAGAGGCTTCGAGGATGGAGAGAAATTCGGCTTCACGGGCTTCATGAGCCGTATCGGCTTCGGATACAATTCATTCGCCGATGAGGAGTCGGCGCTGGCGAATCTGGAGTCCGTCTTCGGGGATTGTTTCGTGTCGTTTACACCGTCGCTCCGCAATAACAGGTACTATGTGCTGGATGATATGGTGAAGGAGGCGGGGACGCCCTTCATGGAGGAGGACCGGAATTATTATCCGGTGCCGGCTTTCGGCACGGAGGAGATGCCGGTCTTTGATGGGGATATCAATAAGTTCTGCCATCATCTGCTGACGGATCGGCCGCTGCCGGGGTTGTCGAAGCGTTACTGGAATAATGATGTGTCGCCTCGTCTCATTGTGGCGGCGACGCGCAATTATGAGAATAAGATCGGGCCGTGGGTGGTTTTTGCGCCGCTGTATGATGAGGCCTTCGATTCCCGCGTGATCGGGGAGGGCGGAGCGTACTTCCGTGTGAAAAACCGCGGCCAGCTGGGGTATGCGGTGGTGGACGGACAGAATTCGGAGCTTTCCTCGCACATCCTTCGCTGCGCGGAGAGTCCGCTCTGGTTCGTCCCAGAGGTATTTCTGGCGGATCTCAGGCTGAATCTGAAGCCGGTGCCGCGGGATGCAGACCTCTTGAAGGACTGCGGGGTCGCGGTGAATCCTTTCGCAGATGAGATGGACGAGGAGGAGCCTGGCCATGAGGCACGTGAGCAGATGACGCAGAAGGCGCTCGATGATCTGGTGCAGAGCCTTGGCATCGGTGCTTCGAGTGAAGAGGCGTATGCCCCGAGAAGAAATCGGCGGGATTCCCGTCTCTTCCACGAGGCAGAGGCGATAGAGAAGGCGCCGGTCTCTGCGGAAATGCATCAGGAGCCGGCAGCGCCGGTGAAAGAGAGGCCGAAGGCGTTCACGGAGGCAGATGTCCTCGCCCGCCTGAAGGAGGCGGCGGAAAATGACGGGCTCCTCTATGCAGAGAAGGATCTGTTCCATTTCCATATCTCCATGAAGTCGTCCCGTCTGGTCATCCTCGCCGGGAAAAGCGGGATCGGCAAGTCCGGGCTGGTGCGTCTCTATGGGCGTGCGCTGGGGCTTCCCGAGTCGCAGGTGCGTTTCCTGCCGGTCCGTCCGTCGTGGATGGATGACGGGGATGTCCTGGGCTATGTGGATATGAAGAATATGGTGTACCGCAGTGCGGATACGGGGCTCGCCGAGCTTCTGATCGATGCGGCGGCGCATCCGGAGAAGCAGTACATCGTCTGCTTCGATGAGATGAATCTGGCACGTGTGGAGCATTATTTCGCACAGTTCATTTCCGTGCTGGAGAAAGAGGATCATCCGATGATCCGTTTGTACAATCCATCGCTCGCCCCGCGCCTCTACAACAGTGAGAAGTATCCGCCGGAGATCCCGGTGGGGAGGAATGTGCTCTTCACGGGGACGGTGAATGTGGATGAGTCCACCTGCCATTTCTCGGATAAGATCCTCGATCGTGCGAATGTGATCACGCTCAGCCAGTGCCATTTCCGTGACCTGCTGAAGCTTTCGCCGCAAGAGAGAAAGGTGTACAAGGAGATCACGGCCGAGGAGTATGATGATTTCCGCGTGAAGGAGGGCATGGGCCTCAATGATAAGGAGCTCGAGCTGCTGGATGCGCTGAATGATGCCTTCACGAAGAGCGGTATGCCATATGGCATCGGCTTCCGCGTGGCGCAGCAGATGGGACGCTATCTGGAGAATATTCCCGAGGAGGCGGGGATCAGCCGCGGAGAAGGGCTTGATGCCCAGCTCGTGCAGCGCGTCTTCACGAAGCTTCGCGGCTCTGCCGATCAGCTGTCTGCCCTTCTTTCTCTCTCGGATAAAAATACGGCGGAGGGGCTGCTGCCGGCTATCCTTGTACGCTTCAAGGCGCTCTCGGATTTTCAGGGATCACAGGCCGTGCTGAAACGGAAAGCCGGGGAGCTGAAGCTCTATGACTACACCATGTAAGCTGCCATTCAGCGTGGCACTCGGCAAGCGGGAGGCGATGCGGCCTTTCACCCGCTTCACCACGCACCCGGAGGAGCTCAAGGATGCGCCGCCAGCGTGGCGCTTCACGGAGAATCAGGATCTCTACCTGCACTTTGAGGCGCCGATGGATTTCCGCTTCACCATGGACGGGCTCGACATCGTGACGATCCCCGGCGAGGAGCGATATGACGGAGAGACATGGGTCCGCCCGCGGCGCGCCTGGGATACGCTCCTCTTCAAGGGGGAGGATTTTCCCCTCGTCCCCGGCTACTATGTCCTGACTGTCACGGGGCGCGGCGAGACTTGGTACAGTCTTCTGGAAATCACACCCCGCTACATGGGCAAGCAGAGCTGGCAGGATATGGGCGAGGAGCTCTTGGAGGAAATCAAGCATCTGTCCTTCGATTTCATGAAAAAGAGCATCCACATGTCGCGCGCGCTGGATATCAATCCAGACCTCCTGCTGCGCTTCTATACCATCAGCGACAAATCCCGCATGGTGCTGCATGTGCTGGGAGAGCTCGCCCGCACGGCGAACGGCCGCCTCGTGCGCCGGAAGAAACCGGCCCGCACAGCCGGCGTCTCTCCGGCGGCGTCGCACATCCCGCCCCAGTCCCTGCGCCCTTCGGCCGGGCAGCATCTGCTGTATACGGAAATGACCTACGACGTCGCGGAGAACCGTTTCGCCAAAGCCATCCTGCTTCGCCTTGCGAAGAATCTGCGAGACTTCGTCAGTGAAGTCGATGGATTCATCGCGCGCCTCGATGCCAGATGTCAGGCACTCCTGCCGTACACGCAGAATCAGGAGTACCGAAGAGGCGAGGCGGCGCTCATCAAATTCCGCGACTATCGGAAACAGGCGCTCGCCATTCTTCGCGACATCGAGCGCGTCACCCGCGCGGCATGGTTTGAGGAAGCCGGCAGCCGGATGCCGCCCCTCATCCCGATGACCGTTCTCTGCGATCCGCGCTACTCGCTCCTCTACCATCTCCATCGGCATCTGGAGAAACCGGAGGAAAGCTACTCGGTCGCTGATTTTTATCAGTTCCAGTGGAAACGGACGGATAAGCTCTACGAGCTTTGGGGATTTCTCCAATTCATCAAAGCCCTCTCCTCGCTGGGCTGGGAGATGGAAGAAGGCATGTCCGTCATCAAAGAGGATGGCCGCTACCGCCTCTCCTCGCTGGAGTCCGGTGCCGTCATCACCATGAAGAAGGGCGAAGAGGCGATCCGCCTCACCTACGACGGCATCGTCCCCGCCGCATCCGCCGACACCGACCGTATGACTGCACCGCTCTACACCAATAACGCCCACCGCCAGCCCGATCTTCGCATGGACTGCTATCAGGGCCATATGTACTGCGGCTCTCTGGTCGTCGACTTCAAGTACCGCGACATGCTCTTCCTCTGGAATGATGAAAACCGCGGCGAAGGCCTGCGCCGCCAGTTCAACGGCTACCGCGATATGAATACAAAATTCTACCGCGACATGGATGAAACGCAGTCTCTCCGCGACAGCCGGCCTGTCAAGGAAGTCTGGGCTGTCTTCCCCAGAGAAGTCCCCGGCAGCAGCGATGAGGACTACAGCCTGAGATTCATCCCCCTCTCACCGGGTAGCGAAAGCCGTCTGCCCCAGCTTTTGGAAGACTATCTGAAATCATTGGGGCTGGCTGGTGACTAGTGGCTGGTGACTAGGGACTAAGAGACCAGGAGACATCAGACGCCCGTATCGTCATTTCGAGCGAAGCGAGAAATCTTTCTTGCAGTCCGATAAACGACGCACCTCTCCGCATTTCCCCTCGCTCTTTCATGCCGCCAGTGCCCTATCCGCCCCTACGGGGCACCTTCCCCTCGAGGGGAAGGCTGGCGATACGAGGGAAGCCTGCTGTCAAGAGACTTTCTGGCATCGCCATTATTTATACGGCGGCGAAGCCGCCACCATAAGTTTGAAAGCAGGGATGAGTAGCTAGTGACTAGTGACTGGTAGCTAGGGATTAGGTTTGCGATACGAGAAAACCGCTAGTTTCAAATCTCCGCGGCGCTTCCCTGTTTTTATGCGCCGCACCACCATTTCGCATTTCTCATTTCTAATTTCTCATTCAATCGAGGCTTTCAAACGTAATCAAGGGGTGAGCCGCCCCCAGGGCTAACCCTGAACCCTGAACCTTTTTTCCTTAGGAGCATCTATGACCATTTACGGACCCTATAAAGCCTCTCTCGAAGCTGTCATGGACGGCTTTGCGCGGGGCATTCGCGCCTACAGCGAGGCAGAAAAAGAGAAGACGGGAGAGATGCTTTACGAGCACCTCTCGTACCGCCTGAAAGCAGAAGACAGCATGAAGGAGAAGCTCACGAGGAAAGGATTTCCCCTCACCGCCGAGTCTGCCTGCTATGCCGTGAAGGATGCCATCGGATTCCGCATGGTGTGCCGTTTCGTGGATGACATTTATGAAAACGTCTCCCGCTTGAAAGCCCTTCCCGGTGTCGTTGTCGCAAAAGAAAAGGACTATATCAAAAACGTCAAGCCCAATGGCTATCGCAGCTACCATATGATCCTAGATGTCACCGCTCCCTATGAAGATGCGAAGGGCAGAAATCCGGGGCATTTTTTCATCGAGATCCAGCTCCGCACCATCGCGATGGACTCCTGGGCGGCGCTCGAGCATGAAATGAAGTACAAGCACGAGGTGGAAAATGCCGCGCTCATCAGCCGCGAGCTCAAGCGCTGCGCCGATGAGCTCGCTTCCTGTGACCTCTCCATGCAGACGATACGGAATCTGATCAGGAAGACGTGACCGGGGACTAGTGACTAGTGACTGGTAGCTAGTGACTAGAAACCAAGAGAAATCAGACTGCCAGACGTCAGTGTTTCCCTAGTCACCAGTCACTCGTATTGCGTTTTCTAAATAACTGGCATTTAAGTCAACCTCCGAATCAAGTGAGGAGTTAGGAGTGAGGAGTGAGGAATGAAGGTACGGCGCATAAAATTAGGAAGCGCCGCGAAGTTTTATATAAATCAGCCAATCAGTTCTTATATGAAATGAGGGGTATTGGGGCGCTACATGATTTGTGCGCTCCTTCCGCCACTTCTAATAACTAACTCTAAAAGTTGACTAGTCAATTCTCCCCCCCCCTAATCCCCACCCTCTTATATTTTTTACTGAGGTCAAACCTATGAAGATCCTGCTTGCTGAAGATGAAAAAGCATTATCCGATGCCGAAGTCGCGGTGCTCCGTCACTTCGGCTATGAGGTCGATGCGGCCTATGACGGGCTCTCTGCCTGGCAGATGGCGGAGCGCGAAGCGTATGACTGCATCGTCCTTGATATTATGATGCCGAAAATGGATGGTATCGAAGTCCTTGCTAAGCTCCGCAGGAGCGGCAGCACGGTGCCGATCATCATGCTCACCGCCAAGACCGAGGTCGATGACCGCATCGCAGGTCTTGATGCGGGCGCAGATGATTACCTGACGAAGCCCTTCGCGATGGGCGAATTTCTGGCGCGCATCCGCTCGATGACCCGCCGTGCGAATGCCTTCACCCCCGCCGTCCTTTCGGCAGGCGGCGTCACGCTCAATGTCGAAGAGCAGGAACTCTCGGCAGAAAGTGCGATCCGTCTCGGCAGCAAGGAGACGAAGCTCATGAAGTATTTCATGATGAATGTGGGCAAAGCACTCACGCAGGAGGAGATCCTCCGCTACGTGTGGAGCGATGAGCCTGACGTACCGGCAGATATCGTGTGGATGTATATATCCTTCCTGAAAGAGAAGCTCGCCGCCGTCCGCGGCAAGGCAGTGATCGAAGGGGAGAAGGAAGGACCTTTTGCACTGCGCGCAATGGGGGACTAGGGATTAGGAGTGACTGGTGACTAGTGACTGGTGACTAGGGACTAGTGACTAGGGACTGGTGATTAAAAGACTAGGAGACTAGGAGACTGAGAGACATCAGACTCCTGTATCGTCATTTCGAGCGAAGTCGAGAAATCTTTGTCATTTGCGGTCAGGCGGTCGATGTTTGGAACTCCCAAACGGGAAACCTGTTACCCACTCACTTTCGGGCATCGCCCTATTTATACTCGCGGCACTTTATAATTTTTATGCGCCGCACCACCACTCCTCACTCCTCACTCCTCACTCCTCACTCCTCACTCCTAACTGGCGAGCAAAGCTTTCATCCCTGATTCAGGGACAGCGCGCCCCATAGGCTAACCCTGGACCTTACCCCTCATTTGTTATACCATTCGCCAAGGAACCTCATTCATGGATATGATCAAGAAACTGCACCGCCAATTCATACTTCTGGCCACGCTGGCGGTGTTCATCATCGTGGCGGTCGCGCTCTCTGTCATCAATGGGATGATGTACCTCATTGTGCGGGGGGACATTCATAATGTGCTGGAAACCATCGCGGACAATGGCGGCGTCATCACCACGCGGCGCACGAGCGGGGAAGGCTGGCTCCCGGATGGCAGCTGGGTCGAGGATACGCCGGAATTCACTTACCAGACCCGTTATTTTTCCGTCCTGCTGGACAGTGACGGCACAGCCAAGGTGACGAATATCAATCACATCGCTGCCTTTTCAGCGGAAAGTGCGGTAGAGGCAGCGGTGGCTGCGGTGAAGACCGGGGAGAGCGAAGGCTATTTCCAAAAGCAGAAGGGGACCTATGCATACCATGTGAGCCGTACCGCGGAGGGCGATCTGCTGGTCGTCATTCTGGACTGCACGCGCGATCTCTCGGCGGTGAAGGCCTTCCTGAAATATTCTTCGCTTTTTGGCCTGCTCTGTCTTCTGCTTTTCGTCGGCATCGTGACGGTGCTTTCGGGGATCGCGATCCGCCCCTTCGTCCGGAATATGGAGAACCAGAAGCGATTCATTACGAATGCCAGCCATGAGCTGAAGACGCCGATCGCGATCATTTCCGCGAATGCGGAGGCGATGGAGCTGATCAACGGCAAGAACGAGTGGACGGGCAATATCATTTCGCAGGTGAAGCGCCTATCGCTCCTCATCAATGACCTTGTGCTGCTTTCCAAGATCGGGGAAACGTCAGCCAAGGACTTGACGCTTGTCGATATGGATCTTTCGGAAGCGGTAAAGAGCAGCGCAGGCGGTTTCCGCCAGATGATCGAAGACGCAGGGAAGACGCTCTCTGTGGAGGCAGGAAGCGGCATCCGTGCGAAGGTCGAGCCGCGGCTCTTCTCGGAAATCGTGAGCATCCTTCTGGACAATGCGGTCAAGTACTGTGATGAGAAGGGGACGATCACCGCCCGCTTGGAGAAAAATAAAAAGGGTGTGGTGCTCTCTGTTTCCAATTCTTATAAAGAGGGAGAATCGGAGGACTATGAACGCTTCTTTGAGCGCTTCTATCGCGGCGATACGTCGCACAACAGCAAAAAGTCCGGCTACGGTATTGGGCTCTCCATGGCGCGCGACATGGCAAGGCTCATGAAGGGGAGCCTCGATGTGTCATACAAGGACGGGGTCATTACGTTTAGCGTGAGCCTCGCTTGAATGAGGAATGAGGAATGAGGAATGAGGAATGAGGAATGAAGGTGGCGGCTTCGCCGCAAATATATGGGGCGATGCCCGAGAGTCGTATGCAAGTCACTAGTCACTGGCTACTCATCGCTACAGGTTCTATGGGTTCAACGGGTTCTGAAGGTTCTAAGGGTTCAGGTGGCGGCTTCGCCGCAGTATAAAGAAAGGCGATGCCCGAGGGTGGCATTTCAGTCACCAGTCACTAGTCACTCCAATCCCTAATCCCTAGCTACTAATTCCTAGTCACAATCACTAAAAAAACCTCGCCATATGGCGAGGCCTTTTTTATTTCTTCAATGCTTCGACATCCGTGATGGCTTTTCTTAAAAGCTCTGCGGTGACGGGATAAGGAACCTTGTTGAGGTCCGGCTTTGTGAGTGCATTGGCAATGAGCTCTTCCGGATCGGTGAGGCCGATGTCGGAAAGAGAATGCGGGAGGTGCGTGCGTTCGCAGAAGGCGTAGAGCTTGTCTCTTTCTTCGAGCTGTCCGTCCAGGGTGAGGAGGACGAGGGTGCCATAGCAGACGACCGCGCCGTGGAGGTGCGATCCTTCGTGGGCTACGCCGGTGTGAGAATTGTAGAGGGCGTGTGCGACGCTGGAGTTGTAGTCTTCCGGTTCCAGGTTCGAAATGATGCCGGTGGAGCAGATGATATTCTGGGCTACGTACTCGAGGGCTTCGCTGGCTGTCTTTTCGTCGACGGATTTCAGCGCGGCTTCGCCGTATTCGAGAAGGCCTTGCGAGCAGGTGCCGGCCAGCGTGACGCCGAGATTTCTGCCATAGGGGAGAATGTCGCCTCTGGCAGAGAATTCGACTTCGTACTGCTTGGAGAGTGCGTCGCCGATGCCGGCCCAGAGGTATTCTCTGGGTGCGTTTGCGATGACGCCGGTATGGATGAAGGTGTGATAGGACGGGCGATCGACGTAGTAGACCTGGCGGAAGGTGTGGTCTTCGTAGTAGTACGCGCCGACAGCGGTGACGGGAGCGCAGTTCGATGCCAGGGTCGGGAAGGTGAAATAGGGTTTGCCTGCTTCAGCAGCCGCTTTCTTCGCGGTGTCGATGGCGCGGCCGCCGCCCATGGCAAAGACCATGTCTGCTTTCTGAAAGGCTTCGTTTTCTTTCAGAACTTCGGCATTTTCAAATGTGGCATCGCCGCCGTAGTAGAGGGAGTCGAGGATCTCCATCTTGCCTTCCAGTGCTTTGCGGAGGAGCGGCTCGGCAGCGGCTCTGGACTTGTGTCCGCCGATGAGGACCGCGGTCTTGCCGAAGTGATGGCAGACATCGTAGACGCTGTCATACGCGTCGGTGCCGATGGTATAGCTGGGGAGGAACTGGTTTGTCATGGGATGGCCTTCTTTCGTAAATGATGTGTGGAAATGGATGATTTCTATTGTAGTAGATTTTGGGGAATGGTTCAATGGGGTTCAGGGTTAGCCCATGGGCGGCTCCGTCCACTGATTATAAATGAAAGCTTTGCGCGAATGAGGAATTAGGAATGAGGAATGATGGTGCGGCGCATCAAAATATGGAAGCGCCGCGGAGTATAAATAGGGCGATGCTCGAAAGTGGCATTTAAGTCACCAGTCACTAGTCACTCCTAATCCCCAATCCCTAATCCCTAGCCACTCATCCCTGCTTTCAAACTTCAAGGTTCAAGGTTCAAGGTTCAGGGCTCTCGTGGCGGCTTCGCCGCGAGTATATGGGGCGATGCCCGAAGATCTTATGAGCTGACGCGATCCTCGTATCGCGAGCCTTCCCCTAGAGGGGAAGGCTGACGATGCGGGAATACCATCCATCTAAATATGCGGCAAAGCTGCTGCCTAACCCTGTAGAACCTACAGAACCCATAGAACCTTTTATCCTCCGTGCCCGACATCTTGCACATGAAATTCATTGGTCGCTTTTCTCTTGTAGTATAATAGAAAAAACTTTTTTCAAAGGAGATACATGTATGGACGCCATATTGCAAGGTCTTTCCGGTATTTTTGAAGTGGTTCTCATGGCGGGGCTTGGCTTTTTCCTGGCGAAGAAGGGCTGGTTCTGGGAGGGTGCGGCGAAGGATCTGACGAAACTCACGATGACGGTTGCGCTGCCGCCGCTCATGATTCATTCGCTGTATGCGAATTTCACGCATGATGCGCTGCTCGCAGCGGCGCCGGATCTGGTGCTGCCCTTTGTTTCTATTTTTGCTGCTTACCTCGCGGGGCATGTGCTTGCATCCGTGCTTCACATTTCCAAAGGCCGCCGCGGCATTTTTGTCTGTACCTGCTGCATTGCGAATGCCATCTTCATCGGTGTGCCTGTGAATGTAGCGCTCTTCGGCGAGGCGAGTGTGCCGTCGTGCATGCTTTATTATCTGGCAAATACGACGATGTTCTGGGCGCTGGGGGCGTACCTCATCATACGGGATGCCGGTGGGGATCACCATTTCACGCCGCGGGAGATGCTCTTGAAGCTCCGCACTCCGCCGCTCATGGGATTCGCAGCGGGTGTCATCCTGCTCCTTGCGAATGTTCCCATTCCGCACTTCGCGATGGCGGCGATGAAGTATGTGGGCGGCATGGCGACGCCGATGGCACTCATGGTCATCGGTATCCAGATGAGCCAGATCCCGCTTTCGTCCATCCATTTCGATAAGGACCTGGTGGGGGCGATGGCAGGCCGTTTCCTCCTGGCACCGCTCTGTCTCTTCCTGCTGCTCCCTTTCATTCCGGTTTCTGAAATGTCATCCAAGGTCTTTCTCATGCAGGCGGGGATGCCGGCGATGACGAATATGACGATCCTCGCGACCGCAGTCGGGGCGGATGCGGAGTACTCGACGACGGTGAACTGTGTCTCGCTTGCCCTTGGCGTATTCTTTGTGCCGTTTTATATGTATATGCTGGCGTGAGGGGGCTGCGCCAATGAGAAATGAGAAATGGTGGTTTAAATATAATGTTGCCGGTTTGGTAGTACATGACAACTGAGCAGACCCTTGGAGAAGGGTCGCGCCAAAGGCGCCGGATAGATGTGCCCCGTAGGGGCACAATTCTACGTATCGGTAAAAAGGCTATCTGCGTCAGATTTTTCTCCCAAATTCTTTGTGACCAGGAAAAGCCTTAGCACAGTCGACATTCTTATGGCTGCGTAGAGTTGTGCCTCTTCGAGGCACTCTATCCCTGGCCTTCGGCCTGCCCCTTCTCCAAGGGGCGACGTGTTTTTCATGTCTTAAAAATTCGCGGCGAAGCCGCCACCTTCATTCCTCATTCCTCATTCGAGCAGAGCTTTCATCCCCAATCAAGGGGCGGCACGCCCATGGGCTAACCCTGAACCACGAACCCTATATTTTTACCCAAGGAGCCTTCTATGAAATCTGGCGAATGGTCGATTTCCTTTCTTCGTCAGCTCTTCTCGCTGACGAGCCGCTACTGGAAATCTGAAGAAAAGAAGAGTGCCTATGCCTATCTGTTTGGCATCGTGGCGCTTACGATCGCAGCGGTCTACATGACCCTGCTCTTGAATGACTGGTTCAATGAATTTTACAGCGCGCTGCAGAATTACGATGCGGATGCGGTCTATCACGGGCTCATCCGCTTCACCGGGCTCGCCTTTGCACACATCGCCTTTGCGGTCTATGCGTACTACCTGCAGCAGCAGCTCGCGCTCCGCTGGCGGCGCTGGCTGACGGAGGAATACCTCGCCCGATGGACGGAGCGGGAGATGTACTACCGCATGGATATGTTCTCCAAGGAGGCGGACAATCCGGATCAGCGAATTTCAGAAGACATCAATCTTTTCACGGCGCGCACGCTTTCTTTCATGGCGGGGCTTCTGAAGGCCATCACCACCATCGTCTGTTTCATTTTCGTCCTGTGGCAGCTCTCAGAGCCGCTGCCCTTCACCGTGGGCGGCGAGACGTACCATATCTACGGCTATCTCGTGTGGACAGCTCTCATCTATTCCCTCATCGGTACATGGATCACGCACCGGGTCGGACATCGGCTCGTGGGGCTGAATTTCGTGCAGCAGAAGCTGGAAGCGGACTTCCGCTATGCCATGGTGCGGCTTCGAGAGACGGCGGAAAGCGTCGCTTTCTATGACGGTGCGGCGCGTGAGCGGGGGATCCTTTCCGCTCGTTTCGGAAAGCTGATCGAAAATACGATCTACATCATCAAGAAACAGAAGCAGCTTTCCTGGCTTACCAATTCCTATGGGCAGATCGCGATCATTTTCCCCTTTGTCGTCGCGGCACCCCGTTATCTGTCGAAACATATTTCCTTAGGCGGCCTCATGCAGGTGGCGAACTGCTTCGGCAAGGTGCAGGAGTCGATGTCCTACTTCGTCGACGTGTACAGCTCGCTGGCGGAGTGGCAGTCCTGCGTGGACAGGCTGCTCACCTTCGATGCACACATGGCAGCCATCCGAGAAGAGACAGACCGCGCAGGGAAGATGGAGCGGCGCGAGGGGAAGGAGCTCCGTCTCTCGGATGTAGAAATCGATGTCCCCGGCGGCCGTGTGCTCTGCCGTCATTTGGATGCGGTCATCCATGCGGGGGAGAAGGTCATCATCAAGGGCCCTTCCGGCTCTGGGAAATCGACGCTCCTTCGTGTGCTCGCCGGTTTTTGGCCCTATGCGAAGGGCGAGATGATCCTGCCTGACAAAAAGGAGACCATGTTCATCCCGCAGAAGCCCTACATGCCGATGGGAACGCTCGCCGAAGCCGCTGCGTATCCGGATATCGCGCTTTCGCGGAAGGAGTGGGAAGGGCTCTTTGTGTTCTCCGGGCTTTCCCACCTGATCTCGCTGCTGGACAGCGAAGGCGACTGGAGCCATATCCTCTCTCTGGGCGAGCAGCAGAAGCTCGCTTTTGCCCGCATTTTCGCGAAGCGTCCCCGCTGGGTCTTCCTCGATGAAGCGACCTCTGCGATGGACGAGGAGACCGAGAGCCGCCTCTATGGGCATCTCGCCCAGCTCCCCGGCATCACTGTCGTCAGCGTGGGCCATCGCTCTACATTGGACAAGTGGCATGGGAGAGCGTGGGAGATAGGAGAGTGAAGGTTCGGGGTTAGCCCTGGGGGCGCGCCGTCCTTTGATTACATGCGAAAGAGGTTCAGCGGGGGAGCAGGTTCAGCGGGTTCAAAGGGGGGCGGCGCATAAAAAAATAGAAGCGCCGCGGAGTATAGATGGTGGCGATGCCCGAAGGCGGTATTCAAGTCACCAGTCACCAGTCACTAGTCGCTCGAGGCTCCTAATCCCTAGCCACTCATCCCTCATCCCTGTTTTCAAACTTAGGGAAACGCTGAATGCAATGGCACGATAGGCAGCATACTGGCTGCTCTTATTGTTAATCATAAACGATTGTTAATCTTGACAATCTCCGGTCAACCTCTTTACACTATTAGTCATAAGCCGAAGCGGAGGCTTCGGCTATCTTTTTGAAATGATAGTTAACTTCAAATGAAAACACAGGTTAACGAATAAAAGCAAGAAGGGATCAGACGAAGAGACTAGAAGACATCTGAAGTCAAAAGTCTTCCAGTCTCCTTTTTTCCAAAGGAGTGACACCATTGTTGTACAGTGTAAAGATGCGTTCGAGCCTGGGCGGCTCACATGGCGTGGGGGGACGTCATATTTCCGGAGCCGAAAGAATCGTGCCAGAGGATGGACTCGAGGAGCAGGTGATCGCCATGCTGCGCCGTGCGAGGACGCACGAGCGCGGGCGAGCCGATTTCATTCAGGTGAAGGTGGAGGAGATCAAAGAGAAGGACATCATGACCTGCCCCCTGATCCCGATGTACCAGATGAATACCGAAACGAAGAGAGAGGGGCGGCAGGCTGCGAAGAAGGAGCTGCTCCGCATCGGCGTCAGCAAGGCCGCGGTAGAGAATGCTTTCCATGAGCTGGAATCTTTGACTGACAGCATGCGCGGGGCGATCGTGATGGATGCGGTGACGGGCGAGCGTCTCGATGACCGCGCCGAGCGCGGTGTGCGCTGCAGCAACATGGATTGCGAAGATACGGCGCTCTATGAAGCGCGCATGGCAGAACAAGGGCTCGGCGGAGATCATCCGCGCGAAGCCCTCGTCCTCGCCTCGAAGGTGGCCTATGGCCCCGGCACGGTCGCCGAGCTCTGCTGGTCTGATGATCCGGACTATGTGACAGGCTATGTGGGCTCCAAAAAATTCGGCTATGGACGCATCACTGTCATGAAGGACATGGGCGATCCCGTAGGCGGCCGCGTCTTCTTCGTCGAGCACGGCACCGATGTGGCGGAGTATGACGACTATATGCAGAATCAGGTCGTGCTGGTAAGGATGGGGGAGTAGGGACTAGTGACTTGTGACTGGTAGCTAGGGATTAGTGGCTAGGGATTAGGAGTCTCAACTGACTGGTGACTTGAATACCACTTTGGGGCATCGCCCCATATATACTTCGCGGCGAAGCCGCCACCACCATTCCTAATTCCTCATTCCTAATTCCTCATGCAAGCAGAGCTTTCGCACGCAATCAAGGGATAACACGCCCCACGGGCTAACCCTATCCCCATTTCCCTAAGCGAGGTATACCCATGAAACTACAAGACATTCCATCAGCACTGTCCGCCATTGCGGACGAAGGCCGTTTCCGGCGGGTCGAAGACCTGCGGATGGTGACGGCATCCCGCGGCATGAGGCGGGACGGGAAGGAATACATCGTATTCAACTCCAATGACTATCTGGGCATGACCCATGAAAGCGAAGTCATGGCGGCCGCGCGGCGCGCGGTGATCTATGGCACCGGTTCGGGCGGTGCGCGGCTGACCTCGGGCGCCGTTTTCGAGCTGTCCGAGCTGGAGAAGGCACTCGCGGACTTCAAGCACGCAGAAGATGCGGTGATCTTCAATACAGGCTATATGACGAACCTCGGCGTCCTGTATGCGCTTGCCGGTAAAGGCGACGTGATCTTTTCCGATGCGCTGAATCATGCGAGCATCGTGGATGGCTGCCGGATCTCAAAAGCAAGGGTCATCATCTATGCGCACTCCGATATGGAGGACCTCGCCCGGCTTCTGGCCGAGACGCCTTGCGAAGGACAGCGCTTCATCGTGACCGATGGCGTTTTTTCCATGGACGGCGACGTCTGCCCGCTGCCGTCGCTGCTTTCTTTGAAAAAGAAATACGAGGCCTGCCTCATCGTCGATGATGCACACGGCGTGGGTGCCATCGGCGACACCGGACGCGGCACGGCAGAGTACTATCACGAGAGCGGCATCGACATCCAGGTGGGGACGCTCTCCAAGTCGCTCGGCGCTGAGGGCGGCTACGCGGCGGCTTCGAAGGAGATCACGGACTATCTCAGGAATGTTTCCCGCCCCTTCATCTTCTCCACCTCGATCTCTGCCGTGACAGGGGCGAGTGCGCTGGCGGCGCTCCGGCTTCTGGAAGGAAATCCTTCTCTCTACATGGGACGGCTCCGCTTCAATACCGCTTACATGAAAGCGAAGCTCTCAGAAGCCGGTATCCCCGTCCTTCCGGGTGATACGTCCATCATTCCGATCGTCATCGGTGATGAGAAGCAAACGCTCGCTTATGCAGAGGCCTGCCGCGAAGATGGCATCCTTCTCTCTGCCATCCGTCCGCCGACGGTACCCGCAGGTACGAGCCGCATCCGCCTCACCGTCACTGCCGCGCACACGAAGGATGAACTCGACCGCGCAGCGGAAGTGATGAAGAGGCATTGGAGGTAGAAAGGGGTCAGGGTTAGCCTCGGGGGCGTGCCGCCCTTTGATTGGGAATGAAAGCTTCGCATAAACATAAATTAGGAATTAGGAATTAGGAATTAGGAATGGTGGTGCGGCGCATAAAAATCAGAAGCGCCGCGGAGTATACATAGGGCGATGCTCGAAGGCGGTATTCAAGTGACTAGTCACCAGTCACTAGTCACTCCTAATCCCCAATCCCTAATCCCTAGCTACTCATCCCTGCTTTCAAACTTCAGGTTGGCGGGTTCAGGGTGGGGCTACGCCAATTAGAAATGAGAAATTAGAAATGCGAAATGAAGGTGGCGGCTTCGCCGCAAGTATATATGGGGCGATGCCCGAAGGCTTTATGAGCGGATGCTATTCTCGTATCGTCAGCCTTCCCCTCTAGGGGAAGGTGCCCCGAAGGGGCGGATAGGGCACAGGCGGCATGAAAGACAAATGAGGAAGAATGCCTCCCTGTTTCCGTGTCTCCTAGTGACTAGTCACCAGTCACCCGCGACGCTTAATTCCTCATTCAAATAGAGTCTTCTCAATCAAAGGACGGCACGCCTCATGAGCTAACCCTGAACCCTGAACCCCGAACCTGTTTTCTCATTCTCAGAAAGGAGATTTCCTACCATGTCACTTGAAAAGACCGCGAGCATCACCAGCGAACGCAAGCTCGTCATCGACTGCTGCGAGACAGCGCTCCTCGCGGTGCTGATCGCCGTATCCGGCACCTTCCGCATCCCGGGCATCGTGCCGGGGACGGAGTTCCAGCTCTCCGCGCCGATCGCCGTCGCTATCTGCGGTGTCTTCGGTTTCAAAAAATACATCACCGCAGGGATTCTCGCTTCGCTCATCGGGCTCTCGCTCGGGACAGCGACGCTCCTCAATGTGGCGATCCAGATGTCCTTTCGCTTAGGCGTCGGTGCGCTCTGGCTTCTGATCGGGTCTGGCAAACTCTTCTACATCATCTCCGGCCCCATCGGCACAGCGCTCGCGCGCGTGGTGATGTACTTCCTCCTTGGCAAAGGCCTCACCCTCATGCTCATCGCCGCGGCACCCGGCATGGCGTTCACCGCTGCGACCGCATGGCTCTTTGCGAAGGTATTCAAGCGCTGCCGGATCAGCGGTGAATGAGAGCAGAGATTAGGGACTGGTGACTGGTAGCTAGTGACTGGGGATTAAGGAAACGCTGATTCAATCGAACAACGATTGAATCAGTATTTCCTTAGAATTAGAGACTAGGAGACATCAGACGGTCAGACATTTATTTCTAATCCCTAATCCCTAATCCCTAGCTACCAGTCACTAGTCCCTGGTCACTATATTCCCTTCATAAATTTTCTTGACAACTCCGTTCTTATAGAGTATTCTTTTGGTCGTAGAGAAAGGGCGGAGCAGTATCCCTGTGAGCTGTATCCGAAAAAGCCCTGACGCCGCACGACAAGTATCGCTTGGATTGTCACTGACCGAGACGAATGCACAAGAGCTGCATCCTTTTGGGATGCCTTTTTTATGGCTGCACGCAAAGAGCCGCATTCCTTTTGGAGTGCGGCTCTTTTTATAATGAGGAATTAGGAATTAGGAATGAGGAATTAGGAATGGTGGTACGGCGCATCGTAATAGGAAGGCGCCGAAGTTTTAAGGAAATGCTGATTAAATCGTTGCGTCCTTAAGAAAATATGCATTGCTTTGGGCATCGCCCGGTTTTATACTCGCGACGCTTCTAAATTTTATGCGTCGCACCTTCATTCCTCATTCCTCATTCCTAATTTATGCCATTCGGCATGGATGACAAATGATGCGTTCTTTTTTTGAAAGGAAATCCTCATGTCTTACATTGAAAGCGCTGCACCGGTGAAGAGCCAGGCAGCAGCCAGCGGACTTAAAACGAGCCGCCTCACCTTCTGTGAAGCGGCGATGATGATCGTCGGATCCACCATCGGATCCGGTGTATTAGGACTTGCGTATGCTTCGCGGAGAGCGGGCTGGCCGGTGCTTGTCATCTGGCTTGCCGTGGCAGCTTTGATTTCTGCCGTTTCCATGCTCTATGTCGCCGAGGCATCGCTCAGGACACGCCTGCCCCTGCAGCTCTCGGGCCTTGCCGAGAAGTACATCGGCAAAGCCGGCTCCTGGCTCCTCTTCTTCGCGGTGGGGGCGACGAGCTTTTGCAGCCTCATCGCCTATACGAATGGCTGCGGAAAGATCCTCGCAGACCTTCTGGGGATTTCCTTCGAGGCGGGGAGCCTGCTCTTCATCCTGCCCGCAGTCGGCGTCATCTGGTTCGGCCTCAAGGCGACGGGCGTCGCGGAGAAATTCATCAGCAGCGGCATGATCGCGATGCTCCTCGTGCTGGCCGGCGCGTCTTTCCTCTCCTCACGCGTGCCGGTGGGGGATATCCTCTACGCGGACTGGACGTATGCGATGCCGATCTTCAATATCACGGTCTTCTGCTATGCGGTGCAGTACATGGTGCCGGAAGTCGCACGCGGCTTTGCGCACCAGCCGGGGAAACTCGTACCGTCGATTCTCGCGGGCTTTGTGATTTCCTTCGTGATCCTTGCGATCGTCCCGCTCTCTGTCTTCCTGATGCTTCCGCTCTCAGAAATCACCGAGGTCGCCTCCCTCTCCTGGGGCCGCGCGCTCTCGCATCCGATCTTCTACCTGCTGGTGAATGTATTCGCCTTCTGCGCGATGCTGACATCCTTCTGGGTCATTTCGGAAAGTTTCCTGACGAACATGGTCGACCAGTTCAAGTTGAAGGATGAATTCCATGTCCCGACCAGGATCGCGATGCTCGCCTTCATCGTCCTTCCGCCATTCCTTCTTGCCTTCTTCGGCGCGGTGAGCTTCGTGAATGCCATCTTCTTCGCGGGGACGTTCGGAGGCATCATCATGTCCATCCTCCCCGTCTTCATGCTGCGGGGCGCCAGAAGGTCGGGAGATATGGATCCCGTCTGGACCTGCGGCTGGATCGCAGATCGTCCGATCCAGATCCTCCTCATCGTCATTTTCTCCGCGGCCGGTCTTTACGCACTGGCCAGCATGGCAGGGATGCTTCCGGCGGGATGGTAGAAGAAGGGTTCAGGGTTTCAGGGTTAGCCCCTAGGGTGCAGCGCCCCCTTGATTACGATTGAAAGCCTCGCTTGAATGAGAAATTAGAAATGAGAAATGCGAAATGGTGGTGCGGCGCATAAAAATATGGAAGCGCCGCGAAGTAAAGATAGTGGCGATGCCCAAAGGTAGTATTTAGTCACCAGCCTCAAGTGACTGGTGACTTGAATACTACTTTCGGGCATCGCCCCATATATACTCGCGGCGAAGCCGCCACCACCATTTCTAATTTCTCATTTCTAATTCCTCATTTGCGCAGAGCTTTCACACGCAATCAAAGGATGGTACGCCCGAGCGGCTAACTTTGAACCTGCACTCACATGACTTTTAATGATTCCATCCCAATTTCCAGGGCGGCGCTTCTTCCGGAGTAGCCCCAGCCGCGCTGGTCGTGGGAGAGAGCGGCGAGCGTGTCTGCGGTGAAGAGGATCTGTGCGAATTCCTTCCCGCGGAAGCGGGCGCACGCAGCGAGTGCTGCGGCTTCCATATCGACGACATTACAGCCTGCCTTGCGGCGGGCTTTTATTTTTTCCTTCGTCTCGCGAAAGAAGCCGTCGCTTGTCCATGTGACAGCAGGCGTAAAGGGGATGCCCTTCTCCTTCATACATGCCTCGATGCGAAGGCGCGGGGCTTCATCGAAGAAGATCCAGTCGCCAGCTTCCTGATAGTGGAAGGATGTCCCTTCCTCGCGGAAGGCTTTTTCTACGGGGAGGAAGGCATTCTCCGGCAGGCCCGTGAGTGCGCCGCAGCAGCCGATGGCGAGGATTTTTTCTGCGCCGTAGGCATAGAGACGCTCCTCCATCAGAACGGCCGCAGGCGCACCGACGGGGGCCTGCATGAGTGCGATGGGGCCGTCTGGCGTCTGGAGCTCATAGATGGGGAAGCTTTTTGTGATCGAGGCGAAGCGTCCGAGGGGCGTTCCGCCTTTTCCCCTGACAAAGCGCTCGATGCGTGCTTCGCTCAGGAAGGCGAAGAGGCAGCGGGTGGGCAGATGAAGGGAAAGCTGTTCGAAGTCCGGAGCGATGAGCCCGGGCGCGGGATCGAATGGAGTCATGATGGCGGCCTTTCTGGCAATGAGGGGGACTAGTGACTAGGGATTAGTGACTAGTGACTAGTGACTAGTGACTGGTGACTAGGGACTAGGGACTAGGGACTAGGGACTAGGGATTAGGGATTAGGGATTAGAGAGTAGGAAATGAGAAGTCAGCTCCTCGATCTGATTTCTCCAATTATCCGTATCGTACTCGATCTGTTCCGACCAGCGGGAGACGGCGCGGAAGGGGTCGCCTGTGCGCACGGCCTCGAGGTAGATGAAGAGCGTACTTTCTGCGGCAAACCGGGCGAGTACGGAGACGGGAACGGCAGGCTGCTCCCCGTCCTCGGGGCTCGCAAGGTCCAGCTGGCGATAGATGATGTACTGGTAGATGGCATCCCAGAATCCCGCAGGGACTTTGGGCGGGTGCGCCTTGGCCTCGTTCACCAAGTCTTCGGCGCATGCCTGCATCCAGGAGAGATCCTTCGTCCATGCGGCATCGATGGGCTCCGTGTCTGCCATCGCATCCAGCATGGCGGACACGGCTTGGGGGGAAAGGTCGAGGGTGAAATGGCATTCTTCCTCGGAGAGGGGAAGAAGCAGTTCATCCATGAGCTGGGAAAATGTCACGGTCATGGGTTTCTGTTCGGCAGCTTCCGGATCCTGAAGATCGAATGTGAGGGGCAGGTGCTCGGCGATCTGCTCCACCGTGCGCTCGCAGCAGAGTCCCGTGCCCGAGAGCTCGGCGCCGTCCAAATATTTGTAGAAACGCGGGTGCTCCCGGCAGATGTCGCAGAGCGCGTCCTCGCCCAGCTCCAGCACCAGACGGCAGAGACCGTCTTTGTTCAGGAAATGGCAGTAGCCTTTCTCGTTCAGCTTGAAACAGGTGGAGCCATCCTCCGACGTTCCCATCCATTGCCGGAGCTCCTGACACAGCGGGCTCTTGAGTGTTTGGTAATAGTCCTTCGTGTCTTCGTCGATGTCGATCTCCCACGTCTGGCAGCAGGTGTGCTGGCAAGCGCCCGCCTTGCAGCGGAAGCGGGGGAAGAATGTGGGGAAAATGGTCAGGGACATGGGGATGCCTTCTTTCAAAAAATAAGGAATGAGTGGCTAGGGATTAGGGATTGGGGATTAGGAGTGACTAGTGACTGGGGTTCTTCGGTATCGTCATCCCGAGCGCAGCCGAGGGATCTCTATTGCCCTGCAGGAATCAGCGTGTATGCGCTGAGGGGAAACGTTGTCTTGGTGCTGCCTCACATCAGGCGATGAGTGTTCTGCAATATAGATTTCTCGGTTACGCTCGAAATGACGACAGCGTGAAGCGCTATCAAAACTCCGCGGCGCCTCATTATTTTTTGCGCTGCACCAACCCCTTTGAACCCGTAGAACCTATAGAACCCGCTCCCCTCTTTCGCATGCAATCAAAGGACGGCACGTCTCAGGGGCTAAATTAACTTTCCTTCCAGATGATCCATCTCGTGCTGGATGACTTCTGCGACGAAGCCTTTGAATCTCTTTTTCTTCATGCGGAAAAGCTGGTCGCGGTACTTGATCTCGATCTCCTCATAGCGCGTGGTCTTCCGCTGGCCGGAAAGGGAGAGGCATCCCTCCTCGGCTTCGTAGGGGCGGGCAGCGGAAAGGCGCTCGGGATTGTACATGATGACGATATCCTTCCCCTGACGGAAGGCGATGATGGCTTTGGCAAAGCCGATCATGTTCGCGGCGAGCCCCGCGCAGGTGTCTCTATGGGCGGCGAGGGTGTCTTTCAGGTCTTCGGCGATGGCCTTGTCCTCGAAAGTGGCGGGCGCAGCCTTCTGCTGAAGAAATATGATGTCTTTCACAATGTCTCGTTTCATGGGATGTCCTTTCTGTGGGAGGGGGAACGTGGTAAAATGGGGAAAAGGGGCCGCCGGTCTGTTTTGGAGAGTCCTTTTGAACCGGCAGGACCCATTGAATCTGCTTTTTTCTATTATACGAAAGAAGGAATCATTATGGCAAAGGTTATTGTAATTTCCGGTCATCCGCATTTGGAACGCTCGATCATGAACAAGACCATTCTGGAAGAGCTGAAAAAGGCTGCCGAAGGCGGTGCATCGATCGCGATCGATGATATTGCAGAGAAGGGCTGCTGCCATCTGGATGTGGCAGCGGAGCAGGCTCTCCTGAAAGAGGCCGATACCATCGTCTTCCAGTTCCCTGTCTACTGGTTCAATGCACCGGCCATGCTGAAGCACTGGTACGAGGAGGTCTTCACTCCGGGCTTTGCACATGGCGAAGGGGCGAGCGGGCTTAAGGGCAAGAAGCTCATCATCTCTGCGACGGCCGGCGCTCCGGACGGCGCATACAGCACTGCCGGCATGGGTCATACACTCGATGAATTCTTCGATAACTTCTATGTCATGGCTGCGATGACCGGCATGGAAATGGCCAAGCCGATCCTCACTTACGGCGCGATGTTCATCCCGGGCGTTTCCACCGAGGCCGACAAAGAGAAGCTCGTCGCGCTCGCAAAGGAGCATGCGAAGAAGCTGCTTGAGGAGATTGGTGGCTAGTGACTAGGGACTAGGGATTAGGAAATACGTTATTACATGACAGTTGAGTAGCCCCTTGGAGAAGGGGCGCGCCGCAGGCGCAGGATAGATGTGCCGCGAAGCGGCACCCTTCTACGTAGCGGAAATGTGCTGGCTGCCATATAGCGTATGTCACACTACCAAACTTAAAACCAATTTAAACCAACAAAAGCCCCGCCACTTCTACTACTGAAGCGGCGGGGCTTTTGTTATTGCATTTGAAGGAAATACGGATTTTTCACACGTCTCGTTTACCGTTCTGCAGAAGGCTGCCCCTGCGGGGCAGGTCTATCCTGCGCCTTTGGCGCGGCCCTTCTCCAAGGGCCTGCTCAGATAGTGAGAAAATCGAATTTCCAATCACTAGCCACTAGCTACCAGTCCCCAGTCACCAGTTCCCAGTCACCAGTTCCCAGTCCCATCACAGCGAGAATCCATCTGTCGCATCGCCCGGTTTATCGAGACGGCGGGCGACGTCTTCGTAGCATTCACCCAGATGGAAGACGAGGACATTCAGCGTGTCGCGGACGGTCTCGGGGTCGAAGTGTTCGTTCGTGGAGGTCACGCAGACATCGAGGAAGACGTTGTCATCGCTGCCGATCGTGTATTTCACGATGGCATGTTCCCCATTCAGCTTGTTCAGGAAAGGGACGAAGGTCTTTCTGGCCGGGCCCTTTGGCGCGGTGCCGAGGTGGACGCGGATCATGGTGTACATGCTGTTGTCCGTGATGACGGCGCAGACCAGGCGGTGCTTGCCCGCAGGCAGTGCGGTCATGAAGACGACGGTGTCGTAGGAATCATGTGCATCCTGACGGCGGAAGAAATTCAGCCCTTCCTTCTTGAGGTAGGACTCAAATGCATCTGCCTTGAGATTTTTATTGAAATTGCCTTTTGTCGGGAATGGGATCGTATTGTCAGCCATGAGAGAGCCTTTCTGCACCATGTGCGGAGAAAATTTTAATGTGACTTTATTATAGCGGTTCGAGGGGCAGGGGGCAAGGCTTTGGGGCTTTCCGCGGGGCGGATAGGGCGGCTGTGATAGGAAAGATGAATGACCGAGAGAGCCCTCCGGTCCCCGGTCACGCTGCGCCCCGATAAATCTTCTTGACAATCGGAAGGGCGCTGGCTATACTTGGTATAACTTCGAACGAAAGGAAGAACCACCATGAGACAGATCTCTGACACCATGAGAACTGCATATGCGTATGACTTTACCGTCAGCTATTATTATGGCTGCGGCTATTTGGCGTACACGGATTCTCATGAGCGGATCACCCCTTCCAGATAAGCAGGATAGGAATCGAGGACAGGCCCACGAGAGCCTGTCCTTTTTTGTTAGGGGGACGGGTGATGGTAAGCGGTGATCGGGCGCAGCGCCTGATCGAGAGACCGTTTCTTTTGCGTCGAAGCCATTACGCAGTATAGAAGCATTGCCTGAAGGCAAAGAGGAGGAATTCGTATGATTATCGTTATGAAACAAAATGCACCGCTGACAGAGATCGAAAGACTTGAGGATGAGCTTCGGGAGAAGGGCTTCCAGGTCGACAGAAGCCGCGGCTCGAGCAAGGTCGTACTGGGACTTGTCGGAGATACGACGAGCCTCGATGAGCGCGATTTCCTGAGCAATGAATGGGTCGACAAGGTCATGCGTGTGCAGGAACCATACAAGCGGGCGAGCCGTGCCTTCCATCCGCAGGACTCGGTCATCGATGTCGCCGGCGTGAAGGTCGGCGGGAAGAAGCTCGTCGTCATGGCAGGGCCGTGCTCCATCGAGACACCGGCGCAGATCGGCGCCATTGCATCGGCCGTGAAGGCATCCGGCGCATCGATGCTGCGCGGTGGCGCGTTCAAGCCGAGAACGTCCCCCTACTCTTTTCAGGGGCTTGGCGAGAAAGGGCTCGATATGCTGATCTCCGCGGCCAGAGAAGAGAAGCTCCCCGTCGTGACGGAGCTCATGAGTGCAGACAAGATCGGTATGTTTCTGGAGAAGAAGGTCGACCTCATCCAGATCGGCGCGAGAAATATGCAGAACTTCGATCTTCTGAAAGCGGTCGGCCGTCTCCATGTGCCGGTGCTTCTGAAGCGCGGGATGTCTGCGACGATCGAGGAATGGCTGATGAGTGCGGAATACATCATGTCGGAGGGAAATCACAATGTCATCCTCTGCGAGCGCGGCATCCGTACCTTTGAGAAGGCGACGAGAAATACTCTCGACCTTTCGGCGGTGGCAGCGGTGAAGCGCATGAGCCACCTGCCGATCATCGTCGATCCGAGTCACGCGACCGGCCGCCGCTGGATGGTAGAGTCCATGGCCATGGCAGCGATCGCCGCCGGTGCAGATGGCATCATGTGCGAGGTACATAATGATCCCGAGCATGCATGGTGCGATGGCGCGGAGTCCATCACGCCGGAGACTTTTGAGCATATGATGGGAAATCTCAGAAAACTCGCCCCGATCGCGGGAAGGGAAATATAGGGGATGAGTGACTGGTGACTAGGGACTAGTGACTGGTGACTGGGAGATGGCAGACTCTCGTATCGTCATTTCGAGCGTAAGCGAGAAATCTTTGTCATTCGCGGTCAGAAGTACGATGTCAGAAAATCCCAAACGGGAAACCTGTTATCCGCAGACCTTCGGGCATCGCCCTTTATAAAAATCGACGCGAAGCGTCGCTCCGCCTAAGCCTTCCCCGCATGGGGAAGGGGGACCGCAGAGCGGTGGATAGGGTGCTTTCTTAAATCGTCGACTTGAGACGCTCCTTCCCGCTCTCTTTCATACCGCCGGTGCCCTATCCGCCCCTACGGGGCACCTTCCCCTCGAGGGGAAGGCTGATGATGCGAGAATACCATCATCTAACATGGCGGCGAAGCCGCCACCTTCCCCCTTTGAACCTGATGAACCCTTTTGAACCTGCTCCCCCTCTTTCACAAACAATCAAGGGACAGCACGCCCCACGGGCTAACCCTTGAACCCGCTCCCTCTCATATATTACAATGACCATAGCAACACGATTTCAATAGAAAAGAGCACACACATGGACAGCAATCACGACTTTAGCCACTTTACAATCGCCGTCATCGGTCTTGGACTGATGGGCGGTTCTTTCGCCAAACGTTTCAAGGCCATCGGCAGCCGCGTCATCGGGATCAACCGCACGGCCAGCGTCGCGCAGGAGGCGCTTCGGATGGGGATCGTGGATTCGATTTCCGAAGAGGATCTGAAAGACGCAGACATCGTCATTTTCTGCACGCCGGAAAAGGGGACGATGGCATTCATTGAAAAGAAACTCGGCCTTTTGAAGAAGGATGCCGTGCTGACAGACATCGCCGGCGTGAAGAATGATTTCGCGGAAAAGATCCAGGCGAAGCTCCCGAAAGGGATGGATTTCATCAGCGGGCATCCGATGTGCGGGCATGAAGGCGCAGGACTCTCGCAGTCGGACGCAGAGATTTTCCTCGGCGCGAACTATGTCATCATCCCGCAGGAGGGAAACAGCGTTTCGCACATCGCGTTCATCGAGGAGATGGCGCGCGCGCTCGGCTGCCGGCATGTGCCGAAGGTGACGGCCGATGCGCATGACCGCGCGATCGCTTACACGAGCGATCTCACGCATGTCATCGCGACGGCGCTCATCCAGAGCGAGTCCTATAATACAGAGACGAAGTATTTCATGGGCGGCTCCTTCCGCGATGAGACACGCGTGGCGGATATCAATGGCCGTCTGTGGACATCGCTTTTCCTGTCGAACCGGCAGAAGCTGCTGGATGAGATCGATCGCTTCAGCGAGAAGCTGCAGGTGCTGCGGGATGCGATCGAGAGAGAGGACAGCGAGGGGATGGAGGATTTTCTGAATGAGGCAGGCAGACGAAGGAGGGAACTCATGCATGAAGACAGTGAAGGTTGATTTAGGAAGTGATTCGTACCGGATCGAGATTGGGCGAGGTCTTCTTTCGAGCGTCGGTGAAAAGCTGAGACAGCTGACGAAGGCGGAGAAGATCGCCGTCGTGACGGATGATCATGTGCGCCGCATCTATGGAGAAAGGATCAGAGAGATCCTAAAGGGCGCCGGCTTTGACGTGAAGGTGATCGCCATACCGGCAGGGGAAGCCAGCAAGAATCTCCGCGTCTTCGGTGATGTACTGGAGGCGCTTGCCGGTTTTGACATGTCAAGAAGCGATGCACTCGTGACGCTCTCCGGCGGCGTCCCGGGGGATCTCGGGGGATTTGCCGCTGCCTCCTACATGAGAGGCATTGATTTCTTCCAGATCCCGACCACCATCCTGGCGCAGATCGACAGCTCCGTCGGCGGCAAGGTCGCTATCGATCTTCCGAGTGGGAAGAATCTGGCAGGCGCGTTCTATCAGCCCAAGGGCGTCTTCATCGATCCCGACCTGCTGTCCACCCTGCCGCCCCGCTATGTGCATGACGGTCTGGCCGAAGCGGTGAAGTACGGATGCATCGGCGACCGTGAGCTTTTCGAGCTCTTCGAGTCCATCGAGACGGAGGAAGATCTGGAGAAGAACATCGAGGAAATCATCCTGCGGAGCGTCCTGCAGAAGACGAAATTCGTAGAAGAAGACCAGTACGACAATGGCAGCCGGCAGATGCTGAACTTCGGTCACACCATCGGCCATGCCATCGAGCGTTACTTCCACTACAACACCTACACCCACGGCGAAGGTGTCGCGATCGGCATGAGTCTCCTCTCCGCGCAGAGTGAAAAGCTCGGCTATACGGAAATCGGATGTACCGACCGCCTGCGCGCCGTCCTGAAGAAGCTTGCTCTTCCGACCGCCATCGGCGTCCCGGCCAATGAACTCATCCCGCATGTGCTGCACGATAAGAAGCGCCGCGGCAAAGAAATCACGTTGGTCGTCATGAAAGAAATCGGTCGCGCTGAACTCGTGAAAGTCCCGACAGAAGAACTCGGGGATTGGATCGTGACGGAATAAAAGAAGGGGTTCAAGGGCTCCTTGACGTTTGAAAGCAGGGATGAGTGGCTAGGGATTAGGGATTGGGTTTGCGTACAGCGTGATTCCTCTCATCTGAGCAGGCCCTTGGAGAAGGGCCGCGCCAAAGGCGCAGGATAGAGTGCCTCGAAGAGGCACAATTCATCGTAGCGGGGTTCACCTCGTCTGTGTCAGACCTTTTACCTGTTATCCAGTATGTTCGCTTTACCATTCTGCAGAGTTCTGCCCCTTCGGGGCAGTCTATCCCGGCCTTTGGCCGCCCCCTTCTCCAAGGGGGGACGCGTTTTAAATTCATTCCAATATTCCGCGGCGCTTCATTATTTTTTTGCGCCGCACCTTCCCCGTTGAACCCTCTGAACCTGTTGAACCCGCTGAACCTCTTTCACACGCAATCAAAGGGCAACTCGCCCGATGAGTTAACCCTGAACTCTGAAGTTTGAAAGCAGGGATGAGTGGCTAGGGATTAGGGATTGGGGATTAGGAGTGACTGGTGACTGGTGACTTAAATGCCACTTTCGAGCATCGCCCTATTTATACTCTGCGGCGCTTCTATGTTTTTATGCGCCGCACCACCATTTCTAATTTCTCATTTCTAATTTCTCATTCAAGCGAAGCTTTCAAACGGAATCAAAGGGCACCACGCCCGAGGGGCTAACCCCGAACCCTTTTCCCCAAGGAGTACTACTATGCATATCACCATCACCCCCACGCCGCTTTCCGGCGTGCTCCGCGTGCCGTCCTCGAAAAGCATGACGCATCGCGAGCTGATCGCTGCAGCGCTTGCCAAGGGGGAAACGACGCTCTCCGGCGTGACCCCGTCACAGGATATCGAAGCCACCGTCCGCATCCTTTCGCGGATGGGCGCGCATTTTACAGAAGAGGTCTCCGAAGACGGCCTCACCTTCCATATTTCCGGCGGCCTTTCTCAAAAGGAAGGACTGCTCGAAGCCGATGCAGGTGAGTCCGGCTCGACGCTGCGTTTCCTTATCCCACTCGGCCTCATTTCCGGGAATACCGTCCGCTATGAGGGGCATGGCCGCCTCTCGGAGCGTCCGCTGACACCGTACTACGGGATCTTTGACGAGAAGGGCATTTCCTTCGGCAACCGGGGCGGCCTTCCTCTCACGGTCAAAGGGTCGCTTCCCGGCGGACGCTACGCGCTTCCCGGAGATGTCAGCTCGCAGTTCTTCACCGGCCTCCTCTTCGCACTGCCGCTTGCCGCTGATGACTCCGTACTCATCAGCACGACCACGCTCGAGTCGAAGAGCTATGTCGATATGACACTGGATACGCTGGCCCGTCATGGCATCACTATCCACGAGAAGAGCCCTGAGCTTTATGAAATCCCGGGCGGGCAGTCCTACCGGAGCGGCACCTTTGCCGTCGAAGGCGACTATTCGCAGGCGGCCTTCTGGCTCGTGGCCGGCCTTTCCGGGAAGGAAATCACACTGAAAGGGCTCTCGCGTGCATCGAAACAGGGCGACAAGGCTATCCTTGCCATCCTTCGCGCGATGGGCGGCGACATCACCGAGGCAGAGGGACTCGTTTCCGCGAAACCATCGAAGACACACGGCACCACCATCGATGCCGAAGACTGCCCTGACCTCGTGCCTGCGCTCGCAGCTCTCGCCGCTGTCAGCGAAGGGACGACCGAGATCATTCATGCCTCTCGCGTCCGCCTGAAAGAGTGCGACCGCCTCCACGCGATGGCTGTCGAGCTCACGAAGCTCGGCGCGGACATCGAAGAAAAGCCGGACGGCCTCTTGATCCGCGGTCGGGACCACCTCACCGGCGGCGCCGTCTCCTCGTGGAACGACCACCGCATCGCCATGGCCCTTGCTGCGGTCTCTGCCAAATGCAGTGCGCCTCTGACCATCGAAGGCGCGGAAAGCGTTCGGAAATCGTACCCGACATTCTGGGAGGATTTCAAGCGGGTCGGGGGGATAGTGACTGGTGACTAGTGACTGGTGACTGGAAAACATCAGACTCCCGTATCGTCATTTCGAGCGAAGCGAGAAATCTTTCTTGCACATCGGTAAGCAGTAAGTACGAGATAGCAGAACAACGTAGCACCAAAACTTCGTTTATTGAATGGCGCATACATGCTGGGGAAACGCTGATTAAATCTGACAACGATTTAATCAGTGTTTCCTTGGTTTCCGTACTGCAATAGAGATTTCTCGGCTACGCTCGAAATAACGATACGAGAACATCATAGTCTAAAAATTGCGGCGAAGCCGCCACCACAACCCCGAACCCCGAAGTTTGAAAGCAGGGATGAGTGGCTAGGGATTAGGAGCCCCAAGTGACTGGTGACTAAATACCACCTTCGGGCATCGCCTCATATATACTCGCGGCGAAGCCGCCACCACAACCCTGAACCCTGAACCCTGAACCCTGAACCCATCAAAGGACATATTCTATGAGCAATACATTCGGACAAAAACTGAAAGTCACCATTTTCGGTGAATCCCATGGCGTGGCCATCGGTTGCGTGATCGACGGACTTCCCGCAGGGATTTCCATCGACTGGGACGCCGTGCGCCGGGATATGGCGCGCCGCGCTCCGGGCAGCAGTGCGCTGGCGACCCCGCGCAAGGAGAAGGATGCTTTTGAAATCCTCTCCGGTTATTTCAATGACCACACGACGGGGACACCGCTCGCGATGGAGATCCGCAATGGCAACCAGCACTCGAAGGACTATGACATCCTGAAAGACAATATGCGCCCCGGGCACGCCGACTATACCGGCCATGTGAAATACGGCGGCTTCAATGACTACCGCGGCGGCGGACATTTCTCCGGCCGTATCACCGCCCCCTTAACCTTTTCAGGCTCCATCGCCCGGCAGGTGCTCTCCGCCAAGGGCATCCACATCGGCGCACATGTCACCCGCATCGCGGGGATCGAAGACCGCCGCTTCGACCCTTTGGGCGAGAGTGAGGAAACCTTTGCTTCTCTTCGCAAAGAGAAGCTCCCCGTCCTTACCAAAGACATCGGCGTGAAGATGGAAGAAGCCATCCTCGATGCCAAGGCGGAAGGTGATTCCGTTGGCGGTATCGTCGAATGCATGGTGACCGGCCTTCCGGCAGGCCTTGGCGATCCCTTCTTCGATTCGCTCGAGAGCGAGCTGTCCCACATGATGTTCTCCATCCCCGCCGTGAAAGGCATCGAATTTGGCGACGGATTCGGCCTTGCGGCAATGAAAGGCTCGGCGGCCAATGACTGCATGCACTGGGCCAAAGGGAAGGTGGAAACAACGACCAACCACAATGGCGGTATTTTGGGCGGCATCTCCAGTGGCAGCCCCGTGATTTTCCGTCTCGCCGTCAAGCCGACTGCCTCGATCGGAAAACCCCAGCCCACCGTGAACCTCGCGGAAAAGAAGGACACCCTTCTCACCATCGGCGGCCGTCACGACCCCTGTATCATCCCCCGCGCGATCCCCGTCATCGAGACCGCCGCGGCACTTGTCATTCTGGACGAGATATTGGCGACTGGTGACTAGTGGCTAGGGACTGGTGACTAGGGATGAGTAGCTAGGGATTAGGTTTGCGATACGAGAAAACCGCTAGTTTCAAACCTCCGCGGCGCTTCTGATTTTTATGCGCCGCACCAACCCCTTTGAACCTCGTGAACCTATAGAACCCGCTGAACCTCTTTCGCACGCAATCAAGGGACGGCACGTCCCCGGGGCTAACCCTGACTTTTTTGGAGGCATCCTATGACACGTACACTCAAAGTCGGCTGCTATGGCGCGAAAGGTTCCTATACCTATGAAGCCATGGAGCAGCAATTCGGCAACAAAGAACGAGAAGAATCCTATTTCCCTTTATTTGAAGACGTCGTGAAAGCCGTGAAAGACGGCAGCATCGATTACGGCGTTGTCCCCATCGAGAATTCCTCGACCGGCGGCATCACCGAAGTCTACGACCTCATTCAGAAATACGACTGCGCCGTCGTCGGAGAGCAGCTGGTGAAGATCGAGCACAACCTTCTGGGCATTCCCGGAGCGACCTTGGACGATATCGATACCGTCTACTCCCACCCGCAGGGCTTCCGTCAGTGCCGCCCCTTCTTCAATGAGCACAGAGACTGGACGCTCGAGCCGTATTTCTCCACATCTCGGAGCGCCGAGCGTGTCGCCGAGGACGGCAAGAAGAATCAGGCCGCTGTCGCCAGCCGCACCGCGGCCCGCCTCTACGGGCTCTCCGTCCTCGCGGAAAATATCTATTTCAATGCGAGCAACTACACCCGTTTCTTCATCATCGCGCCGAAGATGGAAATCGCTGAAGACGCGGATAAGATCACCCTCGTCATCTCTGTCAAGCATGAGCCGGGCGCCCTCTACCATGTCCTCGGCTACTTCTTCTACGGCGGCATGAATATGACCCACCTCGAGTCCCGCCCCATGGAAGGCCGTCCCTTCGAGTACTTCTTCCACATCGATGTCAAAGGCCGTATCCACGACCCCTCCAATGCGCAGACACTCCACGGCCTCGCTTCTATGTGCACGTACTTCAAGGTTTTAGGAAATTATCCGTCGTGTAAGAGATAGTGGCTGGTGACTGGTAGCTGGTGGCTAGGGATTAGGGATTAGGGATTAGGAGACTAGAAGACTGGGAGACTAGGAGACTGAGAGACGGGGAGACTATCAGACTTCTGCCTTCCAAAGTCTCTTGGTCTCCAAGTCTAACGTCTCAAACGGTCATCGCCCATGATATACTCGGCGCGAAGTGACGCTCTGCTTAGCCTTCCCCATCGGGGAAGGGGGACCGCGCCAGCGGTGGTTAGGGTGCTTTCGCTGGCGACGAATTGGGCAAACATGCTTTCTATCTATCCTGCATACCGCCTGTGCCCTATCCGCCCCTTCGGGGCACCTTCCCCTCGAGGGGAAGGCTGGCGATACGAGAGTACCATCATCTCAAATGGCGGCGAAGCCGCCGCCTTCCCTGTTGAACCCTTTGAACCTGTTGAACCCTTTGAACCTGTTGAACCCGTTGCACCTGAGAACCCAAAGGAGCCTTTTATGAAACTCGGACTGATCGGAGAAGTGCTCGGACACAGCCTTTCTCCTGTAATTCATGAAAAACTATTTCACAAGCTCGCCATTCCCGGGCGCTATGACCTCATCGAAATTCCCAAAGACCACTTCGAGGAAGCGCTCAGGGAATCCCTCGCTTCCTATGACGGGCTGAATGTCACCATCCCCTACAAGCTCGATGTCATTCCCTTTCTGGATGCCATTTCCCCGGAAGCGAAGACCATCGGCGCAGTGAATACCATCGCCAAGGCAGGCGGGAAGCTCATGGGATACAACACCGACTACTTCGGCTTCCAGCGCACGCTTCGAAAGATCGACGCCAATGTCAAAGGGAAGACAGCCGTCGTCCTCGGTCACGGCGGCGCGTCGCGCGCCATCATCCAGTGCCTCTTCGACGAAGGCGCAGCAGAGATCCGCGTCATCTCCCGGCACCCGAAGAAGGTGGATCCTGATTTCCGCGCCTTCGCGGAAGAGCGCCGTGTTCGTCTCATGGACTACGCCTCTTTTGAAAAAGACGCGGAAGGTGCGCTTCTCGTGAATGCCACCCCGGTCGGCATGTATCCCAAGGTCAGCGTTTCTCCGATCTCCGAAGAAGCCGCCCGGCATTTCACCAAAGTCATCGACATCATCTACAATCCGAAGGAAACCCGCCTTCTCCATGACGCGTCGCGCGCGGACAAGGCCAATGGTATGTACATGCTCGTCATGCAGGCCATCGCGGCAGAAGAAATCTGGTTGGGGAGAGAGATCCCCACGCGCATCGCAGAAGAAATCGCGGAAGAGATGGGGGACTAGTGGCTGGGATTCGCCGGCATTGTCATCCCGAGCGCAGTCGAGGGATCTTTACTGCACTGCGGAAATCAGCGTGTATGCGCCGAAGGGAAACGATATCCTGGTGCTGCCTCACATCAGGCGATGAACGTTCTGCAATAAAGATTTCGGGGCTACGCTCGAAATGACGATGCGCGCGAAGCGCTATCAAACCTCCGCGGCGCTTAGATCCTTCGACTCAGTTCTCATATCTCAGATAAGCCATTTTTAACATACGACGTTTTTCTCCGCTCAGGATGACGAAATGCGCCGCACCAGCCCCTTTGAACCTCTTGAACCCATAGAACCCGCTCCCCCCTCTTTCATTCGCAATCAAAGGGGTAGCACGCCTCGAGAGGCTAATCCTTAGCCCATTTTCCCAAAGGAGTATTCATGAAAAATATCATCCTGATCGGCATGCCCGGCTGCGGAAAATCCACACTGGGGCGCGCACTGGCCGGAGCCCTGCACCGCTCCTTTGTGGATGCCGACAGCTATTTGGAAGAAAAAGAAGGAAAGAGCATCCCCGAGCTCTTCGCCGTGAGCGAAGACTGCTTCCGCGATGCCGAAGAACGCACCATCGAAGCCCTCGCAAAGAGGGAAAGCCTCGTCATTGCGACCGGCGGCGGCGTCGTGAAGCGCTCGGTCAATATCGAGCGGTTAAAGAAAACCGGCACCATCTATTTCATCGACCGCCGCCCCGAAGACATCGTGAGCGATGTAGAGGTCAGCACCCGCCCCCTTCTTGCCGAAGGCAGTGCGAAAGTCTACACGCTTTATGAAGAGCGCATCGCCCTTTACCGCGCTGCAGCGGATGAGGTCATAGAGAATGCGGGCTCGCTGGAGAGCGTACTGCAGAGACTGCTTGAGGAGGTGACTGGTGACTGGTAGCTAGGGATTAGTAGCTAGGGATTAGGTTTGCGATACGAGAAAACCGCTAGTTTCAAACCTCCGCGGTGCTTCCGTTTTTTTATGCGCCGCACTACCATTTCTCATTTCTCATTCGAGCAAAGCTTTCATTCAGTGGCAAGGGACGGCACGCATCACGGGCTGTCCCTTTTTTGTTGCCGGATGACATGGAAACATTATAGAACGCGATGTTTATGCCAATATGGCAAGAAAGTTTAATTTGTGTATGCTTTATGCTAAGATTGTAAAGGATATGTAAAGACGAAAGCGCAGAAATGATACATGGCGGCTTTCGTGAGTATAGAGAGGAGATGTTTCTACATGAAATGGAAGACTCTTGCAGCAGGCGTACTGGCGGGTCTGGCAGTGGTGGCAGCGGCTGGGTGCGGCGGCGGACAGCCGGCAAGCAGCAGCAAAGCAGCGGAAGGGCAGAGCCTCAAAGGCAAGAAACTGGTCATGTATGTTTCTTTCCACGAAGACACGGCAAAGGAGCTGGCTGACCTTTTCAAGAAGAAGACGGGCGCGGATGTCAGCTTCATCCGTCTGCCGACCGGTGAAGCGCTGGCGCGTATCACCGCTGAAAAGGATGCGCCGAAAGCCGACATCTGGCTGGGCGGCACGGCGGATGCCCACGCCAAGGCAGCGGCTGACGGACTCTTGGAAGCGTACAAGTCTCCGAATGCCAAGATGATCCTGCCGGAATATCAGGACAAAGATGGCTACTGGTATGGCACGTATCTGGAAGTGCTCTCGATCGGCTACAATGAAAAACGCTTCAAGGAAGAATTCGAACCCAAGGGCGTGAAAGCGCCGGAAACGCTGGAAGATCTTCTGAACCCGGCATTCAAGGGTGAGATCATCATGCCTGATCCGAGAAAATCCGGTACGGGCAATACCTTCATCAGCTCCGTGCTTCAGAAGATGGGCGAGGAAAAAGGCTGGGACTACCTGAAGGCACTGAAGCCGCAGGTGGCACAGTTCACTCCGTCCGGCTTCACCCCGGGGCAGAAGGCTGGCGCTGGCGAATACCTGATCTGTGTCAACTTCATCTCTGATCAGAATCTGGTCAGCGCGAAGGGACAGAAGCTCCACAGCACCATTTATGATGCAGCGGGCTGGACCACCTGCCCGGTCGGCAAGATCAAGAATCATGCCAATGATGAAGTGGCGAAAGCCTTCATCGATTTCGTACTGACCAAAGAGGCCGGGGATATCCTTGTGAAGACGACGAATGGCGTGGCCTGCAATCCGGAAGTGGCTCCGCCAAAGGGAATGAAACCGCTCAAGGATCTGCCGCTTTTCAAAGAATTTGATCTGATCAAAGCCGGCGCTGACAAGCAGAAGAACTGCGATACTTTCTTCGCTGAATAATACGGCATAGAACAGGAAAAGATACCTCCGCCTCCGGCGGAGGTATCTTCCTTATTTGAACAAGGAGTGACCTATGAACGAAAAAGCAGCCGGACATGAGCATACCGGCCTGGGGGCGGAGCTGAAGGTGCTCCTCAGGGAGCCGCCCCTCCTGATCAGCATACTGGCAGTATTTCTGCTGTTTGCTGTATTTATCATCTATCCATTTGCCAAGATCCTTCTGGTGCCGACCGCGGCTGACTGGATGAGAGCGATCACGGGGAAAGAGTTCATTCAGGTTTTTGGAAATACCATTTTCTCTTCTCTGATCGCGACCGCAACGGCGATCGTTTTTGGCTTTCTCTTTGCCTACGGCATCAATTACACGAATATGCCGTGCAAGCGTTTCTTTCAGGTGGTGGCGCTCCTGCCGACCATGGCACCGTCTGTCGTGACGGGGCTGGCTTTCATCATGCTGTTCGGCCGCCGCGGCTTTATCACCTGGCAGCTCCTGCATCTGAAGGTGGATCTCTATGGTCCCTTCGGCCTTTGGGTGGCGCAGACCATCGCCTTTTTCCCTCTGGCGTATATTACGATTTCCGGTGTACTGAAAAGCATCAGTCCGAATCTGGAGCTCGCGGCGCAGAATCTGGGGGCGCGCGGCTGGTACCTTTTCCGCACGGTGACACTTCGCCTTGCGACACCGGGCCTTGCCAGCGCCTTCCTGCTGGTCGCCATCAACTCACTGGCGGATTTCGGCAATCCGATGCTGGTCGGCGGTAATTATCATGTACTGGCGACGGAGGCCTACACGCAGGTCACCGGTGCGTGGGATCTTCCCATGGGCGCGACCCTGTCGGTCTTTCTGGTCATCCCGACGCTGATCGTCTTCTTCGTGCAGCGGTATTATCTGGAAAAGAATTCCTATGTGACCGTGACGGGGAAACCGGTGGCGGGCCTCATCCGTGTCACGGCAGGGCCGGTGGCGACAGGACTGCTCTGGGCATTCTGCATGCTGCTCTGTCTGACCATTCTGATGATCATCGGCGTCGTCATCCTCTTCGCCTTCACGACCGCTTTCGGATATGACTACACGTTTACGCTGGATTATTTCCGGGAAGGCGTGCTTCAGTCGAATGTCATGGCGCATTCCTGGGTGGCTTCGATGGCGACAGCCGCGATCACGACCGTGCTGGGCATTGCACTGGCATTCCTGACCATCCGCAAGAAATTCCCCGGGCGCACCGTCATGGATTTTCTGGCGATGCTTCCTGTTTCCCTCCCCGGTACTTTCATCGGGCTTGCTATGATCCTGGCCTTTAATGATGGCGTCCTGGAAATGACAGGGACACTTGCCATCATCATCCTTGGCATGTCGCTTCGGCAGCTTCCGGTGGGCTATCGGCAGGCGGTTGCCGGACTGAAACAGATCGAAGGCTCTCTGGAGCAGGCATCTACAAATCTGGGGGCGAACAGCTTCACCACATTCCGCAAGATCGTCCTTCCTATGCTGAAAAATTCGCTGTCTGTCAGCTTTGTGTACGCCTTCATGCGCTCCATGAATACACTCTCGACGGTGATCTTTCTGGTGTCGCCGGAATGGAATCTGGCCTCGATCAATATCATGAGTCTGGCCAATCAGGGATTCCTTCCTACGGCCAGCGCAACAGCCGTGGGGATCATGCTGGTGATCTATCTTACCTTTGGCATCGTGAAACTGATTTTGAGAGATAAGATCAATATCTTTGATCTGTAAGGAAGGCAGGGACAATAATGGCAGAACTGGTATTACAGCTGAAGAAAATCAATAAATATTTTGGGAAGAATCATGTCATCAAGAATGTGGATCTGGAATTCGAAAAAGGGCACTTCATCACCTTTCTGGGGCCTTCCGGCTGCGGGAAGACGACGCTTCTTCGCATGATCGCAGGTTTCTACGAACCCGATGATGGGGAGATCCTTCTGAATGACAAGAACATCGAGCGTGTGCCGCCTTACAACCGCAATACAGCGATGGTTTTTCAGGAATACGCGCTCTTCCCGCACATGAATGTATTTGAGAATGTCTCCTACGGCCTTCGTGTCAAGCATAAACCGGCAGAGGAAATCAAAAAGCGCGTCACCGAAGCGCTCTCGCTGATGCAGCTCTCCGGGATGGAAAAGCGTTTCCCGAACCAGATGTCCGGCGGACAGCAGCAGCGTGTCGCTGTCGCCCGAGCGCTCGTCATGAATCCGGAGCTCTTGCTTCTGGATGAACCGCTGTCCAATCTGGATGCCAAGCTGCGTGAAAGCGTCCGCGTGGAGCTGCGCGATATCCAGCAGAAGATGGGGCTCTCGACCATTTACGTCACACACGATCAGTCCGAGGCCCTTTCCATGTCGGACCGCATTGTCGTCCTGAAAGACGGCATCGTGCATCAGGTGGGGACGCCGCAGGAAATCTATTTCGAACCCAAGACGCCCTTTGTGGCGGACTTCATCGGGACGACGAATCTGATCGAGGTCAAAGGCGCAGCGGAAAATACCGTCCTCTACGGCAGCGTGCGGTTCGCTTCAGGCAATCCAGTCAAAGCGGGGAAGACCTACTGCGCTTCCATCCGCCCGGAAAGTGCGAAGCTGTCTAAAGAACCGGTGGAAGGCAGAGTCAATGTGTCCGCTGTGATCTTCAATAAGATGTTCCTCGGGGAGAAGGTACGCTACTTCGTGAAGGATGAATTGGGCAAGGAATGGATTGTGGACATGTTTGACCCCGGGCGCACCATTCTGGAAGGTCGCTGCTGCGTGACCTTCCCTTCCGATCGTGCATGGGTGATCGAGGCGGATGCTGATGCTTGAAGCACTGAAGGAAACCGTCTGTGAGGCAAATCTTGAGCTTTCCCGCCGCGGCGTGGTGCTCTATACCTGGGGAAACGTGAGCGGGATCGACCGCGCGCGGGGCCTCGTCGTCATCAAGCCCTCCGGCGTGCCGTATCAGGGCATGCAGCCATCGGATATGGTGGTGGTCGATCTGGAGGGGCGCATCGTGGAGGGGACGCTCAATCCCTCTTCCGATACGCCGACACATCTGGAACTGTATAAAGCCTTTCCGGAGATCGGCGGCGTCGTCCATACGCATTCCACTCATGCTGTGGTTTTTGCACAGGCGGGCATGGAAATCCCGCCACTTGGAACCACGCATGCAGACTATTTTTATGGAGCCGTTCCCGTGAGCCGCAGCCTCACGCGGGATGAAGTGCAGGAAGCCTATGAGAAAAATACGGGCCGTGTCATCGTGGAAACCGTGAAGGAAACGGGAAGGGAGCCATTGGCCGTGCCGGGTGTCCTCGTCAGGAATCATGGCCCCTTCACATGGGGGAAAGATCCGGCAGAAGCCGTTTACCATAGTGTGGTCTTAGAGGAGATCGCAGAAATGGCATGGAAGACACTGCAGATCAATTCGTCCGCAGCACTTCCTCCCTATATTCTGGAAAAGCATTACCAGCGCAAGCATGGGCCGAGGGCCTACTACGGACAAAAATAATTAGACTAAGAGACTTTAGATGTCAGATGTCTGAAGTCAGCAGTTCGAAGTTCGAAGCCTGACGTCTAACCCCCGATCCCTAGCCACTAATCCCCAGCTACCAGTCACTAGTTACCAGCCCCTCATCCCTCTCAGCGTTTCCTTAAAAATGACCGAAGGCGAAAGAAAAGCAGCCTTCGGTCATTTTTATGGCGCGCTCGCGATTCCACCTTCTTCCTGCCCTCTCGGGAAACACTGGCTAAATCGTTGTCCAATTTTATTTCTGGGTTAGCCCGTGGGGCGGCTCGTCCACTGATTATGAATGAAAGCTTTGCGCGAATGAGGAATTAGGAATTAGGAATGAGGAATTAGGAATGGTGGTGCGGCGCCAGATCCTTCGACTCAGTTCTCACTGTTCCGCCTTTACATGATCGAACATCCGACATTTCACTCCGCTCAGGATGACGAAATGCGCCGCGGAGTATAAATAGGGCGATGCCCGAAAGTGGCATTCAAGTCACCAGTCACTAGTCACTAGTCACTCCTAATCCCTAGTCCCTAATCCCTGGCTACTTATCCCTGCTTTCAAACTTATGCAGAGCAAGGAATCATCTGACGCGAATAGCGAGCTATTTAAGGAAAGCTATGACGAAGCGTTGTATGAAAATACATGTCAAATCGGATTCTGCGATTTGAGCGGCGTTTCCCTTGCATTCTTCTCCTGTTTCGAGTACGATAAAGAATAAGAATCATCGAAAAAATCGGCGGGCGCTGGCCGTGTGACAGACCGCTCCCGATTTCGTAACGAACAAAGGAGACAACTATGCTGAGCGATATATGGGTATATACGAGGACCTCGAAGCTCATGATCGGCCTGCTGCTCCTGGCCGCGCTGCTGCTTGCTACGCAGAATTGGCCGCTGGGGCTGCTCTTCTTTATCATCGTGGCCGGGGTCATCGTCTATGTGAAACGCTCTGACTACGGGCAGGAGAAGAAACTCCTGCGCTATCTGGATGACCTGTCCTCAGGCGTTTCAGCCGGTACGGTGTATGCGGTGAAAAACCTCCCTGTCGGCATCGCGATGATGGATGAGAAGAAAGAGCTGGTCTGGGCGAATAATGTCTTCCGCGGCTGGCTCGGTGAGGGAGCCGAGGTCGGTGTCCGTTTTCAGGATCTCATCACAGGGCAGAAAATTTCTAAAATCTGGGGCAAGACCGGATGGTTCGAGTGCCATGCGGGTGAGTCCTTCTTCCGTGTTTTCTATAAATTTCTGGACACCGGAGAGAAGAATGATACGCACTTCATGGTTTTCTACTTCATGGACCGCACGGATGTCGAAAAAGCAATGAGAGAGTGCGATGAGGCGCGTCCGGTCTTCTGTCTCATCCGTATCGACAATGTGCCGGAGGTCACTGCGGATCTCACCGATGTCGAGCGCTCGGCCCTGCTCTCGGATGTCACGGAGAAGGTTCTTTCCTCCTTCAATGCGAAAGAAGGCTTCATCAAGCAGTACTCGACGAACGATTTCGTGGCGTGCATTTCACACAAGGCGCTTGCGGAAATGATGGAGAATAATTTCGAGATCCTCGATGCGGTCCGCGCGATCCACACCGTGAACCGCATCCCCGTCACACTCTCCATCGGCATCGTCCAGAGCAGTGATTCCTTCGTGAAACAGTTCGAAGAGGCGCAGGTTTCCCTCGACCTCGCCCTTGGGCGCGGCGGGGATCAGGCCATCGTCCGCATCGGGAAAGAAGTGAAAGCCTTCGGCGGGAAATCTCCGACCTCCGTCTCCTCCACCCGCGTGCGCGTCCGCGTCGTCGCACAGGCGCTGAAAGAAATCATCGAAGACGCGGATATGGTGCTCGTCATGGGGCACAATCATGAAGATTTCGATGCCTTAGGCTCGGCGGTCGGGGTCGCCCACCTCGCGCGCGCCTCCCATGTCGAGGCACATGTCGTCCTTTCGAAAGAGCGTGACACTTGCCGCAAGATGGTCGATGCCATCGAGAAGAGCGGCGCTGCCGAAGGGCTCCTCATCGATGAGAGCGAGGCAAAGGGACTCATGACAGATAAGACCGTCGTCATCATCACCGACACGCACATCCCCGAGCTCGTCGCAGCTCCGGAAGTCCTCAAAAAAGCCGTGAAGAAGGTCGTCATCGATCACCACCGCCGCGCGGCTTCCATCATCCGCCAGCCGCTTCTGACATACATGGAGCCATCCGCTTCATCGGCGTCCGAGCTTGTGACCGAGCTCGTCCAGTACTACGGCGGGGACGAAGAAATGAATGAAATCGAGGCATCCTGCCTCTATGCAGGCATCGTCGTCGATACGAAGAACTTCGCCGTCCAGACCAGCGTCCGCACCTTCGACGCAGCGAGCTTCCTGCGCCGCTGCGGGGCAGATACGAAGCTCGTCCACCGGCTCTTTGCGGAAGACATTCACTTCATCAAGACTAAGGCCGAGATCCTGGCCCATATGAAGCTCATCGATAACTATATCGCGATCGCCGAGTGCCCGGAAGGGACAGAAGACTCCCAGGTACTCGCCGGACAGATCGCCGACTACCTTGTGACCGTGAAGGAAATCCGGACCAGTTTCCTTTTCTATCACACAGACAATGGACTCTGTCTCTCTGCCCGCTCCGACGGCTCGATCAATGTACAGGTCGTCATGGAAGCCTTGGGCGGCGGCGGTCATCTCACCGTGGCCGGCTGCCAGCTGGGCAAAGATGGAAATAAAGAAGCAGCGGAAAAGGTCATCCTGGCCGAAGTCCGTAAACAAGTAGAGGAGGAAAAAGAATGAAAGTCGTATTACTGCAAGACGTAAAGAAAATGGGAAAAAAGGGCGACGTCATCGAAGTCGCTGACGCGTATGGCCGCAACGTGCTCATCCGCAAAGGTCTCGGCGTAGAAGGCACCAAGGCAAACCTCAATACCGCCTCCCAGCGCCAGGAAGCGAAAGAATTCAAGAGCAAGGTCGCAGCAGACGAAGCCGTCATCATGGCCTCCCAGCTCAAGACAGTCAAAGTCGTCATCAAAGTCCAGAGCGGGGAAGACGGCCGCATCTTCGGCTCCGTCACCGGCAAAGACATCAGCGAAGCCCTCGAGAAACAGTACAAATTCAAGCTCGAAAAGAAAAATATCCGTCTCAAAGCGCCGATCAAGACCGTCGGTGAATATGACGTAGAAGTCTGGGTCCACCAGCAGGTCACCAGCACCGTCCACGTCTCCGTCGTCACGGAATAAATCTTGTGTGAAAAAATCCCCGGGAGTGGTCCTGGGGATTTTTGTGTGTTGGGGAGAATGAGACTAAGAGACCGAAAGACTGGGAAACATCAGATACCATGCGATATGCAGACGCTTATTTTTCGATTACCTTTACGAACTGTGATACAATAAAAGTAAAGGAGGGCCGCGTATGGAGACACTCGAAGACCTCTATCTGGCTGGGCGCAATCCAGAGTACGATGCCAATGCGAAGAAACTGCTTGCCAGCCGAAAAATCCTGGCATGGATCTTGAAGTACTGCGTGCCGGAATTTGAGGACAGTACCATCGAAGACATCAGAGACATCTACATCCAAGGGACGCCAGAAGTGGCGAGTGTACCTGTCATGCCAGACAAGACCAATGCTCGCCCGCTCCCCCGCATCCTCGGAGAAAATACAGAAGACAAGACGCTGACCGAGGGGACCGTTACCTTTGACATTCGCTTCCGAGCCAGCACCCCGGATGGCAGCGCCCTTGGACTCATCATCAATGTCGAAGCCCAGCACAGTGCCAACGTTTCCTATCCACTCGTTACACGCGCGCTCTACTATGTGAGCCGCCTGATTTCCTCGCAGCACGATGTGGACTTCGACAAATCACACTATGAAAAGATCAGAAAAGTTTACAGCATCTGGCTCTGCATGGATCCTCCAGGGGATGAAAGCGGTATCACGCAGTATCGCGTGCAGGAGAATCTCAAGTATGGCATGATCGGGGAAGAAGAAAAACACTACGACCTTGCGCAGGCTGTCATGGTCTATATCAGCAGCAAAAAGCGAGATCCAGGGAATCGCCTCCTGCGTCTTCTCTATGAACTTTTCAAATCCGATGACAACGCAGCAGGGAAAATGAAGACGCTGGAAAATGACTATCAGATCAAACTCAATGAATCGGAAGAAGGGATGGTGGACATCATGTGCAATCTCAGCGTAGGTATCGCGAAAGCCGGCGTAGACAAAGGATATCTTCTTGGCAAACAGGAAGGTGAACGAGATGGTGTGCGGCTTGGAAAAGCGGAAAATCAGCGCGAAATCACGGTGCGCATGCTGGAAGATCATATGCCGCTGGAGGTCATCGTAAGGATCACCAGGCAGTCAGAGGATGATATCAAGAGAATCGCGGAAGAGGAGTCGCTTCCCTGCTAATGGAATGGTTCTGCCGAAGAAGGGATAGTGGACATCATGTGCAATCTCAGCGTAGGTATCGCGAAAGCCGGCGTAGATAAAGGATATCTTCTTGGCAGACAGGATGGAAGAATAGAAGGCAGAAAGGAAGGCGTAAGAGATGGTGTGCGGCTTGGGAAAGCGGAAAATCAGCGCGAAATCACGGTGCGCATGCTGGAAGATCATATGCCGCTGGAAATCATCGTGAGGATCACTAGGCAGTCAGAGGATGATATCAAGAGAATCACAGAAGAAGAGTCGCTTTCCTGCTAGCGGCTATAGCTAGGGAACGCTGATTCAATCTGACAACGATTTAATCAGTGTTTCCCTGGCAAAGGACGCGGAATACATCCGCGTCCTTTTTAGTGGAATTTTCATCGAAGCAGCTACAGAAATGTGATAAAATAGAAATATATTTTATCATCCCTATTCGCCAAAGCGCCCAAGATACGGCGCAACGCAGCCGAATCCAAGGACATCCATCATGCCAAAGAAGTATAAAAACATCCTGATTATAAAAATGAGCTCCTTAGGAGACATTATCCACGCGCTCCCCTCTCTCTACGCCATGCGTAAAGCCTATCCCGAAGCGAGAATCACATGGGCCGTACACCCCGCCTTTGCGGGGATCCTTCCCGGCAAGCCGTGGATCGATGAAGTCTACCTTGTCGACCGGAAGCGCATCAATCAGCTCTCCTACTGGAAAGAAATCCGCAAAGACCTGCATGCGCATCACTTCGACCTCGTCATCGACCTGCAGATGATCGCCAAAAGCGGGCTCATCTCCTTTCTCTCCGGCGGCAAGAAAAAGATCGGCTACCACGATGCGCGTGAAGGCAGTTTCCTTTTCAGCAAGCCGATTTCCGGTCCCCATAAGCATGGTCATATTATCGAACAACATTTAGATGTTATGCGTTATATTGGTTGTCCTGTAGATAAGATTGAATTTCCACTCCCCGTCTTAACGGATGAAATGGAAACGGTCACGAATCTGCTTGAAGAGTATAATGTGAAGTCTCCTTATGTGGTGCTTGTGCCAGGCACAAGAGGCGGACGTAAAAAATGGCCTATTGAATCTTGGGGGGCTCTTGCTAAGAAATTAGCGGAAGACAAGATTTTCTGCCTTATTGCGGGCACGCCGAATGAGATGGGAATGGGGAAAACTATAAAAAAAATATCGCCCACACCGTACACTGTGAACCTAATGGGTAAAACAAATCTCCTTGAACTTGTGGCTCTTGAAAAAAAGGCGGCTTTGCATATTTCTGGAGATACTGGCCCATTGCACATTGCTAATGCGGTTCATACGCCGATCATCGCTCTCTTTGGACCGACTCTCCCAGATAGAAGTGGCCCATATGGGAATGCCAATGGTTACGCTTTGCTTGCCGATCATCCGGGGACGAAGGAGTGCAGGATGAGCAGCATTCCGGTGGATCGGGTATATCAGCTGGTGCATGAGATTTTGAAAAAAGATGATTGATAGGTAAGGATGGGTCATCGTGACGAATAAATACTGCTATATTTCCATGGCGGCTTTTGCTATGCTGTCATTTGTTTCTCTTGCCGTGGGCAATGCGCTTCTTGCCATAGCTACACTTTGTTTCCTGATTTATGCTTTTAAAAACAGAGCTGCGATACATGTGCCAGATAAGACGTACTATCTTGCTATTGGGATATTTATCGGAACGATGCTGATATCCGCTTTTCTCAGTGGAGATATCAAGCAGGGAATGAAAGTCTGGATCAACGCCTGGTTCTGGCGGCTTATGCCTTTTTTCATCATTACATTGACCATCAGGGAAGCAAAGCAGGCCAAAAGAATTTTAGCTTGCTCTTTGGCTGGTATCGCGATAGGTGCACTCTGTGTGGTACATCAGGGACTGGGTGGTGATGCAAGAGCCGCTGGCTTCTTTGGTCATCCGATGACATTTGCAGGGTATTTCTGCATCTACTTGCCGCTTTTATTTGTACTGCTTTTTGAGAAATCTACTGCAAGCCGTTGGCGGTGGTACATGGGTGGTTTACTGATTCTGCTTTCGGCGGCGCTTCTCTTTAATGCGACCAGAGGCGCATGGCTGGCAGTGGGTTGCACGATTTCCTTACTGCTTCTTTGCTATCTCACGCAGCGAAAAAAGCTGGCTGCGATCATTTTGTGCTGCCTGCTCGCCGTTGGTGCAGGGCTTACCCAATACCCGCCGGTGGTGCAGCGTGCCCAAAGCATTACGGATACCAAAAACCAGTCCAATCACGAGCGACTTCTGATCTGGCACAGCGCGTATGAAATGTTCAAAGACCACCCGGTCACAGGCGTTGGCTTGGGACAGTACAAGGACAATTATCAGAAGAAATACATTTCGCCGGAAGCGAAAGAGCCGCTCCTTGCTCATGCCCACAACAACTTCATGCAGATGCTGGCAGAGAATGGGCTCATCGGTTTTGCTGGCTTTATGACGTTGATTTCCTGCTTTATCGGTTACTCTTTCAAGCGCTTCTGGCAGGAAGGAAATCCATATGCCCTGATGATGTGTGCATCGGCGCTGGCGCTGGTGCTGCAGGGGTTGACGGAGTATAATTTTGGTAACGGTGCCGTTATGAAGAGCTTCTGGCTGGTTCAAGGGTGCCTGCTGGTGCTTAGCCAAAACTGGAAAAAGGAGAGCCCGGAGCAGGACGCATAGCCGCTCGGCAGCATGCCGGGCGTATTTATGAAATCAAAGGAAACGTGTATGACTTCCACATACAAAAATATTCTCGTCATCAATACGATGCACATCGGCGACCTCATGCTGGTGACGCCGGCGCTTCGGACGCTCAGGGCGAACTATCCGAAAGCCCACATCGCGCTACTGACGGACAGGCCACTGGCCGACCTCGTGCGCTGCAATGAAAACATCGACGAATGCATCCTGATCGACAAGCACGGGCGAGACAAGGGGATTCTGGCGCTCATCCGCTTCATCCGGCAGATCCGGAAACGTCACTTCGACCTCGTGATCAATTATCATCGCAATGAGAGAGCCTCGGCGATTGCGTCTTTTTCCGGCGGGAAGAAAATCGTCGGTTACGCGCAGCCCTTCTTTCATCGTTTCTTTGACCACTGGATGCCAAACCTGGCGATGGCGGATACGCCGAAGGACAAGGTCATGCACCAGACGCTCTGCCATTTGAAGGTCTTGCAGGAAGCGGCTGGATGCACGAAGCTCGATGACAGAGGCCTCGAAATGTGGCTGCCGCCCGAAGAAGAAAAGAAAGCCTCCGACCTCTGGCAGAAAGAATTTGCTAAGGACGATCGCGTTATCGCCTTCAATATCGGCGCAAGCTGGATGACGAAGCGCTGGATCGATGCCTACTTTGCCGAGTGTGCTGACCACTTCATTCAGGAAGGCTATCACATCGCCTTTCTGGGCGGTCCGACAGATGTGGCGATCGTCAAGGCATGCATAGAGAAAATGAAAGAAAAAGACAGCTCGAAGGTACATGTCTTCACCGGAAAAGTCAGTCTCACCGTGCTGGCGGGGCTGCTTCGCCGCTGCTGCCTCTTTCTGACGACCGATTCCGGCCCGATGCACGTCGGCGTCGCGATGAATGTACCGATCGTCACCATGTTTGGCGCGAGCCCGGTGCCGACCTTCTGCCCCTATGACAGCAAAGACATTGTCATCAAGACGCCGGAGTCCTGCCACCCCTGCGGCATCCACGACTGCCCGAAAAAAGGCGAGGACCACATGGCCTGCATGAAACACATCCCCGTCGATGTCGTGATGAAATACAGCGAAGAACTGCTGGCCCGCTACGGCGGCAAGCCTGCGCGCGAACTGCCCAGAGAGCGCGGAAACCACCAGTGCCGCATCATTGCGCTGTGAGAGGACATTATGAAACAGAAAGAACTTTACGACTTTGTGAATGAGCATACCGCGTGCTGCCGTATCCTCGTTGCAGGTGACGTCATGCTCGATAAATACTACTACAGCGAAGTCACCCGCATTTCTCCGGAAGCTCCCGTGCCGATCGCCCACGTACGCTCGGAAATGGAGACACTCGGCGGTGCGGCGAATGTGGCGCACAACCTCGCCCGTCTTGGCTGCCAGACCTCCATCGCTGGTTTCGTGGGCGATGACTACCACTGCAAAAGCCTGCTGGAGAAATTTCACAAGAGAGGCATCGCCTGCGAAGGTCTCATTAAGACCGACCGCCCGACCACGACGAAACTCCGCATCATCGGCGGGCATCAGCAGATGCTCCGGCTCGACTTTGAAGAATCTGCGCCCATCACCGGAGACGATGCCGCGCTTTTGCTGGATTACATCCAGCAAAAGCTCCAAGAAGGCCTGGACTGCCTCATTATTTCCGACTACGGCAAAGGTGTCTGCACGAAAGAAAACTGCCAGGCCATCATAGCTGCCTGCAAGGCGCACCACGTGCCTGTCATCGTCGACCCGAAAGGGACGAACTGGATAAAGTACGCCGGCGCGGACTATATCACGCCGAACCTCAAGGAAATCAACGCCGTTCTCACCGATCCTATCCGCAATGAAGACGCGCTCGTCGAACAAGCAGCCCGCGCTGTGATGAAGAAATTCCACCTCGGCAGCATCATTGTCACCCGCTCCGAAGCCGGTCTCTCCCTTGTCAGGGAGGAGGAAATCGAGCACATCCCCACCAAAGCGCAGGAAGTCTTCGACGTCTCCGGTGCCGGTGACACCGTCATCGCCGTCTTCGCCATGGGCATCGCCGGCGGCCTTGCCCCGCGAGACAGCGCCTACCTCGCGAACCTCGCCGCCGGTGTCGTAGTCGCCAAGCTCGGCACCTACGCCGTCAGCCGGGAAGAACTAATGAAAGCGCTGAAAAAAGAAACGGAGAAATAGAGGTAAAAAGATTTTATTGGTGCAAAAGGTTCAACGGGGATGGCGCATCATCTGGAAGCATCGTAAGTGTTTCCTTAATATGCAGTATTGCATGACAACTGAGCAATCCCTTACTATAAAAGCGGGCAGTTAGCCATAAGCGGTAAGCAAAGGAAACAGATTGAAATAACGAGCATCCTCCCCGCTGAGTAGCCCCTTGTTGAAAGGTCGCGCAAAAGGCGCAGGAACAGTGCCTCGAAGAGGCACCCTTCTATGTAGAGGGATGAAAACGAATGTGAAATGATTTTTGCATTTCCCGTTAAACCTGTAGAACCTTTTGAACCCTAATCCTTATCTACTATTTACAAGGAGGAACACATATATGATTATTGTCACAGGTGGTGCCGGATTCATCGGCAGCAACATTGTCAAAACATTGAACCGTCAGGGACGCAGCGACATCCTGATCGTCGACGACCTGAAAGACGGCCTCAACTACAAAAACCTTCGTGGACTCGAATTCCTCGACTACCAGCACAAGGACGATTTTCTCGAAGCCATCGAGAGCGACCGCTTCGACGGCACTGACGTCGACGTTGTTTTCCATGAAGGCGCCTGCTCCGACACCATGGTCTACGACGTGAACTACATGATGCGCACGAACTACGAATATTCCAAGTCTCTTCTGCACTTCTGCCTGCGTCACCGCATTCCCATGGTGTACGCCTCCTCTGCCTCCACCTACGGCGGCGGCGAACACGGCTTCCGTGAAGGCGACGAATGCGAAGATGCGTTGAATCCCTACGCTTTCTCCAAGCTCGCCTTCGACCGCTACGTCCGTCAGGTCATGCCGAAAGCCCAGAGCCAGGTCGTCGGCCTCAAATACTTCAACGTCTACGGTCCGCAGGAACACCACAAAGGCAAGATGGCCTCCATTCACTACCAGCTCTATAACCAGATCCATGCCACCGGCAAAGCCCGCCTCTTCCGTGGCTGGGGCGACATTCAGGGCAAGCCCGTAGGAGACGGCGAGCAGCGCCGCGACTTCGTCTACGTCAAAGACGTCGTCAAAGTGAACCTCTGGTTCTGGCAGCACAAAGGCCCCTCCGGCATCTACAACTGCGGGCCCGGTCATGCGCAGAGCTACAATGAAGTGGCGAATGCCATCATCAAAGCCATGGGAAAAGGAGAGATCGAGTACGTTGACTTCCCGGAAGTCCTGAAAGGGAAATACCAGAATTTCACCGAAGCCGATCTCACGAACCTCCTCGCAGCCGGCTACGACGAAGGATTCACCGATATGGAACAGGCCGTCAAAGAATATGTAGACTTCCTCGACCAGGGTGGATATTTCAAGTATAAGAAATAAAGTTTCATATGTGTTATTCTACGCAAGGCGCTTGCTTTATAAAAGTAAGCACCTTGCGTATTTTTTCGGCACGCTTTAAAATGAGTGTTGGCTGATTCCTTCTTTATTGGCCAGGATTACGTTTTTCATGAGGAAAGGGTCAATCTATGTTCTCTTTATTCTTTGATGGGATACAACAGGATTTGCAAATTGCCATTTTGCCTCCGGTATTGTGTGCATTATTCCGACTTCTATTTATCGAGATTTACCGTGCGAAGAAAAGTCCTTTGGGAGAGTGGCGCAAGTGGTATCATTGCTTCCGTTACGGTTTTTGGTGGGGAATGGATCTCAATGCGTATTTTTTCTTACTGCTAGTTCTGTTGGTGAGCTTGCCAGGCGCGTTTCTGCCTTTCTACTATTCTGTGGGAGATACGATTCGTCAGGTGGTCGTAACCATGTATGCAATTGCCATATATACGGCATTCCTTGGGAAAATGATTTTCTATTATCACTATCATGATATTTTCAACAGTACATTATGGCTGGGCAAGAAAGCCGAGAAACACAATTTGCTGGATATTTTCTTCCATCAGGATCACGGAGCTTTGTTACTCCTCAGCTATATTCCATATACGTTGCTTTGCTGGTGGGCGGGGAAGGTATTTATGCTGATTCCGCAGCTCCCATATTATCATGTATCATCGGATCTTCTGCAGTTTGCGCTTAATGGCTGTGTTGTTTTAGCTGTAGCCGCCATTTATTACTATTTTCGGTATGGTGGGACATTTATGCATGATGACAAACCGGAATGGGATACCATTCCCAGCATTGTGAAAAAAGACATCTTCATGGCTCGTGCTACAGTGGATGATCTTGTGCAGCTGAAAGTGGTGCTCAAGCATCCGTTGCAGGAAGGGCTGCAACATTCAGATGAAGAAGATGCTGCAGCGATGGATGCTATCATGCCAGAAAACATGAAGGAGGAAAAGTGGAAATCGTTGAAGAATCCAGTGGAAGCATTTGTTCATACTGCGAAAGGCGCCCGTATAAAGAAGCCTAAACATATCTTTTTAATTGTTGGTGAAAGCTATTCGCAGATGCCACTGGATGATATTTACAGTGACTATCACATCATGGATGGAGCAAAAGCCTTTCGAAAAGACCCGCATACTGCTGTTTTGGACAACTTCTTACCGGCCGGCATGATTTCCCGTCCGGCCATCGTTAGTCTGATGACGGGGATTTTTGATGCGAAGCTTGAGCTGAATGAGCGCGAAGATTTCTGGCATGGCACGCTGGCGACCACCTTGCCGAACCAGCTGAGGAAACTTGGATATCGGTCGATTTACTGGTATGGCGGTAATCCGACCTATGGAAATTTTGATAAATATGGCCCGGCGGTTGGCTTCGATCGGGTCATGGGAGCCACTGACTTTTGCCCGCCGGATTCGCCTAGGACCTGGGTAGGAATCTATGACCACATTTTTCTGCAGAATGCAGCCAGACTTATACAGAAAATGGATGATGGCACACCCACCTTCCATTATGTCTATACTACGTCCAACCATGGTCCGTACAAGCTGCCGTTAGAAAGCCTTGGATTTGATGCAGACTCCGTCTTGAAAGACCTGCCTGAGTCAGTCAGAAAGAATAATAAGAAACGCAAGGTGCTTGGAACGTATTGGTACAGTGATAAAGCCATTTCAGATTTCATCATAGAAATGAAAAAAGCATATCCGGATTCCCTGTTCTTCGTGACTGGGGATCATTCATACCTGCCGATTCATCCCGGAGATACGATGGAACGGCAGGAAATTACACTTCGTGAGCAATATTGCACCTCCTTTGCGATGCATCATCCGGAGATTACGCAGGATATTTTCGCAGGGAATACGATTGGCGGTCATATGAATATCATGCCGACACTCTTTGAACTGATTGCGCCGAAGGGATTCCAATATTATTCACTGATGTCATCGCTGACAGAACCGATAGACCATGTTGTGACACCGTACCATTGGCTCACAAAAGAGTGCGTGGGCGCGGCGGATAAATCGATTTATCAACCCCTTGGTATTACCCGTCAGGAACTGCCAGTGGAAGAAGAAACATCAGGGAAAGTCCGGTATGCGGATGAAATCGCAGGCGTAGATGCAATCACATCATGGATTGTCAGACATCCGGAGATACTTGCTGGAAAATAGTTGGAAAAATAAAAAAGCCCCACGAAAGCGGGGCTTTTTTATTTGCCATTCTAGATAGGATAGAGTAGAATTTAGAAAGATAAAATAGCAATAGTCTGCCTACAGGCAGAGAATACCAAAGGATGATGACAAGTTGGACTATATCGAATTAGGAAAAAGATTTACAATATGGAAAATCCGCGCGAAGTGAAGCGCTGCGTCGTCTTCGTCGCGCGCTGCCTTTTGAATAATGGCCGCATGAAGAAGATTCATCAGTTTTTCCACCAGAATGAACTGCTGGCAAAGATCGCCGAAGAGTATCCCTTCGTCTACGAACAACCGACGCGCGCCTTTTTCTATAGAAACTCTACCTTTGATGAACGCGTGGAGCTTTTGGAACAGCACATGCGTTTTATACAGATGCGTTTCAAGAAAGAGGTCTTCTTGGGCTTGTACAATAGGCAGGCGTACCCGCTGTGGGAAAGTAAGGATGAGAGTGGACACCTCTGCTTTGAACTTTGGTACAATCCTGGGCAGCGTAAGGAGGGGATTCTCTCCATCGTTCTTCGACTGGATGAATATTATCTTTATCAGATGATGATCTGGATTGCACCGAATAAAGATGGTGAGTGGTCGCTTTGGATCGGGGCTATGCAAGGACCGAATATGGCTAATGCGAAAGATGTGATTAGAAAAGTCACTCGCCGTTGCCACTCCTATCGTACGAAAAATTTCATTCTTCATGTGACGCAGGAGGTGGCAAAAGCCCTCGGGATGAAACATATCTACGCCGTAACGAACTACGGGTACTATGCGAATACCCATATACGCATGGAGAAGAAGCTGAAGACCAGTTTCAGCGATTTCTGGGAAGAGTCCGGTGGCCATCCCTGCGAGGACGAACGCTTCTATGAGCTCCCGATGACAGAAGCCAGAAAGACCATGGAAGAGATCCCGACGAGAAAGAGAAACTACTACCGTAAGCGCTATGCCCTGCTCGATGAAGTCGATGCGTCCGTGGCAGAGAAGATTAAATTGTTACTGAAATAAATGAGGGAAAGTATGAGTTCACTCGCTATTCTGATTCTGACTTGTAATGAAGAAGACAATATCATTTCTGTGGTAGAAAATGCGAAAAAATGCACGGACGAAGTCGTGGTCATCGACTCGGGTAGTACGGATCGCACGGTAGAGCTTGCCAAAGAGCATGGCGCGAAGGTGGCCTTCCGCGCCTGGACGAATGATTTTTCTGCCCAGAGAAACTTCGCGCTGGAACAGACGGATGCGGACTGGGTGCTGTATCTCGATGCGGATGAGAGGCTGAATGACGAAGTTATTGCAGAAGTTAAGAAGATTATATCGGGTAAAGGTAGGAGTAAGCAGTATTCTTTTGAAAGAAAGTCTGTTGCGTTCGGGACGAAATTCAATCATGGCGTATTAAAACCAGACCATGTTCTTCGTATGTTTCCAAGAGATCAGGTTAAGTGGGTGAATAAAGTGCATGAACATCCCGAGTGTGGTCTGTCAATTAAAGCGCTACCAGGACATATTGAGCATTATACCTATAAAAATTGGCATCATTGGGAAAGTAAATTCTGCCAGTACACAACGATTTGGGCGGAGGATGCATATCGCCATGGAAAAAGGACTTCTTTGGGGAAGGCTTTTGGCCATAGTCTGGGTGGATTTTTCAAAATGCTGATTTTGCGAGCTGGATTTTTGGATGGCTGGATGGGTGTATTTATGTGCTGTTGTCATTTCTTTTATACAATGATGAAATATTTGAAGTTGTATGAATTACAGGGAACAGGAAAGAAATGATGTGGCTTATATTGATGTAGTATGGGAGAAAGAAGCTGGCGTTATAAGGGGATCTGCGATAGCATTTGAGTATTTGGAGGGAATATATGGATATTTCAGTTATGCATGTAGTTATTGCAAAAACATGGGGTGGCGGAGAGCAGTATGTTTTTGACGTGTGTGCTGAAATGAAAAGGCAGGGAATCAAATGCTATGTTGTTGTAGATAAAAGAAATGAATTTTTGCGAGAAAAATATAGTGAAGTCGCAGAAATTTTGACGACTAATTTATATACAGCAGCTGGATTGTGCGGATTAAAAGATATTGTCGAATTTATACATGCGCATCAAATTAAAATTATTAACTGTCACAGTGGACATGCATTGCTCGTTTGCATTTTAGCTAAGCGTTGGACTAAGGCAAAGCTGGTCATGTTCAAACATAATGCTTTACCATCAAAACAGGATGTTTATCATGCTTGGCAACGCAAAATGGTAGATGCATTTATTTGCGTTTCTCAATTAGTCTACGATTTGCAGACTTCGGGGTTGCATAGAAAAGAAATTTCCAAGTATCATTTGGTGTACAATGGGATTGATACAGAAAGATTTCAAAAGTATTCTGATATAAATTTTAGAGAGAAGAATAAATATATCATTGGGTATGCAGGTAGAATTGCATGGGATAAGGGGATAGATCTGTTGGTAGAAGCTTTTGCTGGAGTAGCTGCCAAATATACTCAGGCCTATTTATATATTGCTGGTGCAGATGAGAAAGGCTATGCACAACACATAAAAAATTTAATTAATCAATTACATTTGCAAAATCGGGTTAAATTTCTCGGGCAAGTAAATGATATGGAAAAATTCTATAAGAGTATAGATTTGTTCGTTTTACCATCCAAGGCGCGAGAGTCATTTGGCTTAGTTTTATGTGAGGCTGTTTATTGTGGTGTGCCGGTAATTACTACAGACAGTGGTGCACAGAAGGAAATAATAAAAAGCGATAAATATGGATGGATTATTCATTCAGGAAGTAAAGAGCAGCTATATGATGCAATGGGGAAAGCCGTATTGGTTAAAGAGAGCACTTTAGATAATAGGCAATATATTGAGCATACATTTTCAATTCATTCTTGTGTTGAACATTTGATAAAAATATATGGAGCAATTCTGAGACATGAGTGGTGAGTTGCTATATATGAAGACTTTTATAAATATGTCAGGAAATGCCAATTAAAGTGTTGCTGGATTTCATTCTTGGGGTTTTATAGAGAGAGGGATCATCTGACGCGAATGGCGAACTATTTAAGGAAGATGATGACAAAGCTATGCTTAAAGGTCCATATGAAATCTGACTCTGCGATTGAATTAGCGTTTTCTTAAATTCCTTGAGAAAGCTTGTGGTCAATAAACATGAAAAAACTATTATCAGTCATTGTCGCAGTTTACAATGTGAAGCCCTATATTTCGCAATGCATCGATTCCATTTGCAAACAGACCTATTCCCTAATGGAAATCATTTTGGTTGATGATGGTTCTACAGATGGTAGCGGGGATATTTGTGAGGAATATGCAGCGAAAGATCAGCGAATCCATGTTATTCATCAGAAGAATAAAGGTCTAAGCGGAGCGCGCAATGCAGCACTCGATGTGATGCAAGGCGACTACATGACCATCGTAGATGGAGATGATTATGTATTGCCGGATGCCTTTGCTCATGCGATACGGATTATGGAAGAAAATGATCTGGATCGTTGCGGATTTGGCTCTTTTCGTGGAGGAAAGGGCGGAGCGGGCAGTGGGAAGATTTCACTGAGTTTGGAAAATGAGCACACTGATCGGTTACGAGACTGTTTTATCCATGAACGCGCAATCAATTGGGGATCGGTCTATAAAAGTGCTCTCTGGGAGGGTGTACGTTATCCTGTTGGACATGTACATGAAGACAGCGCGGTGGCTCACTATATCATTGATCGAATCCAACGCGAAGGCTTTATTGATAAACAGTATTACTACTACCGCAAGACGCCTACAGGAATATGCCAGACTTCGCTGGTAAAACCACGGACGCGGTATGACTATATCTTGGCTTGTGAAGATCGATTGAAGTATGCGATGCGGAAAGATATGTGTGTGCCGCAGGTAAGAGCGAATGTAATCAAAGCGGTTTTATCCTATTTGACTGCGTTTTATGGTACGGATGCAGCACAGGATGCAGACTATGAAGCTGCTGTGAATCTGTTGCGCGAGCAGCGGAGACTTCCGTATGATGGCGGTCTGCTGAATGGAAAGTACAAGGTATACTTGGCCTGCTTTGATCGGATGGATTTTATTCATAGGGCGGGAGCAAAATTATCCGTATGGAGCAAAGGTATTCGAGGATAGTTTGTGCATTGTCGAACTACTATGAATGAAGAGAAACTGTTATCGGTCATTGTACCGGTTTACAAAGTAGAACCCTACCTGCATCGCTGCATCGATTCTATCCGAAACCAGACCTATAAGCATCTGCAGATCATTTTGGTGGACGATGGTTTCTCAGATCGCTGCGGCGAGATATGCGATGAATATGCAGAAATGGATGCAAGGATCATCGCAGTGCATCAGAAAAATGGGGGGCTGCACGTAATAAAGGCCTCTGGTATGCGGTGGGAGATTATGTGGCTTTCGTAGATAGTGATGACTGGATTGCGTCAACAATGTATGAAACTCTGGTTCGGATGATTGAGAGAAATGATTTGGACATGGCGCGCTGTGGGATTACCAAAATCAATAGCAAAAGCGAAGAGCGTGTTCTAAACTGGGGGGGGACGCTGGGCATCATCACAGGGCAAAGCGTATTCAGACTCTATTTCACGGAGTTCCTTGTCAAGAGTGTCTGCAACGCCGTATATAGAAGCAACATTGTAGAGGAAATCATTTCGCCGGAAGGATGTCACTCGGAAGATAATTACGTGGCTGGGAGATACTTATACAGATGCCAGCGCCTGATGCTAACCAATCAGGCATTTTATTATTATCGGTACAATCCCGGGAGCGTAGAACGCGGTGGAAATAAAAGGCGCTTGGATATCTGCGTCTGCACAGAAAGATCGAGGGGGATCTGATCCGGGAGAAGGGGATGAAGGATCTTTATTTCATCAAGCTGTTGAATCGGAAACTGGCAAGAGAGCTGTTTCATTTTATTCGTGACGGAGGTCGCCTGCTCCGTAAGGCGTATATAGAGGAAGAGCAGAAGCGGTTTATTGAAAAACATCTGGATTTCTTAAGAACGGTGATGTGTATGATTTTCTGGAGCCTGCAGGGGTGGCGCAGTCGAAAAACAGGCGCTGAAGTATCTGGAGAAGGCACGGGCATTGGAATCGGATGATCTGGGTGTACGCTATTTGCGGATGACTGCCCTGTTCGCTGATCAAGGTTATTCTGTACTCGGTGGAATGGACTGGATAAAGCAAGCGGTGTGATCAATGCGCTGGATGATAAAGGGGATGGAGATTCGTTGATTTCTAATAAAAAAGTAGCGCATGGGGATGGAAAAGTAGCGCTTGAGGAATGTATGATAGTTCATGGTTATTCCGTCCGAGAAAGAGGTCGCGTTTTTCAGATTTTGGAAACATATGGGTTTGAGGCAGATTTCAGGCGAAAGGATTTGGTGAAGCAGTTTGAATTGGCGCCGTCTTCAGTGGGGAAATTTCTTCGCAAGTTAAAGCAAACAGGTCTGATTATTTCGGGTAACGGGTATGGATTATACAGAATGAATGGGAATTGTGCTGTGAAGGGAGAGGGGAAATAGTGAGGGCTCTATTTCTTGTTCTCTTGATGATAGGTCAATAAAAAAATCCTTCAGCATAGAGCTGAAGGATTTTTTATTGCTATTTATTTCACTTCCTGGATGATGGTCAAAATCATCGGGCGGCGCTTGGTGCGGTCGAAGAAGTATTTGCCGAGGGCGTCTCTCACCTGGGTCTTGATGGCGTTCCATTCGGAGACGTTGCCGGCTTCGCAGCGGTCAAGGACGGACTCGATGCGTTCTCTGGCTTCGGTCAGGAGGGCTTCGCTGTCTCTCACGTAGACGAAGCCGCGGGAGACGATGTCGGGGCCGGCTAAGACTTGGTTGCTGCCTTTTTCGAGGGCGATGACGACGATGACGACGCCGTCCTGGGCGAGCTGCTGGCGGTCGCGGATGACGATGTTTCCTACGTCGCCTACGCCGAGGCCGTCGACGAAGACGGGGCCGGCCTGGACGCGCTGCGGATTGATCTTGCCGCCGCGGCTGGTGAATTCGAAGAGGGTGCCGTTTTCGCCGATCAGGATGTTTTTCTTTTCGACGCCGAGGCTTTCTGCGAGTTCTGCGTGGCTGACGAGCATGCGGTGTTCGCCATGGACGGGGATGAAGTATTTCGGCTTGACGAGGGAGAGCATGGTTTTCAGGTCTTCCTGGGAGCCGTGGCCGGATACGTGGACGCGGGTGGTGGTGCTGGTGACGACGTGGGCGCCGAGGCGCATCAGGCTGTCGATGGTGCGGCCGACGCTGGTCTCATTGCCCGGGATCGGGGAGGCGGAGATGATGACGGTGTCGCCTGCGTGGATCTGGACCTGACGGTGGGAGCCGTCGGCCATGCGGGAGAGGCCGGCCATCGGTTCGCCCTGGCTGCCGGTGGTCAGGATGCAGAGGCGGTCGTCTCTGTAGTGGCCAAGTTCTTCCGGCTCGATGAAGGTGCCTTCCGGGGCTTTGAGGTAGCCGAGTTCTTGGGCGATGCCGACGACGTTCACCATGGAGCGGCCGAAGACGCAGACTTTTCTTTTGTTAGCGACTGCTGCGTCGACGGCCATCTGGATGCGGGAGACGTTCGATGCGAAGGTGGCAAGGATGATGCGGCCTTTGGCATCGGCGTAAGCGCTCATGAGGGACTTGGATACGATGGCTTCGGAAGGGGTGTAGCCGGGATTCTGCGCGTTCGTGGAGTCGGCGAGGAGGCAGAGGACGCCTCTGTGGCCGAGCTCGGCGAGTTTGTACATGTCGGTGAGTTCGCCGTCGACCGGAGAGTGGTCGAATTTGAAGTCACCGGTGTGTACGATGGTGCCGACCGGGGTGCGCATGTAGATGCCGCAGGAGTCGGGGATGGAGTGGCAGACGTGGAAGAATCCGAATTTGAAAAGACCTGTTTTGAATTCGTCACCGGGTTTGACGGTGTGCAGGTCGTAGTTTGTGATGTGCGCTTCTTTGAGTTTGCCTTCGATGAGGCCGCAGGTGAGACGTGTGGCGTAGACCGGGGCGTTCACTTCGCGAAGCAGGTAGGAAAGGGACCCGATGTGGTCTTCGTGGCCGTGGGTGATGAGGATGGCTTTGATCTCGTCTTTGTGTTCGATGAGGTAGGAAAAGTCCGGGATGACGATGTCGATCCCGAGCATGTCTTCTTCCGGGAAGGCCATGCCTGCATCGATTACGATAATTTCGTCGCCGTAACGGAATACAGTCATGTTCTTCCCGATTTCTCCAAGGCCTCCTAATGGAATGATTTGTAATCTTGCTTTTGCCAAAATGGATAGAACCTCCTATTCAGTTGTCGGAGCCGGCAGTCGCTGGCTCTTAAAAAAATATTTTTGCATGATATGTCAAAAATAAAAGCCGTTCATAGTCGCTTTTTCTATTATATCACATGGGGGAAGGAATTTGGGAAATGTGGTGGGAGAAAATACGAAGGGGTCGGGGGGGCGACTTGAGGGGCAACCGGTTCTACGGGCGCAAGACGAGTGGCTGGGGATTAGGAACCTTGAGTGACTAGTGACTTGTGATTAGGAGACTAAGAGACCAAGAGACTAGGAGAGTCCCGTATCGTCATTTTAAGCGAAGCGAGAAATCTTTGTCATTCGCGGCGAGGGACTCACGGTTTCCCCCCTATGTGCCGCGCACCTCTCTGCTTTCTTCATCTGTCTTTCATACCGCTTGTGCCCTATCCGCCCCTTCGGGGCACCTTCCCCTAGAGGGGAAGGCTGACGATACGAGAATAGCATTAGCTCATATGGCCTTCGGGCACCACCCTCTCTGAACCCGCTGAACCTGTAGAACCCGCTGAACCTCTTTCGCACGCAATCAATGGGTAGCATGCCCCGTGGGCTAACCTTGAAGTTTGAAAGCAGGGATGAGTGGCTAGGGATTAAAAGTCTCAAGTGACTGGTGACTAGTGACTAGGGATTAGTAGCTAGGGATTAGGTTTGCGATACGAGAGACCGCTGGTTTCAAACCTCCGCGGCGCTTCCATATTTTTATGCGCCGCACCACCCCCGTTGAACCTTCTGAACCTGTTGAACCCGCTGAACCTCTTTCGCATGTAATCAAAGGGCGGCACGCCCAATGGGCTAACCCTGAACCTTTAACCCTTTTCCTCATTTTCCTCCAAATATGATAGAATGGTGATATACCAATCTTATGAAAAGGATTTCACAAAGGAGTAGTTATGAATCAGTTCAAAGCGGGCGATACGAATGCGGTCGTCCTGGCGGGAATGTGTACGGCGCTGGCCGTGGTGCTGTCTATGGTGGGCTTCTATGTGCCGGGGATTTCTCTTCTGGCGCTTCTTTCGCTGCCGTTGCCGATCGCGTACATGGGGATCCGCGAGGGTGTGAAGTGGGCGGTGATCGCGACGTCGGGGATCATGATTCTGGATTCGGCGTTCTTTGGGATCACGACGGCATTTTTCCTGGTGGTGATGTTCGGCTTCGCAGGGATTGCGATGGCGTACTGCTATCAGAAGCGCGCATCGGCGCTCCGGACTTTTGGGACGATCGTGGCTGTGATGTTTTTTGCGATGCTGCTGAATCTTCTGGGGACGGTGGTCATGATGGGGATGCCTTGGGATCAGGTGTATGGAAGTACGCTGGATCAGATGCAGGGGATGGCGAAGGAAATGTCAGGTCTCATGGCGTCCGGGGATCAGCTGGATCAGGTGAATCAGCAGACGGAGGAAATGATCAAAACGATCCGGAAGATGATTCCGGCGGCGATGGTGATGGCACCGATGGTGCTCGCCTGGGCGGTGATGCAGATCGAGAAGGTGGTTTTCCGTCGTCTGGGACTGACGGATTTTCCGCAGTTTCCTGCGCTGGAGCGCTGGCATTTCCCGCGCTGGGTGCTGCTGCTTCTCCTTCTGTCTGTAGGGACGCAGTACATGCCGCTCACTGAGCAGGTGAAGGATCTCGCGTACAATGTGGGCGCGGTGTGCTACTTTGTGCTGTGGATCCAGGGGATCGCGACGCTCTGGTGGCTGCCGCATATCTATCCGGTGGTGAAACGGCTGCGTCTGCTCATTGTCATCATTTCGATCTGGATCCCTATCCTGCAGCTCTTCACGGTGTATCTCGGCGTGGCGGATATGGCGCTGAATTATCGGAAGAAGAGAGGGTATGAGTGAAATAAAGAATGAGGAATGAGGAATGAGGAATTAGGAATGAAGGTAGCGGCTTCGCCGCAAATATATGGGGCGATGCCCGAAGGTGGCATTTAGTTACTAGTCACTTGGTGCTCCTAATTCCTAGCTACTAATCCCTAATCCCTAGTCCCTAGTCCCTAGTCACTAGCTACTAGCTACTAGTCACCAGTCCCCAGTCACTAAACATCGAAAGGAGCTTCCCATGCGAATGTTCGACTTTCTCACGAGCGGCGCGGTCTTTGCGGGGCGGCGGGGATGGGGCGTGCTGGCGGCGTTGGGGCTTGCCTTTGGCGTGGTACTGGCTCTAGGTGGCTCGTGGGTGTGCTGGGGTTATTTCCTTTTCCTGCTCTTTCCGGCGCTGGAGGATGCGCGGACGGGGTATGTGTCGGATGGCTGGGCGCTCTGGCTTGCTCTTGGCGGGCTGCTTATGATGATTTCGCGCGGAGAGGTGCTCTATCTCGCAACGGGGGCGGGGATGGGGGCGCTCTATGGGCTACTGTACCTGATTTCTAAAAAATCTCTGGGGCTGGCGGATGTGTTTCTGGCCGCGGCTTCTTCGCTTTGGCTGCTTCCGGTGTACGGTCTTCTTTCTCTATGGCTGACATCGCTGGCAGCCCTTTTATGGTGTGCGTTTTTGTTCCTGCGGGGACGGCTGGGGCGAAGGACGGAGATCCGCTTCGTGCCGTTCCTTGCGATCGGAGGTGCTTTGGCGTATGGGGTGCAGGAAACGGTGGGGATGGCTTTCCTTCTCGCATCGCTCGGGATTTCTTCTCTTTGAGATGCTGCTCGTCCTTTTCCTCTTTGCGCTCTCCTCTGCGGCGGCGGTGCCGATGCTCTATGACTGGCAGGAGGAGCGGGAGCTGGATCTTGCGGCGGAAGAGGTGGCTTCGGCCATCCGCGAGGCACAGATGCTGGTGAGAAGCGGACATGAAGACGTGACCATGGCGGCGATGTCGGTCAGTTTCTACTGTGACGAGGAGGCGGGGCGCGTATCGTACCTCACCAAGCGTGGGGTGAAGTTCATCCAGCCGCGGGGGACGCTCCCGGAGAATATCCGCGCAGGGGGAAGGCTCTATGTCGTTTTCCGCAAGGATGGCTTTGCGGGTTCGGAAGGAAATGGGAAGTATACCATGCGCCTCCGGACAAGGGATGGAAAGCATGAGAAGGAAATCACTGTCGCTATGTACACGGGGCGCGTCAGGGTGACGAGGATAAAATGAGGAATGAAGGTGGCGGCTTCGCCGCAATTTTTAGGGAAACACTGATTAAATCGCTGTCCGAACAAACGTAGAATGACGCCCTATCCCCCCAGCATCGCTTCGCTCGCCGGCCCCTTCCTAAGGAAGGGGCTCTTTTGCGTATCGGGGGTGGCAGGGTTCCCGTTTAGAAAGTTCCTCATACCATTCGATTGTCCGCAAACAAAAAAGATTCGAGGGCTTCGCTCGGAATGACGATACGGGAGTACCGCTTGGTTTAAGGAAACGCTGATTAAATCGCAGAGTCAGATTTTACAAGAATTTTTATACATAGCTTCGTCATAACCCTCCTTAAATAGCTCGCTATTCGCGTCAGGTTATTCCTTGCTATGCATAAAAATTCAAGAGTAAAATCTGGCAACGATTTAATCAGTGTTTCCTTAAAACTTGCGGCGCTTTATAAATTTGATGCGCCGCACCACAACCCTGAACCCATCAACCTGAACCCGCCCCCTCTCCTGTCCACCACACCTGTTCTCTTGAACCTACTTTCTTGAACCCGTATAATAAAACCAATATTGATGCAAAGGAGAACGACCATGGCAGAGAACGAGAGCAAGCCGAAGGGCAACTGGAAGAAAGAGGGCTGGGGGAAAAAGCCGGACACGGATACGATGATCGTGACGCGCATTCCGCCGCAGAATATTGATGCGGAGAAGTCCGTCCTGGGGGCGATGCTGCTCGACAAGGACGCGATCATGACGGCAGAGGACAAGCTGACGGCGGCAGATTTCTACCGCGAAGCGAATGCGATCGTATTTCAGGCGATTCTGAATCTGGCGCATAAGGGGGAGCCGGCAGATATTCTGACGGTGACGGAAGAGCTGAAGCGCATGGGACGCTTGGATGACGTAGGGGGCGTCCTCTATGTCAATGATCTGCCGGCGAATGTAGTCACGACGAAGATGGTGGACCGCCACGCTGACATTGTCGCAGATAAGGCGAAGCTCCGGCGTCTGATCGATGCAGCCGGTGTCATCACGGACGAGGCGTACTCGGAGCGTGATGATGTCGAGGACATCACGGACAATGCGGAGAAAACGATCCTTGCCGTGACGCGTGATGACCGCCGCTCGGATTTCACCTCGATCGGTGAGGCGGTGCAGAATGAGCTGCAGGAAATCACGCGGAAATTCAAGAACAAAGAGTCCATCACGGGACTTCCCAGCGGATTTCCTTCTCTCGATGCGCTGACGAGCGGTTTTCAGAAGGGCGACTTCGTCATCGTGGCGGCGCGACCGTCCATGGGTAAGACGGCTTTTGTGCTGAATATCGCGAAGAACATGAGCATTTCCTCGGCGCACAAGCATGTCGCCTTCTTCTCGCTGGAAATGTCACGCGAACAGCTCGTGCAAAGACTGCTCTGCTCGACGGCGCTCGTCGACAGCGCGAAGCTCCGCACCGGGCGGATTTCCACACAGAAGGAGTGGGACCAGCTCGCTTCTGCGGCCAGCGTCCTCATGGATGCGCCGCTCTTCATCGATGATACGCCGGGGGTGTCCGTCTCGGAGATCCGCTCCAAGTGCCGCCGCCTGAAGGCAGAGCAGGGGCTCGACATCATCATGATCGATTATCTGCAGCTCATGCAGGCGAAGAATACCCTGCGCAACGGGGATAACCGCCAGCAGGAAATTTCCGAGATTTCCCGCTCGCTGAAAAGTCTGGCGCGTGAGCTGAATGTCCCGGTCATCGCTCTTTCGCAGCTTTCACGAAGTGTCGAGTCCCGCCAGGACCATCGTCCGCTCCTGTCTGACCTGCGAGAATCCGGTTCTCTGGAGCAGGATGCGGACATGGTCTCCTTCCTCTTCCGCCCCGCGTACTACGACCGCGACATGGAGGATGACAATCCGCAGAAGAATGAGACGGAAATCATCCTCGCCAAGAACCGTAATGGCCCGGTCGATACAGTGAAGCTCCTCTTCGCCGGCCAGTTCACGCTCTTCTATGAACTCACCAATCAGGAACCGCCGCCGGATATGATGTAGGAAGGTGATCAGGTTTAGGGTTAGCCCGTGGGGCGTGCCGCCCTTTGATTACGTTTGAAGCCTCGTTTGAATGAGAAATTAGAAATGAGAAATGCGAAATGGTGGTGCGGCGCCAGATCCTTCGACTCAGTTCTCACTGTTCCGCCTTTACATGATCGAACATCCGACATTTCACTCCGCTCAGGATGACGAAATGCGCCGCGAAGCATACATAGTGGCGATGCCCGAAGGCGGTATTTAGTCACCAGTCACCAGTCACTAGTCACTCCTAATCCCTAATCCCTAATCCCTGGCTACTTTCCCTAAGGAGGCAAAATGAAAACACATCGCGGCTTCCTCATGGTCTGGGTGCTCGCGGGGGTCACGGTCATCCTGATCCTTACCGGCAGCGTCGCGCTGACGCTTTCGCAGGCGATGCGCCGAGAGGTCAGGATGGAGATCGCGACCGATGAAGCGCTCATTGTACAGGAAGCGCTGGAGCAGGGGAAAGCGGCGGTGCGCTTCCACGCGCCGCTTTCGATTCCGGGAGACATAGAAAGAAATGGGAGAACATACCGCGTAGATTTCCATCAGGAAGAAACCATGGCGGAAGGAGCGGCCGTCATCCGCCTCTCCTGCGAAGTCACCCATGAAAGCGGGGAGACCTACCGGGCCGAGACGCTGGTGGATCGGTGACTGGTAGCTAGTGACTAGTGACTGGTAGCTAGTGACTGGGGATTGGGTTTCAAAGAACTCTTCCCCGCTGAGCAGCCCCTTGAAGAAGGGGCGCGCCGAAGGCGGAGGATAGAGTGCCTCGCAGAGGCACCATTCACCATAGCCGCATCCCTTTCTCTGCGTCAGACGTTTTACTTGCTATCCCCTATATCCGCTGACCGTTCTGCGGAATTCTGCCCCTTCGGGGCAGTCCATCCCGGCCTTTGGCCGCCCCCTTCTCCAAGGGGGAACGCATGAAAGAGTATCCTCACTTCTCTTTCATCCCCTCGCGAGGTAACGATACAAGGACACCGCTTTCTCATGGCCTGCGGACAAATCTTGAACCCTCTGCTACACATGTTATAATAAAGAGAAATCAATGCAAAGGTGGGATTTCTTTGTTGAAAAAAGTACTCATGACCATGGCGCTCTGCGCCGTCACCGCCATGCCTTTCGTTTCCGATGCGAAGGACAATGCGGGTGCCCAGCTCCTTGCTGCGGCGGAAGACACGGTGAAGAAACCGGCTTTCGAAGACAAGCGGATCGAGATCAATCTGGCAAGCCGCCTCCTCACCCTGTATCAGGGGGACGTTGGCATCCGCATGTACCCTGTCGCGCCGGGAAAGCCTTCTTCTCCGACACCGATCGGGCGGCGCAAGGTGGTCGATATGGAGATCAATCCGACCTGGATCGATCCGGATAATCCGGACGCCAAAGTGCCATCGGGGCCGGACTGCCCGCTCGGTTACCGCTGGATCGGCATTGGCGGGAATTACGGGATCCATGGGACGAATGTGCCGTCCTCCATCGGCGGCTACGCCTCCCACGGCTGCGTTCGCATGTACGAGAAGGATGTCGAAGACCTCTTCGATCACATCGTGAAGGGGATCCCCGTCGACATCAAGTATGAGCGTGTCGTGGCAGAGATGGATCCGGACAAGACGGTCGTCTACTACATATATCCCGACGGCTATGGCCGGCAGCCGCTCGAGATCTCTGATGTCAGAAAGAAATTGGCGAAGCTGGGAGCAGGCGGCCTTGCTGACGATGCGAGCATCCAGCAGGCGATCGACAGCTCGGATGGGCAGCCTCGCTATGTGGCAAAGGTCTATGACCTGTATCTCAAAGGAGAGCTGCTCGATGTCCACGCCTATGGCAAGGATGGACACGTGTATCTACCTGTGATGGCCGTTGCGAAAGCCGCCGGCATTCGCACAGAGTGGTCGCCGAACTGGCAGCGCTTCACCACTGTCTTTGGCAAGGCGCCCGGTCTACAGAGAGGGAAATACATCTACATCGATGCCAGCGATGCGCCGACGCTTCTTCGCCTCACGGGCCATCTGGATGAGAATCACAATTTCATACTGGAATAACGAAATCCGCTCCGAGAGGAGCGGATTTTTGGTGCTGGGGATTGGTGACTAGTGACTGGGGACTGGTAGCTAGGGATTAGTGGCTAGGGATTAGGTTTGCGATACGAGAAAACCGCTAGTTTCAAACCTCCGCGGCG
>CAKPQG010000005.1 GCA_934178345.1 uncultured Dialister sp. | reverse complement strand
GGGGACTTGCAGCTCTCATAGGAGTGACCGGGAAACCTTATCCCAGCTGTCTTTCATGCCATAGTCACCCTATCCGCCCCTTTCGGGCACCTTCCCCTCGAGGGGAAGGCTATTAAGTTAAGCGGAAGAACGTTCTTGGCTCCCCATCGGGGGAGCTGCCCGAAGGGCTGAGGGGGCTACGTAGCGGTATTGCATGAAAGTGTTGGAATATCGATAGCATCGGACTATTCAACATAGCACGCTATACCGCTGGCATGCCCCTATTGCCTTCGGCACTTCCCCCGAAGGGGGAAGCAAGACGTTACGTAGCTAACGATTTCCTTAACTTAAGAGCATTCCCTAGAGGGGAAGGCTGCGATACGAGGATACCATCTTCTAAAAAAGGCGGCGAAGCCGCCACCTGAACCCTGAACCCTGAACCTTGAACCAAATGAAAGCAAAGAAAAAAGTGGCTGTGAAGAAATGAATCCTCATTTTTTCACAGCCACTTTTTGATAGGTCAGCAAATCAGAAGATCCGTTATGAGCACGGTTATTCTGTTTCTATTCGTAAACTATAATAAAGTCGGGCGATGTCCTGTAGTGAAATAATACTTTTACAAATTTGAATCATTCATTCAATAATTCAAATTTGTAAAATTGTCAATGAAATAGTACATTATACTTAGTGAAATGCTTTTTGTTTCAAATATTCTGTTAATTATCTGGGAGGAGTCTAGGATGACAGGGAAAAGAAAATTGGTTATGGCATTGACGGCTGTATTGGCATTGACTGGGGGGGTCAGTGGACAAGCCGCATTCAGCAATACATTGGACGAAGTCATTGTCACAGCAGAGAAAGATCAAGTGGAAGCGAAAGTATTGCCTGGTGGTTTTGAAAGAGAAGAAATCTCTTTCGGATTGACAGGGGAGCAGGACATTATGACAGTGCCCTATACGGCTCAGAGTATTTCATCGAAATCCATCGAAATGATGGCTGCACCTACCGGACAAATCGGGCAGGTACTCACCAATGTACCCTCCATTCGCACAGGGACTTCTCTGATCAAGACGGATTTTTCCATGCGTGGCATGCTTGCGAATGGTTCTGCCATGTATTTGAATAATATTCCTGGTTTCTACATCATGTGCATTGGACCAGTTACCAATACCATTGATCGGGCGGATGTACTGGTAGGACCTGCAGCGACTCTCTCTGGCTCTGTGCAATCGTATAATGGACCTGATGGTGGGCAGCCGGGTTCTGTGTACCTCTACACCAAACGGGCTGGTGAAGTAGATTTCAATCGTGTGACCCTGTCTAACAGTGGCTATGGTGATTGGGGAGAACAGTTCGATATCAGCCGTGCCAAACTGGGCAGTGACGGTTCTTGGGGCGTTCGCGTGTATGGTATGCATGACAAAGGCGGCATGTCTATTTCCGGAGCCAGAAGAGAGAAGAATAATATCTCTGTAGATGTTTCTCACGAAACAGAAAAAAGCAAAACCAATTTCTATGCGGGCTATGTGGATGAACGATTGACTGGCACAGAACGGCGCATTGCTATTCTCCGCGATGCTCGCTGGCTTCCCAAAGCTCCCGATGCCAGCAAGAGCTATGATGATCCCAATGCCATGTACAGTGACTGGTATGGCTGGCAGACGACCCTGAATCACGAGCAGAAAATAAATGACAATTTGAGCTGGTTCCTCAATGCAGGGATGAACGATATGACCAATCGTCGTATGATTTATTCCAGCCAAATTACGATTGACGATATGGGAGATATCAAGGATACACAGATCTGGTCCCAGTATTTCCTCTTGAAAAACAAATATGCGCAGGCTGGCTTGAAATGGAAGGTCCATACGGGTTCTGTAGAACATAACCTGGTATTCTCTGTGGATCGTTCTCATCGTATTATGTATAACAACAATACCCATATCGATCAGCCCAATGAACATGTATCCGGGAATATTTACTCCGGTATTCATTTTTCTCCATCCATTTATGATTTTGATAATGCTTATAGTCTGGGCAAAATGTTCATGTATCAGGAAATGGATACCAGCTTGAATTTCATGGATACCATGAAAGTAGGGAAATGGTCCATTTTAGCGGCCGGCACTCGTCGTCATGGGAATTACAGAGGAAAGAAAGCGGAGAATAAAATCAAGGATGACCAGTTCTCCCCGACTTTCGGTGTTTCTTATCAGCCAAATGAAAATCTGTCTTTCTATGGTGCCTATGCCAAATCTACAACGAGAGGCGTACCGGTTTTCCAGCCAAAGTATGAGAATAATGGCGAAATCCTGGATGCTGTGAAAGTGACACAGAAGGAAGTTGGCGTGAAATACAAATGGGATAAAATGTATGCTGCGATTTCCTATTTTGATACAACACAGCCGCAGTATCTGGATGTGAAAAAGCCGGGCTTCAAGAAACCTTTCTACCTGCTGGATGGCAAGAATCATTACAAAGGCATTGATTTCAATATGACAGGACGTATCGCTAAAAAATGGAATGTCTTTGGTGGCTTTGAATATCTGAATGCTAAAGTAGAAGGTGGTACTTATGATGGCTGCCATACGGATAGTTCTGCGAAATGGAGTGCTGTATTGGGAATGGAATATATGCCCAATGCTGACTGGAGTATTTCGGGCCGCATGAACTATGTGGGCAGAGGCATTATTAATAGAACCAACAAAACAGAATTGGAAGTACCGTCCTCTACTGTAGTGGATCTCTTTGCAAAATACAAAACCAGCTGGGGGGATGTGCCTGTGACTCTGTCCGCCGGCTGTTACAATGTATTCAACCGCAGCTATTGGGCACTTCAGCCAGGTCAGGGCAATAAACTTCTTCTTTCCTCGCCAAGATCTTTCATCTTGTCTGCTTCCTTTGATTTCTAAATCAGATTCGGCTATTCGATCAGTGTTTCCTTAAGCAGCAGATGTGAGTCCATTTTTGTGCGCTAATATGGGAGACATGCTAGGAATCATGTATCATTCATGAATGAGAAACTGAGTCATATCCACATAGAAAAAACTCCATGCAAAGGCATGGAGTTTTTTTATGTGGATCAGTGTGAGCGGGCAGTCCCATGGGCAGCCCGAAAGGGGGATAAAAACAAGTCAGAGATCAGACATCAGACGTTAGCCATCTGACACTTGACATCTGTCATTTGTTGCCTTATCCCTAGCCACCAGACACTCATCACTAATCCCTTACATCGATGTCCTTTTCTCCTAACCCCGGGACGAAGACGTCGATGCCTTTTCCGGCTGCGACCATAGGGACGACCATGTCTTTGGGCGGGATGGCTGTCTCGATGACGTAAGGCTGATCCATCTTCATGGCTTTTTCTACCGCGGAGGCGAGCGCATCCGGCGTGGAGACATGTTCACCGGCAAGGCCGAAAGCGGCTGCATATTTCACGAAGTCTACATACGATGGAAGATTGCATGCCATGTAGCGTTCGTTATATCCGGTCTGCTGCAGCTGGCGGATCATGCCGAGGCCGCTGTTGTTGAAAACGATAACGATCACCGGGATATGATAGGAGGCGAGGGTGAAGAGTTCGCTGCCTGTCATCTTGAATCCGCCGTCACCGGCTACGAGAAGAACGGTTTTTTCCGGTTTCGCCAGCTTTGCGCCCATAGCAGCCGGCAGCCCGAATCCCATGGTGCCAAGGCCGCCGGAGGTGATGAGCTGGTGGGCGTACTCGACTTTGAGATGCTGCGCGGTGAACATCTGGTGCTGTCCGACATCGGTGGCACAGAGATAGTCTTTCCCTTTGAGCAGCGGATTCAGCGCCTGAATGAAGAGGGGAGCCGTATTATCCCCGTAGTCTTCATCCATCGAAGGCCAGGTGAGGATCTTGTCCCACCATGCGGAAATGTCATGAGGAGAGGAGCCTCTTTCGAGCATATTGATGATGGTACGCATATCACCTGCGATATGAATGCGGCTGTCTATATTTTTATGAAATTCAGCGGGGTCGATATCGACATGGATGATGGTCTTGCCTTGGCTGTACGTTGCGCGGTCACCCGTTTCTCTGTCATTGAAACGGCTGCCTAGTGCAAGAATGACATCCGCTTCGGCGAGTGCGCGGTTCGCACGTTCATGTCCGTGAAGACCAGCCATGCCGAGGTACTGCTTGCGGTAGGAGCTGATACAGCCGAGTCCCATGAGGGTGCTCGCACAGGGGAGATTCAGCTTCTCTGCGAGATGCACGGCTTCATACTGGGCACCGGAAATGGCGACGCCGCCGCCCACGAGCATGACCGGACGTTTGGCTTTGCTGAGGGCATCGATGGCAAGATCGATACGCATGGGATCGGGGGCTTTCGGAGAGAGAGCCGGGAGCTTTCTTCCCTGGTACTCGATCATGGCTTTCTGCACATCATTCGGCACATCGATGAGCACAGGGCCGGGGCGGCCGCTTCTGGCGATCTGGAAGGCAAGATGCATGGTCTGTTCCAGCTCTTCCGGCTTATTCACAAGGAAATTCTGCTTCGTGATCGGCATGGTGATGCCGCAGATGTCGACTTCCTGAAAGGCATCGTGTCCGATGGTGCTGCGCTTCACCTGTCCGGTGATGGCGACGACCGGGATCGAGTCGAGGAAAGCATTCGCGAGTCCGGTGACGAGGTTCGTCGCCCCCGGGCCGGAGGTCGCGCAGCAGACACCGACAGTACCGCTCGCTCTGGCATAGCCGTCGGCAGCGTGCGCTGCTCCCTGCTCATGCGCTGTCAGGATATGGCGGATCGATGTCTCATCACGCAGGGCATCGTAGAAGGGGAGGATAGCACCGCCCGGATAACCAAAAATGGTAGAAACGCCTTCTGCCTGGAGGCATTTGACCATGACTTCTGCTCCTGTCAATTTCATCTTACTTACCTCCTACCGAGTCATACTGCTCAGGCCATTCATAGCGCGAGCCATCTAAAATCAAAGCTTCATCGCCGCGAGCCAGAGCGACGACGCCGGTCTGGACCATTTCGATGATACCATAGCGGCGAAGGGCATTCACGAAAGCGTGGAGCTTGTCTTCGCTGCCGGTATTCACGAAGGTCATGCTGTCACCGGTGATGTCGATGGCATGGGAGCGGAAAGCAGCGGCGAGCTGCAAGATCTCCATGCGCTTGTCACCGGCGTGCACCTTGATGAGGAGCATGCTGCGAAGGGCGCTTGTTTCTTTTTTGAGAACCGTGATCTTTTCGACTTCGCTGATCTTTTCGACCTGACGGGAAATTTGATCCATGGTGCGGTCATCCGCATCCACGGTGATCGTAAGGCGGGCATAGCCCGGTTTTTCTGTGGTGCCGCTCATCAGGCTGTCGATATTGTAGCCGCGGCGGGAAATCAGTCCGGTGATCTTGGAGAGCACACCCGGACGATTGTGTGCGATGATGGATAGTAATTGCTTCATGAGGGCTCCTTTTTGAAATGAGGAATGAGGCGTCAAAGGTTCGAGCGACGGAGCGGGAAGGGGCGGCGCAGAAAAAGATACGCCGTGTAATTTTAGGAAACACTGATTAAATCGTTGTTCGATTTCACTCTTGCATTTTCATGCAGCACAAGGAATAATCCGACGCGAATAGCGAGCTATTTAAGGAGGGTTATGACGAAGTGTTGCATGAAAATGCTTGTGGAATCGAATTCTGCGATTTAATCAGCGTTTCCTTTACTTATGGGAAACCTATGGCATCCATAAAACCCTTTGAACACGTTACGCCTTCTTCCCTTCTACCGCTTCGATATCTTCTTTCGAGACCGTGGGATCGAGATGCTGGAAATCGGATTCCTGCGGGATGGCAAGTTCGAAAGAGGGGAGAGACGCGAGGCGCGCGCTGCCTTTGGTCAGGGATAGACCAAAGACATGACCGCCATGACGCCTGTCTTTGGAAATGAAATGGATATGCCAGCCTGCCATATTCAGCTTATCCATGTAGGGCGGGAAATAGACACAGACGAGACTGCCCGATACATGTTCGAAGGTAAATTCCCGCTGGTCTGTCTTCATGGCGACCGCAAGCGGACGGTACGGCCTTGTCTGCGGGACTTCCGAGCGTGCTTTGATTTCTTCAAAGTCGCCATCTATGCGGCAAAGGCAGATATTATTCTTTCCCTGACGAATGCGTCTTGCATTGAGCGCCTGCTGCAGCGCAGAAAAATCAGGGGCACTGATAGGGAAAGCGTCGTCCTCTTTCAGAAAAGAAGCGACGGCAAAAGGGGAGCGGTCTTCTTCTTGCGAGACCTCCACATGGCCATCTTCGAGCGCCCGATAGCAGATGCCATCTAGCAGGATCATTTCTCCGTGAAGACTGTCAAAGGTGCCGAGCCCTGTATCGCCTTTTTTTAAAAGCGCACGAATGGATATGTGTCCTTCGTAGTCTCCCATCATGAGGGCCTGCAGTGTGGAGACCTGGTACATCGTATTTGGCATAGGGATCATCCTTTCTCGAAGGGGGCGTTACAGGGAATCCAATGGATATGATCGGATTTCCGTGGATCCTGAAGGCGCAAAGAGGAGGGAGTGCGTTTCATCCATCCCAGGCACCGTTCCATCCCTGTAGGACCAACAGTATGTGTCGGATCCGTTACATCAGTTTTTCTGAACTCTGACCTTCGAACATACCTTTTTCTCATTGATGGCCTTTACTATACTCTTTATGCATTATATAATCAATTTAATCATACTAATGTTTTCATAAAGGAGATTTATATTATGGAGCTGGAGAAAAAATATATATATCAGGTCTATGTCAATGGCAGCTTTTCGAAAGCAGCGGAAGCGCTCTTTGTCACACAGCCGGCTTTGAGCATTGCCGTCAGGAAGGTGGAGAAGGAGATCGGAGCCGCGCTCTTCCACCGCGGGCAGCGTCCGCTCACGCTGACGCCTGTGGGTGAGATGTATATTTCCTATATCAAGAAAGAAATGCTCCTCGAACAGGAAATGAAACAGCAGATCGATGACCTGCACGGCCTCATGAGCGGGGACATCTGTCTTGGCGGGACGAACTATATGAATGCGTATCTGCTCCCGCCCTATATCACGCGCTTCACGCGCCGCTTCCCGCACATCCATATCCGCATGGAGGAAACGAGCTCGGACCAGCTGATCAACCTTTTGAAAGAACATAAGCTTGATTTTACATTCAGCTGCGACGAATCCGTCATTCAGGAATTCGAGAACTACGAGAGCTTCAGCGACCACATCCTGCTGGCTCTGCCCTCGCACTTTGCGTTGCCGGAGACCTTGCTTTCCAAGGCTCTCTCGGCAGGGGATGTAGCCGCAGGGCGCCATCTGGCAAAAGATGCTCCTCAGGTGGAGCTATCCGATTTTCCCGAGATCCCTTTCATAGCCATTGATGCGCATATCAATCTCGGGGCGCGTAGCCTGAAAATTTTTGAAGAAACAGGGGTGAATCCCAAGAGATATATCGAAGTACCGCAGCTCGTCACCGCTTATCGCCTTGCGCTTGCCGGCATCGGCGCCTCCTTCCTGAGTGACCGCCTTGTCGATGGGACTGAGCAGCACATCCGTTTTTTTACATTCCGCTCCCGCTACGCCATCCGCCGCTACCGCCTGCTCCTGCCGCACGGATCCTATACACCGGAGGCGGTGAAGGAATTCATAAAGTTGTTAAAAACGAGTGACTAAGGATTTGTGATCTCTAGTAACTGATGACTAGGAATTAGTATCTAGGGATTAGGTTTGCGATACGAGAAAACCGCTGCTTTCAAAACTTCGCGGCGCTTAGATCCCTTAACTCAGTTCTCATATTTTCAGATAAGCCATTTTCAAGGAAGCACTAATTAAATCGTTATCAGATTTCATTCTTGGGTTTTTATACAGAGCGAGGAGACAGAGGGCGCGAATAGCGAGCTATTTAAGGAGAATTTCGACGACACTATGTATAAAAATCCATATGAAATCTGATTCTGCGATTTAATCAGCGTTTCCTTAACATACGACGTTTTTCTCCGCTCAGGATGATGAAATGCGCCGCCCCCCGAGGCTAATCCTGAACCTTTTTAATGATTGACCATAAAACTTCCTAATACAATCATTAACGTTATAAATTTCATTTATTTTCTTAGCCGTGTTATATTCATGACAACATGAATGCACGTTGTGACAAGCACAAGAATGGAGTATCACTATGGCTAAGAAATCAGTGAAAATCACAGAAACGGTATTGCGCGATGGACAGCAGTCTCTGGCGGCGACCCGCATGCGCATCGTCGATATGTTGCCGATCCTTGAGAAAATGGACAGCATCGGTTACCATGCCATCGAAGCGTGGGGCGGGGCGACCTTTGACGTCTGCCTGCGTTTTCTGAATGAAGACCCCTGGCAGCGGCTCCGTCTTCTCAAAAAGAATCTCAAAACCCCGATCCAGATGCTGCTTCGCGGGCAAAACCTTCTCGGCTATCATCCCATGGCAGATGACGTAGTCCGTGAATTCATCATGCGCTCCGTAGATAACGGCGTTTCCATCATCCGTATCTTCGATGCACTGAATGATACGAGAAATCTGGAGACCGCCATGCGTGCAACCAAGGAAGCCGGCGCACATGCCCAGGGCTGCATCGTCTACACCGTGAGTCCCTATCACAAAGACGAGGACTTTGTGAAGCTGGGGAAGGAACTCGTAGAAATGGGGGCTGACTCTATCTGCATCAAAGATATGGCGGGACTCCTTCTCCCATACAACGCCTACAAGCTCATTCAGGCACTGAAAAAAGAAATCCACATCCCCATCGAGCTTCACACCCATTTCACCTCAGCACTGGGCGATATGACCTATCTCAAAGCCATCGAAGCCGGCGTCGACATCATCGACACCGCGATTTCGCCCTTCTCCTGTGCGTCCAGCCAGCCTTGCACCGAGTCCATCGTGGCAGCCCTCAAGGGGACAGACTACGATACCGGTCTGGATCTGGAACGACTGGGCGAAGTGGCGGATTATTTCAAGCGCGTCAAAAAAGACTTGGAAGAAGATTTCCATCTGAATACGAATATTTCCATCGACCCCAAGATCCTCTCTTCCCAGATCCCGGGCGGTATGCTGTCGAATCTTCTGAACCAGATGAAAGAAATGGGCGTCGCTGATGAATACGATGCGCTTCTCTCTGAAATGCCGCGTGTCAGAAAAGAACTCGGATACCCGCCGCTCGTCACCCCGACGAGCCAGATCGTCGGTACCATGGCCGTCATGAATGTCGTCCTCGGACGCTACAAGATGATTCCGCAGGAAGTCAGAAACCTTGTCGCGGGGAAGTATGGCCGCACACCGGGGCCCATCGATCCGGAAGTGAAACGCCTAGCCATCGGAAATCAGGAGCCCATCACCTGCCGTCCGGCGGATATGATCCCGCCTGCGATCGATACCTATCGGAAACGCCTCGCTGAAGACGGCTATCCGAATGCCTCCATGGAAGACCTCCTGAGCTACATCTCATTCCCTGAAGTCGCGAAAACATTCTTCGGACATAACAGATAATAGAAAGCGATGTTACCACTGATTCACAGACGTGGTAACATCGCATCAAGTTCAGCGTTAGCCCATGGGGTGTGCCGTTCCTTGCTTGTTTGCGAAAGAGGTTCAGCAGGTTTATAGGTTCAAGGGGGGCGGCGCATTTCGTTATACTAAGCGGAGATAAACGTCGTATGTTTGAGAGTACCGCCTTCCCCGCATCAAAGCCTTCCCTGCGTGGGGAAGGTGGCGAGCGAAGCGAGCCGGATAGGGTTCTAGCGAGATGAAAGACAGATGAGGAAAGTGGAGAAGTTCGCGGCACATGTGGGGGAAACGTGAGTCCCTCGCCGCGAATAACAAAGATTTCTCGCTTCGCTCGAAATAATGATACGGGAGTCTGATGTCTTTGACTCACCAGTCACTAGTCATCAGCTACCAGTCCCTTCCCATTCGTGATATGATCCCCCTAAAGCAGTTTCGTTATTTACCTTGTCTGCTTTAGGGGGATCATATCATAGCCGATGGGGATTTTTTATGTGCAAGTGGCTCAAAGTAAGGAGCGTTTCCTTAAATCAATTTCGGTGCTGCGGCGAGTCTTCTTTCTGTTTCACTCACGAGTTCTTCTACGATTTCCTGCACGGGCTGTACTTTCGTGAGGTGGGTGAGGGACATGCCGGCTAAGACGAAGCCGTTCTCTGTGTCACCGTCGATGACGGCTTTGCGGTTCGTTCCGGCGGCGAGGGCGGTGAGTTCGGACTGCGGAGCACCGCTGTATTCGAGCTTCAGGTATTTTTCAGAGAATGGATTTCTAAGGCCGCGGACGGTATCTCGGGTAGTGAAGCCTGTCACGACGGAGTCGGTGTCGGCAGCGTCGATGATGGCTTGTTTTGCATTCGGGTGGAGGCGGCATTCTTTGGAGAGAAGGAAACGCGTGCCCATCTGCACACCCGAGGCACCCATGAGGAGAGCCGCAGCGACAGCACGTCCGTCTACGATGCCGCCGGCTGCGACGACCGGGATCTCGATCTCGGGGAGGACGTTTTCGAGAGGAGCCATGAGGGTGATCTTGCCGTCATGGCCGCCGGCTTCCATGCCTTCGACGACGAGGGCATCAGCGCCTGCGTCCTGTACGCGGTGGGCGAGCTTGACATTCGGTACGACGGGGATGCATTTTACACCGGCATGATGGAACGGGTCGAAGTAGGGGACAGGGTTTCCGGCACCGATGGTGACGAAGGGGACTTTCTCATCGCAGATGAGCTGCGCGACATCATCTTTGTTCGGCATCTGCAGCATGAGGTTCACACCGAAGCATTTGCCCGTACCTAAGATGTCCTTCGCCTGACGGATGTGGTCACGGATCTCATCGACAGAGAATCCGCCGCTTCCGATGACGCCGGCGCATCCGGCATGATTCATAGCAGCTGCGAGGACACCGTCAGAAATATAGGCCATGCCGCCCTGAATGATCGGGTAGTCGATGCCTAAGAGTTTTGTGATTTTTGTATTCCAGGACATAGGAGTGCTCCTTTCGTGGGAATGCGGATTGCATCTAAGAAGAATAGAATAGTGGACGTGATCAGGGAATAGGTTTGAATCACCAGTCACAACTAACATATTCATGTATTTCATTCTGTCTATGCATATTATAGCCTTTTCTTTCTAACAATGGAATGTAGAAACGGTAAATTCTTTCAAAAAAGTCATCGAAATGAAAAGGTCGATGCTTTTTTTGAAAGAAAGGAAGAAAATCAGGCTGAACGGGTTTGGAAAGCGGGGCGGCTTTCTTGGAAATGGGATAGTGAAATGCACTGGTCGCAGTCTTTGCTGACGGTGACAGTACAGCGGAAGAGAGCCTTCGATGCATGCCCCGAACCATCATGCCTTATCGCGGCGCGATCAGCGAAAGCCGATGGGGGATGAGTTCCGCAGCTTCTCACCCTGACAAGGTGCCGAAGCCATTTTCAGATTTATTTGACACTCTTTTTACTTAAAAGAGTATACTTAAATAGAAATCTTGCAAGAGATATTGTAGTATTAAAGCCAGCGTGATATACTGTAGTCGTAATGTTTCGCCCGATTTCCTCTGTATTGTGCAAGGAAAATGGAAGCGGGCGGGAGGTTTTTGTATCGGTTTTACAGTGCGGGTGGTTCGAAAGAAGATATCCCATCGAGCCCGCATGTTTTAGGCTGTCGCGCAAGGGGTTTCTCTGCGCGGCGCCTCAGAAGAGCTGCTTCAAAAGCAGGTTCAGTTACAGGAGGGTATATAAGATGACAAAGATCGGTATCAATGGTTTTGGCAGAATTGGCAGACTGGTATTCCGCGGACTTCTGGATAGAGATGATCTGGAAGTGGTCGCTATCAATAACCCGAGCGGCGTGGAAACTGCAGAGTATCTTCTGAAATACGATACTGTCCATGGCCGACTTGGCAAGGACGTCAAGATCGATGGCGATGATCTCATCATTGACGGCAAGAGAGTCCATGTCTTCTCTGACCGCGATCCGGAACATCTGGACTGGAGCAAGTACGGTGTCGAAATCGTCGTCGAATCCACCGGCAAGCTGAAAGATAAAGAAAGTGCCGGCAAGCATATCAAAGGCACTGTGAAGAAGGTCATCATCACGGCACCGGGCAAGGATGATGATGCGACCATCGTCATGGGCGTCAATGAAGACACCTACAATCCGGAAACAGACAATATCATTTCCAATGCCTCCTGCACCACGAACTGCCTTGCTCCGGTGGTCAAAGTGCTGAATGAAAAATTCCACATCGTTCGCGGCCTGATGACCACGGTTCATTCCTACACGAATGACCAGGCGATCTTGGAAAAGGCACACAAGAAGGATGCCAGACGCGGAAGAGCGGCAGCGGAAAACATCATCCCGACTTCCACGGGCGCAGCCAAAGCCATCGGCATCGTCATTCCGGAACTCAAGGGCAAGCTGAATGGCCTTGCGATCCGTGTACCGACCCCGGATGTATCTCTGGTTGACCTCGTCGCTGAGATTGAAAAGCCGGCTACGAAGGAAGAAATCAATGCAGCACTCAAGGAAGCCGCAGAAGGCGAACTGAAAGGCATCCTCGCATACACCGATGAACCGCTCGTTTCTTCCGATTTCAAGACCACCGATGTCAGCTCCACCGTTGACAGCCTGCTCACCATGGTCATGGAAGGGAATCTGGTCAAAGTCATTGCATGGTATGATAACGAATGGGGCTACTCCATGAGAATCATCGACCTCGTCAAATTCGTCGCATCGAAAGGACTGTAAGAATGAACAAGCAGACCATTTATGATTTGAAACCAGAAGGCAAGACCGTCTATATCCGTGTGGACTACAATGTGCCGCATGACAAGGAAGGCCATATCACCGACGACCGCCGCATCGTAGCGACGCTGCCGACGCTACGCTATCTCTTAGACCATGGCGCTGCGCTCGTCATTGCGAGCCATATGGGCCGTCCGAAGGGCGAAGTGAAGCCGGATCTGTCTCTTGCGCCAGTCGCCAAGCGCCTTGCTGAACTGCTGCACATGGATGTGAAATTCGCCTCCGACTGCATCGGCGAGGAAGCAAAGGAAAAGAAAGCGGCTCTCGCACCGGGCGAAGTCCTGCTCCTTGAAAACCTTCGTTTTCACAAAGAAGAAGAAAAGAATGATCCGGGCTTTGCGAAAGCGCTGGTCGAAGGCTGCGATCTGGCGGTCAATGACGCATTCGGCGTATCGCACAGAAGCCATGCATCCATTGCCGGTGTCGGCAAGCTGATGCCGATGGTATCCGGACTGCTTCTGAAGAAAGAAATCGATTTCCTTGACGGCGTGGTTGAAAAGCCGGAGCGTCCATTCGCTGCCATCATCGGCGGTGCGAAGATCAGCGACAAGATCCAGGTCATCGCGAACCTGATGGAAAAAGCCGATGTCATCCTGATCGGCGGCGGTATGGCGAATACCTTCGTCGCAGCTGAAGGCTACGACATGGGCAAATCCCTGCAGGACAAAGATCGTTTCGATCTTGCCAGAAATCTTATGAAGAAAGCCCATGATATGGGCAGCGAAATCATGCTGCCGGTCGACTTCATGGCAGGCGATGCGTTCGCGGAAGATGCAAATACGAAAGTCCTCTCCAAAGAAGAATTCCAGGATCCATGGATGGCGCTCGACATCGGACCAAAGACCATCGAGCTCTATGTGGAAACTTTGAAAAAGATGAAGACTGTCGTATGGAATGGGCCGATGGGCGTCTTTGAAATGGAACCCTTCTCGAAAGGCACATTCACCATCGCCAGAGCGATGGCCGACCTTGATGCGACCACCGTCATCGGCGGCGGTGAATCGGCGTCTGTTGTTGACGAACTCGGGCTTGGAGACAAATTCTCCCACGTCTCCACCGGCGGCGGCGCATCGCTGGAAATGCTCGAAGGCATGGTCCTTCCGGGCGTAGCCATCCTGGCGGATAAGGAGTGATCCCTGTGAGACAGATCCTTATCGCAGGAAACTGGAAAATGAACTGCACGGTCGAAGAGGCGGAGGCCTTCTTCAAGCATTTCAAGATGCAGAAGAAAGAGGGCGTGGAAATGCTCATCTGCCCGCCTTTCACAGACCTTCCGCTGACGAATTTCTTCCTCGCGCGTACCTCAATCCACTGGGGCGCGCAGAATGTATACCCGGAAGAGAAGGGTGCATTCACTGGAGAAATCTCCCCCGCCATGCTGAAAGGCCTCGGCTGCACCTATGTCATCTGCGGTCACTCTGAACGCCGGGAAATTCTGGGCGAAAGTGATGAATTCATCGCGCGCAAGGTGAAGGCCGTCAAGGAACATGGCATGACACCGATCCTCTGCGTCGGAGAAACAGCAGAAGAACGTAAAAACGGACAGACCGAAGAACGCATCGGTTCGGAAATCCGCACCGCACTTTTTGACATCGATAAGAAAGATGTCGGCTCCCTCGTCATCGCCTATGAACCCATCTGGGCCATCGGCACCGGAGCGGCTGCGACGGCCGAAGATGCGGAGGCTGTCTGCGCCTTCATCCGCGAGACCGTGAAGGACATTGCCGGCAAGAAAGCCGCCTCCGACATCCGCATCCTCTACGGTGGCTCCGTCAAGAGTGAAAATATCGCTGACTTCCTCAAAGAGAAAGACATCGATGGAGCGCTCATCGGCGGCGCGAGCCTCAAACCCGAGGATTTCCTCAGCATTTATGAAAAGGCTGGAAAATAAGAGAAACAGGGGAGCGGGTTCTACAGGCGCTGATGGTTCTAAAGGGAGTTGCTCTCATTTATAGAAAGCTTCGCGGCGCTTCCTTATATCTTGCGCTGCACCATCCCCGCTCACCCTTTTATGACTATGAGATTTCCGGCTTCATGAACTATACATAAGGAAACGCTGATTCAATCGCAGACCGACTTGGCATGTATTTTCATACAATACTTCGTCATAACCCGCCTTACATAGCTTTCTGTTCGCGGCGGCTTATTCCTCGCCTTGCATGAAAATGCAAGAGCCCGGTCGGACAACGATTTAATCAGTGTTTCCATAAAACGCAAAAACCAAAGGAGTAAGAACAATGGCAGCAATTACTGATCTGCACGCAAGAGAAATTTTGGATTCCCGTGGAAACCCGACTGTCGAAGTTGATATGCAGCTCGAAGACGGCACCTTCGCCAGAGCCGCAGTACCGTCCGGCGCTTCCACCGGGATGTTCGAAGCCACCGAACTTCGTGACGGCGATAAAAACCGTTACGACGGCAAAGGCGTGCTCCAGGCAGTGAATAACGTCAATGGTGAAATCGCTGACGCAGTCCTCGGCTGGGACGCCAGCGACCAGAGAGGACTTGACCACATCCTGATCAACCTCGACGGCACAGAAAACAAGAGCCGCCTTGGCGCGAATGCCATCCTCGGTGTCTCCCTCGCTGCCGCTCATGCAGCAGCACAGTCCGCCGGTCTTCCGCTGTACCAGTATCTTGGCGGTGTCAATGCCCACAATCTGCCGGTCCCGATGATGAACATTATGAACGGCGGTGCGCATGCGGACAACAATGTCGATATTCAGGAAAGCATGATCATGCCGGTCGGCGCTCCGAACTTCAGAGAAGCGCTCCGCATGTGTGCAGAAGTCTACCATGCCCTGAAAAACGTTCTCAAAGCCAAAGGCCTTTCTACCGCGATCGGTGATGAAGGCGGCTTTGCACCGGACCTTCCGTCGAACGAAGCTGCGATGGAAGTCATCTGTGAAGCCATCGAAAAAGCAGGCTACACCGCAGGCAAGGACATTGTCCTCTCCACGGACGTTGCCGCTTCCGAACTCCTTGGCGATGACGGCCTCTACCACCTCGCAGGCGACCACGCTGCCAAGACCGCAGAGGAAATGATTGATTTCTATGAACACCTGATCGACCAGTACCCGATCATCTCCATCGAAGACGGTCTCGGCGAAGAAGACTGGGACGGCTGGAAGAAACTGACCGATCGCCTCGGCAGCAAAGTCCAGCTCGTCGGCGATGATCTTTTCGTCACCAATACCAAACGCCTGTCCAAGGGCATTCATATGGGTGTAGCGAATTCCATCCTGATCAAGCTGAACCAGATCGGCACCCTGACCGAAACCTTCGAAGCGGTACAGATGGCACAGCGCGCAGGCTATACCGCTGTCATTTCCCACCGCTCCGGTGAAACCGCAGATACCACCATCGCAGACATCGCCGTCGCTCTGAATGCAGGCCAGATCAAGACCGGCGCTCCGGCAAGAAGCGAACGCGTAGCGAAGTACAATCAGCTTCTTCGCATCGAAGAAGACCTCGATGCAGACTCCATCTACGGCAACGGCAGCCTCACTCATAAAATGAGACGCTTCAACTGATAGTAAGCATGCAAGAAGGACCATGACATTTCGTCACGGTCCTTTTTATTTGTGATTGAGAGGCAGGCTCTGATGGGATGCAATGGGGGCGCTGAAAAAATGAAGTGCCGTAAGTTTTTGATCATTTTCCGCGTTGTTATTATCCGCAGCAAAGTCATGGCAGAACGGTAAGCATGAGATTTGCGCCATTTTGGAAACGAACATTCCCGACCGCTAACAATCAATCCTTTTTTTCTTGCGATACCCCCTTTATTTTGCTACAATAAAGCTTACAGGTTTTAGATAAACAGCCTGCTATATATCTGAAAAACTGGGGAACGGAATAGCCGCTCCCGTCGCTTGCTATGAAATGGGATTTCTATAGGAGGAAACTATGGCAGAACTTACCGCCGTTATTTTAGCTGCCGGACAGGGCACACGCATGAAGTCTGAATTTCCAAAGGTGCTGCACCGCGTATGCGGGGTGCCGATGGTCGAGCAGGTCATCCGCCTCGTGCGGGAAGCGGGTTCGGATCATCAGGTCGTGATCACCGGCTTCAAGGAACATCTGGTGAGAGAGTATCTTGGAAATCACGAGGTGTCTTTTGTCCATCAGGAACAGCAGCTTGGGACGGGCCATGCTGTCATGCAGGCAGTGCCGGAATTTGAAAAAGACAGAGACAGTTATGTGCTGGTCATCTGCGGGGATACGCCGCTGCTTCGCGCGGAGACGATTGCGCATCTGGCAAAGACCTGCAGGGAAGAGGGAGCGGCTGCTTCGGTGCTGACCGCGATCCTTGATAATCCTTTCGGCTATGGCCGCGTACTCCGCGATGAAGCGGGACACATGACATGCATTGTAGAACAGAAGGATGGCACACCGGAACAGCTCGCCGTCCATGAGATCAATACAGGTACGTATGTCTTTCAGGTGGGCGCCCTGCTCGATGCGCTCGAAAAAATCGACAATAAGAATGCACAGGGAGAGTACTACCTGACGGATGTTTTTGAGATCATGATCAAAGCGGGCCTCAAGGTCGTTCCGGTCGCAGCGGACGATGCTGATGAGACGATGGGGGTCAATTCCCGCATCCAGCTGGCTGCCGCTGACCGGATCCTGCGCCTTCGGAAAGCAGAAGAACTCATGGCTTCCGGCGTCAGCATCATCGACCCGGAGCACACTTACATCGAGCAGGATGTCGAAGTCGGCTGCGATACCGTTCTCTTCCCGGGCACCATGCTCCAGGGAAAGACCGTCATCGGCAAGCACTGCGAGATCGGCCCGGATACCCAGCTGACCGATGTACACTGCGGTGATTTCACGCATCTGAACCGCGTGTACGGTCATGAATGTACCATCGGCAGCTATGATGAAATCGGACCTTTCGTCCATCTCCGTCCGAATACGGTGCTGCATGACCATGTGAAGATCGGCAATTTCGTCGAAGTTAAGAATTCCAATGTGGGCGATGGCACGAAGCTGCCGCATCTTATCTACTGCGGCGATTCGGATCTGGGTAAGAATGTCAATTTCGGCTGCGGCACAGTCACTGTCAATTTCGACGGCAAGGACAAGCATCGCTGCACCATCGATGATCACGCCTTCATCGGCTGCAATACGAACCTGGTCGCTCCAGTCCATATTGGAGAAAGAGCCTTCACCGCCGCTGGCTCGACCATCACAAAGGATGTCCCGGCAAAGGCACTCTCCGTCGCAAGGGCGAAGCAGAGAAATATCGAAGACTGGGTCGACGAGGATACGTATAAGGATTAACGGGTTCAGGTTGACTGGTTCAGGGTTAGCCCTTGGGGCGTACCGCCCCTTGATTACGTGTGAAAGAGGTTCAGCAGGTTCTATAGGTTCAAAGGGAATGGTGCGGCGCATAAAAATATAGAAGCGCCGCGGAGTATAAATAATGGCGATGCCCGAACGTGGTATTCAAGTCACCAGTCACTAGTCATCAGTCACTTGTACCCCCTAATCCCCAATCCCTAATCCCTTGCCACTTATCCCTGATTTCCAAACAACCAACAACTAATAACAAACAACAAAAACAAAACGGCATAAAGATTTTTTGGCATTTTTGCAAAGGATTGGTATAATATAGAGGCAGTATGTCTGCCGGAGCAAGAGGGAGTGACGCTCCGGCGGCAGAAAATACATTTTACAACTTTCAAAGAAATGAAAGGAAAGGGAGAGGCAGCAAAATGGACATGGAAGACACTTCTAAATTGAAGATTTTTACAGGGAATTCTCACCCCGCACTGGCAAAGGAAATTTCCGACTACATCGGAGTTCCGCTCGGGAAAGCCATCTGCGGCAAATTCAACAATGGTGAAATTCAGGTGATGATCAATGAAAGTGTCCGCGGCAAAGACTGCTTCATCATTCAGCCGACCGGCGCACCGGTCAATGACAATCTGATGGAAATGCTCATCATGATTGACGCACTGAAGAGAGCATCTGCCCGTCATATCACCTGTGTAGTACCTTACTATGGTTATGCACGTCAGGACCGCAAGACCCGCGGCCGTGAACCGATTTCCTCCAAACTGGTCGCTGACCTGATGTCGGCAGCCGGTGCGACCCGTGTAGTGACCATGGATCTGCACGCAGGACAGATTCAGGGATTCTTCAATGTCCCTGTAGACCACCTCATGTCTGCATCTCTGCTCGCAGACTATGTAAAATCCAAGAATCTGGAAAACCTCACCATCGTTTCTCCAGACCTCGGCGGTGTCACCCGTGCAAGAGAGCTGGCTGACCGTGTCGGCGCTCCGATCGCCATCATTGAAAAACGCCGTCCGGAACCGGGTGTTGCGAAAGTCATGAATATCATCGGTGATGTGAAAGACAGAAACTGCTTTGTCGTCGATGATATCGTAGATACCGCAGGCTCTCTGTGCGAAGGTGCGAAAGCCCTCGCAGAAGCCGGCGCAAGAGATGTCTATGCAGCTGTCTGCCATCCGGTACTGACGGATCCGGCTACGGAAAGAATCAGCAAATCCAATATCAAGGAACTGATCGTCACCAATTCTCTGCCGGTCGAAAAAGAAAAGGTGGAAGGCCTTGGCAGCAAGCTGACCCAGCTCTCCATCGCTCCGCTCCTTGGCGAAGCTATCCTTCGTATTTTCCACGACGCTTCTGTCAGCTCCCTCTTTGATAAATAATGAAAATCATTGCAGGCCTGGGAAATCCGGGAAAGGAATATGAGCACACACGGCATAACATGGGCTTCGATGTGATCGACATTCTGGCAGATCGCTGGAAGGTCGCCGGCTGGAAGAAGGATATGAAAGCCGACATTGCCACCGTCATCGTGGGCGGGGAAAAAGTCCTTCTTGTGAAGCCGCTGACGTATATGAACCTTTCCGGCGAAGCCGTTGGAGCGATCGCGAAGTACTACAAGGTAGATCTGGATGATATTTTCATCGTCTGCGATGACCTTGACCTGCCGCCGGGAAAGACGCGCATCCGTAAGAAGGGATCGGCAGGCGGGCATAATGGGATCAAGTCCCTCATTGCCTGCCTTGGGAGCGAGGCATTCAATCGCTTCCGTATCGGTGTAGGCCATCCGAAGGACGGGCGCACCGTCATCGAGCATGTCCTGCAGCGCCCTTATGGGGAGGATGTAGAACTCATCGAGACTGCCAAAGTCCATACGGCTGACTCCATTGAGGATGCCTTGGCGCACGGTGTCGATCACGCGATGAATGCGTTCAACCCGAAAAAGAAGAAATAGGAATAGCGAATGAAAAGCAACAGCCTCGCGCTGTTGCTTTTTTCGCGGGAAAATGGGAAAATGGGGAATAGGTGTAGCCCTTGGGGCGTGCCATCCCTTGATTGCGGGTGAAAGCTCCGCTTGAATGAGGAATTAGAAATGGTGGGGCGGCGAATAACAATTAGAAGCGCCGCGGAGTATAAATAATGGCGATGGACGATGGTGGTATTTAAGGAAACGCTGATTCAATCGCAGAGCCGGATTTCATATGGACCTTTATACATAGCTTCGTCATCATCTTCCGTAAATAGCTCGCTATTCGCGTCAGATGATTCCTTGCTCTGCATAAAAATCCAAGAATGAAATCAGACAACGATTTAATCAGTGTTTCCTTAATCACCAGTCACTCCTAATCCCGATTCCTGATTACTATAAACCAAATAATAAAGGATATCACTATGACACATGGTAAATTGATTGTATTAGAAGGCATTGACGGCAGCGGAAAGGCGACCCAGTCTGCCCTTTTGGAAAAGAAACTGAGAGAAGTCGGGAAGGATGTCATGCACATTTCCTTTCCTGACTACGAGAGCGACTCATCCGCTCTCGTGAAAATGTATCTCAAGGGAGACTTCGGATCGGATCCCGGCGATGTGAATCCATATGCCGCTTCTCTTTTCTATGCGGTCGATCGTTTCGCCTCTTATCGCATGAAGTGGAAGGATTTCTATGAGAAAGGCGGCATCATTATTGCCGATCGCTACACCACAAGCAATATGGTCCATCAGATGACAAAGTATGATGACGAGGAAGAGCGGATGCAGTTCCTTTCTTGGCTGGAAAAGACAGAGTACGAAGAGCTGGAGCTCCCGCGCCCGGATCTGGTCATCCTTTTAGATATCCCTCTTGGGATATCTGAAGCGCTGGTAAAGGCGAGAGCTGCCGAGGGCGGCTCGATGGATATCCATGAGCAGCATTTGGACTATCTTCGGAAATGCCATGATGCCTATCAGGCACTGGTACGCTTGTACGGCTGGGAGCGCATCCCATGCGTGAAAGAAGGGGCGCTTCGAAGTGTCGCGGATATCGGGCGTGATGTGGATGAAGCGGTAGAAAAGGCAATGAATCCTATGAAATAAAAGATGAAAAGGCGGCGGCTCAGGGAAAGTCTGATTCGGTGATGCATCAGTCTTTCCTGAGCCGTTTTTTAGGGGAGTAAATCGGATCACGATGGAATCGGCGTTTCCCAAACCTCCCGTTTATGTTAAAATAGAACCATTATCAGGATACCCTGTATGGTATCCGGGAGGTGCGTATGTTAATTCAATGGTTCCCCGGTCATATGACCAAGACGAAGCGGATGATCGAAAGTCATCTAAAGGCAGTGGATGTCGTAGCCGAACTCTTGGACGCCCGCATTCCGATGTCGAGTGCGAACCCCATGGTGGAAGAGCTGGTGCAGGGAAAGCCTCGGATCGTCATACTGAATAAAGCGGATCTGGCGGATCCGAAAGCGACGGACCGGTGGATTTCCTACTATCAGAAGAAAAATATCCCTGTCGTACCCATGAGCGTCGGGAACAGTAAGAATAAGAAGAAGCTGCTGGCACTGATCCGTGAGACGGCAGAGCCGATGCTGGCGAAGTGGCGGAAACGCGGCATCAAGAGCCGCTCGGTACGTCTCATGATCCTTGGTATCCCGAATGTGGGGAAATCTACGCTGATCAATTTCCTCGCAGGGACGGCAGCGACACGCACGGCGAATACTCCGGGACATACCCGAGGCAAACAGTGGGTGCGCCTCTCTGAAGGGCTTGATCTGCTGGATACACCGGGGGTACTTTGGCCGAAATTTGATGATCAGGTCGCAGCGCTCAGGCTGGCGGCAACAGGTGCGATTGCAGGCGATGTATTTAATGCCGATGAAGTCGTCTCGGAGCTGCTCGCTTCTCTGGCTGAAACGGCACCTTGGGTTTTGCAGGAAAAGTACAATATCGAAGATGTCCATCAGGATCCGCAGCTGCTTCTGGAGGCGGCCGGAAGGAGAAGAGGCTGTCTTCTTCCCGGCGGGGCCATCGACTATGATCGCGCAGAAATGGTGGTCCTCCGTGATTTTCGAAGCGGGAAGCTCGGGAAGCTGACGCTGGATCCGCTTCCGGAAAAATAATGGAAGGAAGAAGGCTCCGATGGTTCACTGCGGTTTCTATTTTTGGGAAAATGTGTTTTGTTGATGAAAAATTCCACGGCGATGTATTCTTATTTTGCGCTGCACTTTTCCCGCAGAACCTGCAGGATCGTATGAACCTGCCAGCCCATTTTGACGGCTGTTTTTCTCTATCGTAGTACAAAATCATGTGAGGCACTATGACCATTTCTGAAATCCGTACCATCCTTTCGCAGGACGATGTCGAAGAAGAGCTTTTGCAGGAAATCCTTTCTGATGAGAGAAAGGGCGTGAAGACCCTCGTCGCTTCCTATATGAAGCGTCTCGAGCGCGAGAGCAGGGAGCGTCTCCGCGTGGAGTCCATGTATGATGTGGAAAGCCGTTTCTATCAAAAAGGACTGATACATATCGTCGGGATCGATGAGGTGGGCAGGGGGCCGCTCGCTGGCCCGGTAACGGTTGCGGCAGTCATTCTTCCGCCGCACTGGTTCTGCGCGGGACTCAATGACTCGAAGAAGGTCACGCCGAAACACCGTGAAGAGATCGCGGCGAAGATTTATGAGAGCGCGGTGGACGTCTCTGTCGTCAGTCTTCCGCCGGAGGAAATCGATGCAGTCAATATCTATGAGGCAACGATGATGGCGATGTATCAGGCCGTGAAGAATCTGACTGTCAGGCCGGAGGCAGTCATTGTCGATGCGATGCCGCTTCATTTCCACTGTCCGACGGAATCCTTGATCCACGGAGATGCGAAGAGCGCCTCTGTCGCGGCAGCTTCCATCGTAGCAAAGGTGTATCGTGATCACCTGATGGATGAGTATGACAGGCAGTATCCGGGCTATGGTTTTGCTCAAAATAAAGGCTATGGCACCGCCGAGCATATCGCAGCGCTTAAGACCCTGGGCATCACGCCGATTCATAGAAAGAGCTTTGAACCGGTGAAAAGTATGGTATTGGGGAAATGAGAGGGTTGGCCCGTAGGATGTGCCGCCCTTGACCCGGAATGAAAGCGCTGCTCGAATGACGATACGAGAGAGTCTCCTAGTCACAAGTCACTAGTCACTAGCTACTTATCATATATGAGGTAAAACAAATGAAACAATGTATGGATGAAGAAAATCTGCATCGCCGTCTTAGAAAAATCATCGGTCAGGTGCAGGCGATTGACCGTATGATCGAAGAAGATATCCCCTGTGAGGATGTCATTACACAGGTGAATGCGGCAAAGTCTGCCCTGCACAAGGTGGGGCAGATCATTCTTGAAGGGCATCTCCAGCACTGCGTGCGAGACGGTATCGAGCACGGTGATGCAGAAGAGACGATCGCTCGATTTGCCAAAGCAGTAGAACGGTTTTCTAATATTGTGTAATCAAAAATGAAGGCGAAGGCAAATATATTATAATAAAGCGCAATAAAACAAGCCTTAGATTCTAATGGGCTTGTTTTATTGTGACTGCTATCTTTTTGCTGTATAATTTAAAGTACTGGTATCCGGACATTTGTCATCATTTTTATGAATCAGAGCAAACGGGAGCCGGTGCTTGTTTAGTATTGCGAGGAGAGTATTTTTGTATCCTGTGAATCTCAAAGCGGAGGGCCTTCGCGCGCTGGTCATCGGCGGCGGCCATGTAGCTCTTCGAAAGGTGAAAAAGTTAATCGCAGAGGGAGCAGACGTGACCATCCTTGCGCCGGAAGTCGTTTCTGACATCGCGGCGCTTGCCGAAGCAGAAAAGGTGCACTGGGAAAAGCATCTTTTCTCTGGTGACGATCTATCCCCCTATGGGCTGGTGGTGACGGCCTGTGGCGTGAGGGAAGTGGCAGAGGCGGTGCATCAGGCATCGAAGAGGAGCCATTTCCTTTATAATGCTGCAGATTTTCCTCCGCTGGGGAATTGCTCACTGCCGGCTGCTTTTGATGCGGGAGGGATCCAGATCACCGTTTCTACGAATGGCCGCTCGCCTGCGATGGCGCGGTACATGAAAGAGTGGCTTTCCGCGAAAATCCCCGAGGGCTTTGGCCTGTGGCTGGACCGGGTGGGAAAGATGAGAGTGGAAATGAAAGAAAGAATCAGTACCAGCGAGGCCAGGGAAGCCTTCTGGAGAGCTGTTTTTACGGAAGATATTATGCATCTGGTGATGCAGGGAAAATTAGACGAAGCAGAGGAGTGTGTACGTCATGCAATTGGTCGTTTTGGGGCTGAATCATAAGACAGTCCCGGTAGATATTCGTGAGCAGTTTGCGATTTCGCCAGACAGTGCGAGAAGCGGACTGATTCATCTGGATGAACAGGAAGGGATCAAGGAGGCCGTCGTGCTTTCCACCTGTAACCGCACAGAAATTTATGCGGTACTCGAGGATGAGACAGCGAAGGAAACACTGTACGATTTCTTTTTGGCGCTCTCGGGAAACAGTGAAGCGAAGGATGAGTATTTCTTCTATTTCGAAGGGGAAGCCTGCATCCGCCATCTTTTCGAAGTGGTCTCCGGTCTGGACTCCATGGTCATCGGAGAGAGCCAGATCCTGAATCAGATCAAGACGGCGTACACGATGGCGCTCGAAGAAAAAGCGACCCGCACCATCCTGAATACCCTCTTTCACCGTGCCATCCGCACGGGCAAGCGCGTGCGGACGGAGACGCAGATCTCCTACAGCGCGGTATCTGTCAGCTATGCAGCGGTGAAACTTGCTGAGAAGATCCTGGGTGGCTTGGACGATCGCACCGCCATGGTCTTCGGGGCGGGCGAGGCAGCTGAGCTTCTGGTGAAGAACCTGCAGGGCAAAGGCCTCAAGAAGGTCATCGTGACAAACCGCCACGTCGAGAAAGCAGAAGAACTCGCCAAGAAGATAGACGGCGAGGCAGTGCCATTCAAAGGCGCACTCCAGCATGCCGAAGATGTCGATATCATCGTGACAGCGACCGGAGCCTCTCAGTACATCGTAAAAGCATGGGATGTCAGAAACCTCATGATGAAGAGAAAGACACGTCCGCTGGTCGCTATCGATATCGCAGTGCCATGCGACATCGAGCCGTCGGTCGGTGACATCCGCCATGTGACGCTTTATAATATCGATGATCTGCAGGATATCGTCGAGAGCAATATCCGTTTCCGCGAAGGGGAGGCAGAGCGTGCGAAGGGCATCATCGAGGAAGAGATAGAGTCCATCGAGGACCGTTTCACGTATCTGTCCACGCGTCCGGTCATGGTGTCTCTTTCGGATAAAGCCGAGGAGATCCGTCAGCGCGAGCTGCGTCATATTTTTGCCAAGATCGATGGACTGACAGAGGAAGATAAGCGTGTCCTGCAGTACATGACACGCATGATCGTCCGCAAGATCCTTCGCGAACCGATGATGCATCTCAATGAACACGCGGGAACCAAGTGGGAAGATGCGGATAAGTCAGCCGTGACCCGTCTCTTCAAGCTGGATGTCAGAAAGGGGCAGGCACTTGAAAAATAAAATCACCATCGCGACCAGAGAAAGCCTTCTGGCTCTCTGGCAGGCGAAATACGTTGCGCATGCTTTGGAAGAAGCACATCCGGGGCTCACTGTCGAGCTCTTTCCTGTCACCACGAAGGGAGACCAGATCCTTGATCGTCCGCTGGTTGAAATCGGAGGGAAAGGACTTTTCATTAAAGAACTTGAGGTCATCCTGCTCGAAGGGAAGGCGGATATCGCTGTCCACTCTTTGAAGGATATGACAGCGGAATGTCCGAAAGGGCTCACCATCGCCGCAGTCACGAAGCGAGAAGACCCCAGAGACGCCTTCGTATCGAACAAATACCAGTCGCTGGATGATCTTCCGCTCCATGCGAAGGTGGGGACATCGAGCCTCCGGCGTCAGGCACAGCTCCTGCACCTGCGCCCGGATCTGGAAATCAGATCCCTGCGCGGCAATGTGCAGACTCGTCTCCGGCATCTGGATGAAGGTGACTTTGACGCTATCATTCTTGCGGCAGCAGGGCTCAAACGTCTCGGCCTTGCCGAGCGCATCTGCTCTTTCATTGATACAGAGACAAGCATCCCGGCTGCAGGACAGGGGGTCATGGCGGTCGAAGCCAGGTCAGATGACAAGGAGACACTGGACTTGATTTCTTTCCTGCATGACAGCGATGTGGCATCCTGCATCAGCGCTGAGCGTGCGTTCCTTGCCAAAGTCGGCGGGGACTGCAAAGTGCCGGCTGGCATCTATGCGGTAGCAAAAGATGGCGGCATCGAGGCCCATGCCTTTATCGCTTCCACCGATGGAAAGAGACTCTATCGCAGCGAGAAATCGGCTGCTGTTTCTGAAGCCGTATCTGTCGGAAAGGCTCTGGCTGCAGAGCTTTTGGATGCCGGCGGAAGAGAAGTGCTTGAGGAAATGCAGAAAATATAAATAAGGGTTCAAGATCCGAGGAGCCTGCGAGGTGCGCTCCTGCGTCCCTGATAGGGGGCTGCATAGGAGCGAGGGCATGCGCCGAATATATAGCGAGCGATTGTGGTATTTCAGTCACCCGTCACTTCTGCCCCCTCATCTAACCAAGAACTACCCACTAAAGAAAACGAGGAGATTTCTATGAAAAAAGGGAAAGTATATTTGATCGGAGCTGGTCCGGGAGATCCGGAACTTTTGACGCTGAAGGGCAAGCGCTGCCTCGAAGAAGCCGATGTGATCGTCGGTGATTACTTGGCGGATCCTCGCCTTTTGAAATATGCGAAACCCGGACACGAATACATTTATGTCGGCAAAAAAGCGGGCTGTCACACCATGAAACAGCATGAGATCAGTGAACTTCTCGCCGAAAAAGGGGAGGAAGGAAAGATCGTGGCCCGTCTCAAAGGCGGTGACCCCTTCGTCTTCGGACGTGGCGGGGAAGAAATCGAAGTACTCCGCGCACATGGTGTGCCTTTTGAAGAAGTACCCGGTATCACGAGTGCCATCGCGGCGCCGGCCTATGCGGGCATTCCTGTCACACATCGCGGCGTGGCAGCCTCCTTCGCTGTCATCACCGGACATGAAGACCCGACGAAAGACCAGTCTTCCATTCACTGGGATAAACTGGCAGGCGGTGTCGATACGCTGATTTTCCTGATGGGCGTCGGCCATACCGCGATGATTGCCTCCCAGCTGATGAAGTACGGACGCGCGGGTACGACCCCGGCAGCCTTTGTACGCTGGGGAACGCGCCCGTATCAGGAGACCTACACCACGACACTTGAAAAAGCGGCAGAAGATGTGAAGAAGCTTGGGATCAAGCCACCGGCTGTTTTCATTGTAGGGGATGTGGTAAACCTGCGAAGCACCATGGACTGGTTTGACAATCGTCCGCTCTTTGGGAAACGCATCGTCGTGACCCGTTCCCGTAGCCAGGCTTCGAAGCTCGTGCATGTGCTCGATGCGAAAGGCGCGCTCTGTGAAGAAATCCCGACGATTTCCATTTCTGCTCCGTCCGATGACTATGCAGGTCTCGACAAGGGCATCGCACAGATTTCCTCTTACCAGTGGATCGTTTTTACCAGTCAGAATGGGGTAAACTGCTTCTTCGACCGTCTCTTCCAGCAGGGAAAAGACGTTCGTGCGCTGGGACATGCAAAGCTCGCAGCCATCGGACCTGTCACGGCGAAAGAACTTAGAAAATACGGCCTTTCCTGTGACTGCGTGCCGGAGAAATTCAAAGCCGAAGATCTGCTTGAAGAAATGAAAAAACAGGTACAGAAAGGTGACCGAGTTTTCCTGCCGCGTGCGAAAGAAGCGAGAAACATCCTTCCCGAAGGCATCGAAGCCTTGGGTGCTATCTGCGATGTGGCAGAAGCCTACACGACCACGCCGGACCTCGCATATAAAGACAAACTGATATCTCTTCTGACAAATCATGAAGTCGATATCATTACATTCACCAGCTCGTCCACCGTCCATAATCTCATGAAACTCGTGGATGGCAAAAAAGAACTGCTCGCAGGCGTCACCCTTGCCTGCATCGGTCCAATCACCGCTGACACCTGCCGCGAGTACTGCCTTACCCCTGAGATCGTTTCTGATGTCTATACCATTGATGGACTGGTGGAAGCGATCGAGAAGAATCCGGAAAAATACTGATGGAAGTGTTATCAGATCGAATCATTTTTCCAAAATTCGCCTGTGGAAGCAGACGGTATATCACTTATTCAAAGGAGTCTGACAAACATGAAACTCAATACTCTTCGCCCTCGTCGTTTAAGAAGAACGGCTGCCATTCGCAGCATGGTCAGAGAAAACTCTCTGGAACTGAATGATTTCGTCTACCCGATCTTTGTTGTACCGGGAACGAATGTGAGGGAAGAAATCCCGAGTATGCCGGGACAGTACCATCTCTCCGTCGACAATGCGGTCAAGATGGCAGAAGAAGTATACAAGCTCGGTATTCCCGCTGTAGAAATCTTTGGCCTTCCGGAATATAAAGATGACAAGGGATCCTCTGCCTGGGATATGGAAAGCCCGGTGCAGCGTGCCATTCGCGCCATCAAAGAAGCCGTACCGGATCTGGTCATCGTGGGGGATGTCTGCCTTTGCCAGTACACGACAAGCGGTCACTGCGGTCAGCTGAAAGGCCATGAAGTCGATAACGACCCGACACTGGAACTTCTGGCGAAAGTCGCACTTTCTCAGGCAGAATGCGGCGCTGATATCATCGCACCGTCCGATATGATGGACGGCCGCATCGCGAAGATCCGTGAGACGCTCGATGCGAATGACCTCTCGCAGGTATCCATCATGTCGTATGCTGTGAAATATGCATCCGGCTACTATGGCCCATTCCGCGATGCGGCTGACTCGGCGCCGCAGTTTGGCGACAGAAGAGGATACCAGATGGATCCGGCAAACAGCCGCGAAGCGATGAAGGAAGTCGACCTCGACATGGAAGAGGGCGCTGACATCATCATGGTGAAGCCGGCTCTTGCTTACCTCGATATTGTCCGTCAGGTGCGCGACCGCATCGACCGTCCGGTGGCCTGCTACAATGTATCCGGTGAATACGCCATGGTCAAGGCGGCTGCTGCCAAGGGCTGGATCGACGAAAAGAGAATCGTTATGGAGTCCCTGCTCTCGATGAAACGCGCCGGCAGCGATATCATCATTTCCTATCATGCGCCTGATGTAGCAAAATGGCTGAAGGAGGAAGCAGGGAAATGATCGATCTCACGAAATCCAAAGCTGCGTTTGAAGAAGCGCGGAAATTCATGCCCGGCGGGGTCAATAGTCCTGTCCGTTCCTACCCGCACATGGGCTGCCCGCCGCCCTTCATTGCTTCGGCGAAAGGCTCTCACATCACAGATATCGATGGGAATACCTATATCGATTACGTGGGCTCCTGGGGACCGATGGTCCTTGGACACGCACATCCAGCTGTTATTTCTGCCATTCAGAAAGCGGCAGAGCGGAGTACCTCTTACGGTGCGCCGACACCGATGGAGACAGAAATCGCTGAGCTGATTCACGAAGTCTATCCTTCCATCGAAAAGCTCCGCATGGTGAACTCCGGCACCGAAGCAACGATGAGTGCGCTTCGTGCAGCAAGAGGCTACACCGGTCGTGACAAGATCCTGAAATTCGAAGGCTGCTACCATGGACACGGCGACAGCCTTCTCGTCAAGGCAGGCTCGGGCGCAGCGACCTTTGGCAGTCCGGACAGTGCGGGTGTCACGAAAGGCACCGCAAAGGATACCTTGGTTTCTCCTTATAATGACATCGATGCATTCAAAAAGCTGATGGATGAACAGGGGGATGAGATTGCAGCCGTCATCGTGGAGCCTGTCGCAGGCAATATGTGCTGCGTGCCTCCTGTCGATGGTTTCCTTGAAACGCTCCGCGCAGAAACGGAAAAGCATGGCACCGTCCTCATTTTTGATGAAGTCATGTGCGGCTTCCGCACCTCTTTCCACGGGGCGCAGGCGCGCTACCATATCTGCCCGGATATGACTTGCCTTGGCAAAATCATCGGCGGTGGCCTCCCGGCAGCGGCTTACGGCGGAAAGAGAGAAATCATGAACTGCATCGCTCCGGATGGTTCTGTCTATCAGGCAGGCACTCTTTCCGGAAATCCGCTCGCCGTCACGGCCGGTATCGAAACGCTGAAGCAGATGATGGCGATCCCGCATTTTGATGAAATCCTTGAAAAGAAAACCGCCTCTCTGCTTGAAGGCTGGAAAGAGGCGGCTGACAAAGCGGGTGTCCCGCTCATCTGCCATCAGTCCGGCTCCATGTTTGGCATTTTCTTCTCTGAAAAAGAAGTGCTGAACTACCCGGATGCCTGTGAGGCGAATGCGGCCCAGTTCAAAGCATGGTTCCTCTCCATGCTCGATCAGCATATCTATTTGGCACCTTCTCCTTTCGAAACGCTTTTCATGTCCTATGCCCATAGCGACGAAGATATTGAAAAGACCATCGAGGCTGCTAAAGAAGCTATGGAAGCGGCCGCCAAAGCGTAAGTCTTAAGAAAACGCTGATTAAATCACAGAGCCAAGTCAGACAACGATTTAATCAGTGTTTCCTTAAAAATACTACAACCGTCTTGCCGATTCTTTGGGCAGGGCGGTTTTTTATTGACCGATTTAGGGAAATACCGATGGAATCGGTGCTCCCTCCGTCAGTCGCGAGGAGTGCTCGAAAGGGTGCCTGTTTGAAGACTCATGCTTTTCATGCATAAAATCCAATGAATCATAGGCATTTGCTACCATCGCTTACTTTTTATATACTTATGAAAAAAAGGAGGAATGATCTATGACATACTGGAAAACCTGCCTGTGGACAGCCATTCTATTGACAACAATGGCGGCAGCTGGCTGCGGGGGAGGCACGGAGAAGGCAGCTTCATCTGCTACGGCTGCGCCAGTCCTTACGACGATGCAGCCGCAGGCTCTGCGCCAGATCGTGGCAGCCGATAATACGAAAGGGCGCACGATCATGTGGCAGCTGAAGACAGAGAAAGACTGCACGCTGGAGTATCGCGTGAAAGGAAGCGATGGGATTTTCTCAGAGAAAGCCACGTCGAAAGCATTCAAAGGGAATAACGGCGTCTCCGACAGCTATCTCTACACGGCGCGTCTCACGAATCTGACAAAGGGGACAGACTATGAGTACCGCACGCGCACGGGGGATACGGTCGGCGAGTGGTATCCGCTGAAGACCGACGACGGCAAATCTTTCAAGGCGGTCATTGTCTCTGATTCACAGAGCTCGGACTATGCGGACTGGGAGAAGTTATTCAAAGGCGCGATGGCACGGAACAAGGATGCAGATTTCTTCGTCGACCTTGGGGATATTGTCGACAATGGTGAGGATGAGTACCAGTGGCAGACCTGGCTGAAATCGGTTGAGCCGACCATTTCGGATATTCCTCTCGCGCCGGCGCTAGGAAATCACGAGGCGTACACGCTCGACTGGAAGATGATGCTCCCGGAGCGCTATACCTCGCATTTCAACGTGCCGGAGAATGGAGACAGTGCGCTTCCGAATCACTACTACTCTTTCGACTGGGGCGATGTTCATTTCACGGTACTCGATACATCGCTCTATGAAGAAAAAGAATGGATACCGGATCTCTACGAAAAAGAAAAGGTCTGGGCGAAAAAGGATATCCTGCAATCTAAAAAGAAATGGAAAGTGGTCCTGATGCACAAGGATCCTTTCCAGTACAGCTTCGCCGATCCCTCGCGGCCGGTGCGTCAGGAGGGCTTCTCTGAAGAAGGGGAGACCTTCATGCCGATCTTCGATGAGACAGGCGTGGATATGGTACTTTCCGCCCATCTTCATACCTATCGTGATCGCGGTCATGTATATGATTTTAAGAGAAATCCAAAGGGGCCGGTGTATGTGATCCTTGGACTTTCCGGCAATGTGCGTTATCCGGGGCTTTGGAAAGAGCATTTGCTCGATGAATACACGGCGCCGCAGCCGGAAACAGACAATTATACGGTCCTTGAGGCCAGCGAAGATGCGCTCATACTGACCGGCTACCTTCCTGACGGCAGTGAGCTCCATCGGACGGAAGTCAGAAAGAAGTGAATCAAGAAACGCGTATGACATCCGGAAAACGATGCCATCCGCGTTTTTGGATTGCGGGCAAAGTAGAAATCCTGCTCTTCAATCCACCGCTCCCCCTATATGTTACAATAGAGGAAATCATTCGCAAGGAGGAAAAGAACGATGCAGGATGTACTGGCAGGGCTCAATGACAGGCAGAAAGAAGCTGTGACGACGACAGAGGGTGTGGTGCGTGTGATCGCAGGTGCAGGGAGCGGAAAAACGCGCGCTTTGACGCATCGCTTCGCGTACCTTGTGAATGAGCTCGGCATCCTTCCCGGGCATATTCTCTGCGCGACATTTACGAATAAAGCCGCGCGGGAAATGGCGATGCGTATCCATCAGCTGACAGGAGATGAAGATACGGGTTATATTTCCACCTTCCACTCCTTCTGCGTATCAGTCCTGCAGGAAGACAGTTATGCTGTCTCGTACCCGAAAAGCTTCATGGTGATCGACAATGCGGACATCGATGATATGCTCTCGATGGTGTATGAGGAAATGGAGCTGACACTGCGGGATATGCCATTCTCCAAAGCGCGCGATATGATTGAGATGAAAAAGTGCGTCTTTGAGCCGGAGTACTATCGGGATATGATCGCGATGCCGATTTCCACACTCTACGAAAAATACCACAAGGCGACCAATGTGGAAGACATCATTTTCTACGGATACCTTTATCAGGAGAAAAAATGCTTCGCCCTCGACTACAATGACCTCATCAAGTTCACGCTCTATATTTTTGAAGAGCACGAAGACATATGCCGGAAGTGGCAGTCGCGTCTCGAGTACATCATGGTGGACGAGTTTCAGGATATCGACCCGCTCCAGTACGAGCTGATGCGTGTGCTGGCGGACTATCATAAGAATCTTTTCGTCGTGGGTGATCCGGACCAGACGATTTATACCTGGCGCGGGGCGAATATCCGCTTCCTCTTGGACTTTGACAAGCATTTCCCTGATGTGAAGACGATTGTGATGAATGACAACTACCGATCGACGCCGGAAATCCTTGCAGCGGCCAATTCGCTGATTTCCAAGAATCAGAATCGCATGAGGAAGGATCTCATCGCTCATCAGCCGAGTGGGCAGAAGGTGACCTGCTTCCATTTGAAAACAGCAGAGGATGAAGCCCGACGGATCTGCGAAGAAATACATATGCTTTATGACCACCACATTTCCTACAAGGATATGACGCTTCTTTATCGGGCTCACTACGTGACAAGGGATCTTGAGGAAGCACTTCTCAAAGAAAAGATCCCCTATACCATGTACAGTGGGACGCAGTTTTTCTCGCGGATGGAGATCAAGGATGCCCTCTGCTACCTGCGTATGCTTGCATACAAGGATGATATGGCATTCCGGCGCATCGTGAATGTCCCGAAACGAAATATGGGCCCTAAGCGTATGCAGTTTTTGGAAACGATTGCCCGGGAGCAGGGGATCACTCTCTATGAAGTACTCACATCGCACATGGATGATCCGATCTTCAAAGGGACTAGGGCTTCTGATTTCGTAGAGCTCATCGAAACTTTTTCCAAAGACAGGGGAGGACGGCCTGTTTCAGAAATTCTTTCTGCCATACTGGATGAGAGCGGTTATGAGGAAATGACGCGTACCGTGGGGAGCCAGGAGCGTCTAGATAATCTCGCGGAACTCAAGCAGTCCGTCTTCGAGTATGAAATGACTGCCGGCGAAGAGACGGGCATCGCAGACTATCTCGCACATGCCGCCCTTTTCTCCAATCTGGACACATCGCCTTCGGAAGACAAGGTGAAGCTCATGACCATTCATACGGCGAAAGGGCTGGAATTTCCCTACGTCTTTCTTTGTGGTATGAATGAAGGCATTTTTCCATCAAGAAAGACGCGCACCCGTCAGGCGATGGAAGAAGAGCGCCGCCTCGCTTTTGTTGCCCTGACTCGCGCCGAGAAAGGGCTCTATCTCTCAGAAGCGGGCGGCTGGGGGATCGATGGCGCGCCCCGCTATCCGTCCCGATTTGTTTTTGATATCGAGCCAGACACTCTTTTTTTCGATCCGCCGCTGACAGACGAATACAAAGCAGAAAGTCTCTCCTATATTGAGCGCATGGAAGAAGGCCTGCGGGAGGATGCGTCTTCTGGGATTCGATTCAAAAGAGGCGATCGTATCCGCCATCGCGTCTTTGGTGAAGGCACCGTGGAAGAGGTGGAGGAAGCCGAGCAGTCCTATACCATTCACTTTGATGGCATGATGACCGCAAGAAAGATCGCCTTCCGCGTGAAGATGGAAAAGGTCGATTAAGGTTCGTTCATTCTCCTTCCGCAGAGGAAGTGATATGCTGAGAAGGCTTTTAAAGAAACGTCAATGCAGATGCAGAGACAGATTTCACAAGGATGTCTACCCATGACTTCGCCATCACCTTCATCTTCTTGAAATCGCTCGCTGCTTGCGGTAGATAATTCCTTAACATGTATAAAAATGTAAGAGTAACATCTGATAATAATCGAATCCGTCTTTTCCTGAATGGAAAAAGATTTGAATTTTGAAAAATGAGAAGACCATCGTGGTATAATAGAACATAGTGAGTCTTATCATATAGTTCTATGAGGAGGAACGATGAGTAAAAAAGGCGAATATGAGACAGGGAAGAGCAAGGCGCTGCGCGTAGCGATCATTGGCTGCTTTGCCGCATTCACTGTCTTTGCCATGATTGCAAGCCTTCTTTTCGGATCGGCAGATATTTCTTTCGGTGTGATTCTTCATACGCTCATGGGAAATGTCCAGACGACCGATGAGATGGTCATCTGGAATATCCGTTTCCCGCGAAATATCGTAGGGGCACTGGTCGGGGCGAATCTCGCTGTATCGGGCGCGATCCTGCAGGCGGTGATGAAGAATCCGTTGGCGGATCCGGGCATCGTGGGTGTTTCTTCCGGTGCAGGCCTTGCCGGGGTCATTATGCTGATTTTCATGCCGGAGGCATCTCTTCTGCTGACGCCTGTGGCTTTCATCGGTGCGATGCTTTCTGCGGCGGCGGTATATGCCCTTGCGTGGAAGAATGGTATCCGACCAAGCCGTATCATTCTGGCAGGCGTTGCCGTCAGTGCATTTCTGGGGAGCGGGATCTCGGCGCTGCTCGTCTTCTACTCGGATAAAGTACAGGGGGCGCTTCTCTGGATGGTCGGTGGTCTTTCCGCACGCAGCTGGCCGCAGGTAGAGTCTCTTTTCCCGTACACGATCTTAGGGCTTGTCTTTGCCATCTGCGGATGCAAGGCGCTGACCATTCTCTCGCTCGGCGATGAGACGGCGCGTGGGCTCGGCCTTCCGGTCGAGAAAGTCCGCTTTACAATGACAGCCGTCGCAGCGCTTCTTGCTGCCGGTGCGGTCAGCATCGCGGGGCTCATCGGTTTTGTCGGTCTTGTTGTGCCGCATATTGTCCGTCTGATTGTCGGGACCGACTATAAGTACGTCGTACCCGGCTCCGCTATCCTGGGGGCGGGGGTGCTCGTTTTCTGCGATACGCTAGGACGTGTACTCTTCTCACCGATAGAGATCCCTGCGGGCATCATCATGGCCTTTCTTGGTGCTCCATTTTTCCTGTATCTGTTAAGGAGGAGCGCATGATGGGTGATATTGCAATCCAAATTTCTGACATCCATGTGACCTTCGGCGATCATAAGGTACTGAAGGGGGCGAGCGGCCTCATCAGAAAGGGCAGCATCGTTACCTTCCTTGGACGGAATGGCTGCGGGAAATCAACGCTCCTGAAAGCAGTGACGGGAAATCTCAAGCCGGATAAAGGAAGCGTGGAAATCGCGGGCAAACCTCTTGGTGCGTACAAAGCCGATGAACTCTCACGCGTCGTCGCCTTCCTGCCGCAGTTTCATGAGATCCCGAAGGATATGACGGCGGAGGAGCTCGTTTCCTGCGGACGCTATCCGTACCAGCACTGGTGGTCGGGCGTTTCCACCCACGACAGAGAAGTCGTGGAAGAGGTCATGAGGAAGACGAATACGCTTCACCTCAAAGATCGCCTGGCAGCGAGCCTTTCCGGCGGTGAACGACAGCGCGTGTGGATCGCGATGGCACTCGCACAGGAGCCGAAGATCCTGATCTTGGATGAACCGACTACATACCTTGATATCTGTCACCAGCTCGAGGTTATGGAGCTTGTCTCGAAACTGAATCGTGAAGAAAATCTGACCGTTGTGATGGTTCTGCATGAAATCAATCAGGCCATCCGCTATTCGACAGACCTTCTCGTCCTTGAAAATGGCGTTATCGAACGCTCGGGACCGCCGATGGAAGTCATGACGCATGAAGCCATTGCGGAAGTCTTCGATGTCGATGCGGATATAGAGATGAGAAATGGCCGTCCGAGTATCGCCATCAACGGACTGCTTCAGAAATAAGGAATACGAAAGCCGCAGCAGAGCTGCGGTTTTTTGATGGGGAAGGGGGCGGGTTGCCCTTTGATTGTGGGTGAAAGAGGTTCAGCGGGTTCTGTGGGTTCTGAGGGTTCAAAGGGGGCGGTGCGGCGCATAAAAAACAGAAGCGCCGCGGAGTATACATAATGGCAATACTCAAAAGTGGCATAAGTCACTAGTCACCAAGTCACTCGCGGCTCCTAATCCCTAGCCACTCATCCCTAATCCTTGCTTTCAAACGCAATCGAAGGGCAGCACGCCCCAGGGACTCATTCTGTTTCTTAAAAATATTTGCATGCCTTGCCCAAGTCAAGTATAATGTAGAAATACTTTAAGAATCACTAAGGGGGTTTATCATGAAAGGCAATGACATTCGCGAAAATTATCTTTCGTTTTTTGAAAATAAAAAAGACCATCTGAGACTGAAGAGTTTCTCCTTGATTCCAAAGGATGACCCCAGCCTTCTCCTGATCGGTGCCGGCATGGCGCCACTGAAGCCGTACTTCACCGGCAAGGTAGAACCGCCGAAACACAGAGTGACGACCAGCCAGAAATGTATCCGTACCGGAGATATTGAAAATGTAGGCCGTACTGCACGCCACCATACCTTCTTCGAAATGCTGGGGAATTTCTCCTTCGGTGATTATTTCAAGAAGGAAGCGATTTCCTGGGCATGGGAATTCCTGACTGAAGTCCTGAAGCTCGATCAGTCCCGCCTCTACGTCACCATTTATCCGGATGATAACGAAGCGCATGACTACTGGCACAAGATGGTGGGTCTGCCTGAAAACCATATCTATCCGCTTTCCGATAACTTCTGGGAAATCGGGGAAGGCCCATGCGGCCCGGACTCTGAAATTTTCTTCGATCAGGGCGAAGAATTCGGCACGGATCCGGAAAACCAGATGGGCGGAGACGGAGATCGTTTCCTTGAAATCTGGAACCTTGTATTCTCCCAGTACGACCGCCAGAAGGATGGCTCCTATCTGCCGCTTGCCAAGAAGAACATCGATACCGGCGCAGGTCTGGAACGTCTGGCTGCTGTTCTTCAGAAGAAAAAGAACAACTTCGAAACCGACCTGTTTTTCCCGATCATTGAAGAAGCTTCGAAGCTCTCCGGCGTATCTTACGGACAGAGCGCCGAGGGCGATGTGGCACTGAAAGTCATTTCCGACCATGCGCGTGCCATCACGAATATGATCGCTGACGGCATCCTTCCGTCGAATGAAGGTAGAGGCTATGTCCTCCGCCGCGTGCTGCGCCGTGCCGTTCGTTTTGGCAAGCTTCTCGGCATTCAGGATGCCTTCATGGGGCAGATGATCGATGTCGTCATCCAGATGATGAAGCCGGCCTATCCGGAACTTGTTGACAAGCAGGCTTTCATCAAGAAAGTAGCCGGCGTCGAAGAAGAACGCTTCCATACCACGCTGAATGCAGGCTGCGATTTGCTGTCCGAAATGCTGGAAGATACGAAGAAAAAGCAGCAGACCATTCTTTCCGGCGATCAGGTTTTCAAGCTCTATGATACCTATGGTTTCCCGTGGGAACTGACTGATGAAATCGCCAAGGAACAGGGCGTCACCATCGATGAGAAAGGCTTCGAAGCGGCTATGGCCGAGCAGAAGGAAAGAGCAAGAGCCGCGCGTGCGAAAGTCTCTGCGAAAGTCGCTACACCGGATACCACAAAGCTGGATGCGAAAGCGCTCACCACCGAAGACAAAGATGGAGAAACGACACTGCTTCTCCTTGGGCAGGATGGCAAGGAAATCATTTCTGCCGCAGACGGCACCGAAGTCACCGTAGTCCTTCAGAACAATCCGTTCCATGCAGAAGGCGGCGGACAGATCGGCGATTCCGGCACCATCGTCGGCGAAGAGGGGACCATTCAGGTTGAAGATACGAAGAAGCTGCCAGATGGTATCGTCTATGTCATCGGTACCGTTTCTGAAGGCATCATCCGCGAAGGGGAAACGGTCACTGTCACCGTCGACCGCGTCAGAAGAGAAGACATCGCGAGAAACCATACGGGCACACACATGCTGCAGGCCGCACTCCGCCGCGTACTTGGCGATCAGGTCAATCAGGCCGGCTCTCTTGTCCTTCCAGATCGTCTTCGTTTCGACTTTACCTGGCCGGAACCGCTTTCTGAGAAGCAGCTTGCTGCCGTCGAACAGATCGTCAATGAAGAAATCCTCAAAGCGACACCTGTCGATATCTGCGAAATGCCGATCGAAGAAGCTAAGAAATCCGGTGCTATGGCACTCTTTGGTGAAAAATATGGTGATGTTGTCCGTGTCGTCAGCATTCCTGGCTACAGCAAGGAACTCTGTGGTGGCAGCCATGTGAAGAATGTCGGGGAAATCGGCTCCTTCCGTCTGCTTTCCGAAGGCGGCATCGGCTCTGGCATCCGCCGTATCGAAGCCGTCACCGGCAAAGCAGCCTATGAAGACATGAAGAAGGATAGAGCGCTTCTCCGTGAGGCTGCCGCCCTCTTGAAAGGCAAACCGGAACAGCTGGCTGAAAAGATCGAAAAGACGCTGGCACAGATGAAAGAGCTGGAGCGTGAGCTCGACAGCCTGAAACAGCAGCAGGCCAAGAATGAACTGGGCGATCTGATGAAAGATGTACAGGAAAAGAATGGCATCCCGTTCTTTGGCGCCATCGTTCATGCGGGAAATATGGATGAACTCAGAAAAGCAGCTGACGTAGCGAAAGCAAAGCTCTCTGGCGGATGCTTCCTGCTCGGCGCAGTCTGCGGAGATAAAGTAAACCTCGTCGGTATGGCTTCTCCAGAAGCCATCAAGGCGGGTGTCCATATGGGCAAAGTCATTTCCAAAGCTGCTAAGATCTGCTGCGGCGGTGGCGGCGGCAAGCCGGCTGTCGCACAGGCAGGCGGCAAGGATCCGTCCAAGATCAATGAATCCATCGCTGAAGGCGTGAAAGCTATCGCAGAAATGATAAAATAAATCGGGTTCAGGTTGATGAAGTTTCCGTTTGTTTCAATAACGAAACAGGCGCAACTGGGTTCTATAGGTTCTTCGGATGCAAAGGTGCGGCGCATACATAATGAAAGCGCTGTCGAATTTTAATCAGCGTTTCCTTAAGCGTGAGTGCGAATACAGTACCCACCCCAAGCGGAGAACCCATTGAACCCGTTAAACCTTTTTCTTCCTCATTTCTCGTGTGCTGAACTGTCAAAGGAGGTATACCCATGTCAGTTTCTGATGAAACGATTTTATTCAATACGAATGTCGATGAAGGTGAGAATCGCCAGGCTGCCATGATCCTGCAGGAAGTGTACAGTGCTTTGAAAGAAGCCGGACACAATCCGACCGTGCAGCTGGTGGGATACCTGGTTTCTGGCGAACCGACCTATATCACCAGCCGTCATGATGCAAGGCGTCTGATCTCCGGCATCGAAAGAGATGAACTGGTGGAAGAGCTGGTTCGTTTCTATGTCAAGCACAAAGGACTCTGATATGCGGATTATGAGTCTTGATGTAGGATCCCAGACCATCGGCGTCGCGGTGAGTGATCTTTTCGGCTGGACGGCGCAGGGACTGGAAACCATCCGTCATACGACGAGGGAAAAAGATTTTGCACGGCTTCGTCAGCTGACGGATGAATACAAGGTCGAGGAATTTGTCCTTGGCATGCCGCTCAATATGAATGGTACGAAAGGCATGCGTGCTGAGCGGACAGAGGAATTCGCTGCTGAGCTCGCGGCTGCTTTCCCCGATATTCCTTATCACTTCTGGGATGAACGTCTGACAACGGTGATGGCGCAGAAGCAGCTCATCGCCGCGGATGTCAGCCGCAAGAAGCGTAAAAAAGTCATCGATAAAATGGCCGCCGTGGTGATCCTGGAGGGCTATCTCCAGCACCTGGCTTTTAAAAACAGAGGATAAGCCTATGGCAGAGAAAAAAGAAGAAGCGATCATTATCACCATTACCGGTCCGGATGGTGATGAAAGAGATTATGCACAGGACGTGGTCATTCCTTTCCAGGGAAAAGAATTCGCCGTCCTGGTCTCCATTCCGACATCGGAAGATGATGAAGAAGAGCCGGATATCATTCTGGCGCGCATCGATACCGATGAAAATGGAGAAGCAGAATACGTTCCTCCGACAGATGATGAATATGATGCAGTCGCAGATATCTATGATGCGATGTGAGAAACACTACAAAAGAGCAGCTGATGTGTCAGCTGCTCTTTTTATTAAGATGTGCTAAGGAAACTTTGATGTCGCATTCCTCTGAACCTTGAACCCTTCTCCGGCATGCGATATAATGGAATCAGGAAAGCCTGTATTTTCATAATTCTCTCATTTAATAATAAGGAGGATTCAAATGGCAAAGGTATATACAAGAACGGGTGACAAGGGTAAGACCTCTCTCTACACGGGAGAACGTGTATCGAAAGGATGTCAGCGTGTAGAAACCTATGGCACCATCGATGAAGTGGATTCTGTATTGGGCGAGGCGCGTGCTTTTGCGACCCATGATAATGTCAAGAAAACGATCTATGCGCTGCAGAAAGAACTGTGGCTTTTGATGGCGGATGTAGCGAGCGTCGGTAAAGAAGCGAACATCACGCCGGATCATGTGACGAAGCTGGAACAGATCATCGATACCTATACAGATGAGCTGGCACCGCTTGATCATTTCCTGGTGCCGGGGGATACCCAGAGCTCCAGCTTCCTTGATGTGGCACGCACTGTCGTTCGCCGCGCAGAACGTGATATGTGGCGTCTTTCGGAAGAGGAAGAGGTACATGAAGTAGATATCCGCTACCTGAATCGTCTGTCTGATCTTTGCTTCACTCTTGCCCGTTACGAAGCTGAAGTGAAATAGGTTGCTGGTGACTGGTGACTTGGAGTACTTGAACCGCCAAGCGGCATTTGTCCGCTTGGCGGTTTTAATATGGGGGATTAGGCAGAAAAAACACTTGTCATTGACCGCCTTTTTGCTTATCATTGAAACTATTCGGCTATTAGTATACAATAAGACGAGTTTATTCATGGGGAGAGAGCTGGGGTGAAACGCTCTTAGCAGAAATGCTGCGCCTATCACAAAGCCTCTTTCCCTCGGGAAGGGAGACTTTGCGATTTCTATTCCCAAGTCCCAAGTCACTAGTCACCAGTCACCAGTCACCAGTTACTTTTCAAAGGAGAACTATCATGGAACTTTTAGCACCAGCCGGATCTCCGGCGCATCTCATCGCTGCGCTTGATGCAGGCGCGGATGCTGTGTATCTTGGTGGGAAACGCTTCAGCGCACGAAAATTTGCGGGCAATTTCTCTGATGAGGAGATGAAAGAGGCCGTCCGTATGGCGCATGGGAAAGGTGCCTCGGTGTATGTGACGCTGAATACACTGATCAGCGACATGGAAAATAAAGATCTCGCAGAGTATCTACAGTTTTTAGGGACGATCCCGATTGACGGACTGCTGGTGCAGGATTTCGGTGTTGTTTCCATGGCTAGGAAGATCGCTCCGCACATCCCGCTTCATGCCAGCACACAGATGACGGTTTCAAATCTGGATGGCGTTCGTTTTCTGGGGGATCATGGATTCCAGCGCGTGGTGCTTTCGCGTGAGCTTTCTCTGGCGGAAATCAAGGAAATCACCGACCAAACGGATGTGGAAATCGAAGTTTTTGTCCATGGCGCGCTCTGCGTGTGCTACTCGGGGCAGTGTCTCATGAGCAGCTTCATCGGCGGGCGCAGCGGAAACCGCGGTTCCTGTGCGCAGCCTTGCCGCATGCCCTATGAGCTGGTGGATGATGCGGGCCGTCCTCTTGCGCAGGGGAAAGGGAAGTACATCCTGAGTCTCAAGGATATGATGGGACTTCCTCGGATTCCTGACCTCTTGGCAGCCCATGTGGCCTCTCTCAAGGTAGAAGGTCGCATGAAGAGTCCAGAGTACGTCTATAATACCGTTTTAGCGTATCGAAAAGCGATCGATGCAGCGAAGCAGCATCTTCTGATCGATACCGAGCCGTTGAAGCTCGATTTGGAAGAGGAATTCAACCGCGGTTATACGACGGCATATCCGGATGATACCGCAGGGCCGTCTATGATCACGGAGTACGCGCCGGGAAATCACGGCGTCGAGGCAGGACGCGTAGAAAGCATCGGGCGCGCTGCCTTTGTCTTTAAAACAGAGGCAGATAGGCGTCTTGCGGATGTGACAGGTATTTCCTATGAGACAGAAGAAAGAACAATCGCCTTTATTCCTGTAGAACAGCTGTCTTCTCTGAAAAAAGGAAAATATCGCGCTCTTTTCGAAAAGCGCCCTCTCGCGCGTGCACATGTCTACTGGAATGTGAAAATACCGAAGAAGTCACTTGCGATGAAGGATCTGGAGGGGAAGATCCCTCTCTATCTCTCCCTGTCGGCGGCTCCCGGGGAAGCGCTGTCTTTGACTGCTGCCGATGATAAGGGGCATGCGGTGACGGTTCTGTCCGATGTCCTCATGGAAAAAGCCAAAGCCCATGTGACGACTGAGGAAGAGATCATAAAGCAGATGGGCCGACTTGGCAATACATGGTTCACGCTGGCTGACATATCGGTATCCAATGCTGGATGCATGGTGCCGAAAAGCATTCTGAACCATCTGCGGCAGGAGGCGGTAGAGTCCCTTTGGAAAAAGCGCATAGAGGCACATGAGGCTGGCATCCCGCGCCCACTCCCTGCCTCGATGGCGCCTGCTTTTTTGAGGGTTCCTTCTGAGGAGGGGGCGCATGTGACGGTCAGGACGACGCTTCTTTTTCATGTGAAAGAGGCGCTGGCGGCCGGTGTACGTCAGGTGATTTTTGGTGGCGAATCCTTCTCGCATCGACCGATTTCATGGAAAGACTATGAGGAGGCGGTGCGTCTTTGCCACGAGGCGGGGGCAGAGATCCTCTTCCCCACGCCGCGCGTGGTGCGAGAAAAATATCAGGCCAGAGCGCAGGCGCAGCTGCGAAAGCTTTTGACGCTCCTTCCCGATGGCGTGGTGCTGGAATATGCCGGAGCCATCGAATGGGTGAAGGGGGAGGAAAGCCTTGCTGTCTGGGCAGGACCGTCTATGAATATTTTCAATAGAGAAGCTGAAAAAGAAATCGAAAATCTTGGCTTTTCAGGCTGTTTCCTTTCACAGGAGCTGACGATCCCGCAGATCCGTTATATTGCGAAAGGATCGGATATACCGCTCGGGGCCTATGTCTATGGACGGACGGAGATGATGATTTCCGAGTACTGCGCGATCAATGCGGTGATGGGAGATAAGGATAAAAAGCACTGCCCTATGTACTGCATGCGGGGGCGCTTTGCCCTGAAGGATGGGGAAGGACGGCGCTTCCCTATCCATACCGATGAATGGTGCCATATGCATATCGCGAACTGTCATGTTCTGGATATGCGTCCGTACTTTGATGAATTGAAAAAAGCAGGCCTTTCTGCGCTGACATTGGACGTTCGCGGAAATGAAGGCAGCATCCTCTCGCTTTGTAAGGATGCCTGCGATATACTGAGCGGCCGGAAAGAGGCCACCGGAGCAGGCAGGGGAGACGATGTCACCCGTGGTCACTTCTTTAGAGGAGTTTTATAAATGAAACAAGATGTACTGGAAACACTGGAGTTCGACAAGATTCGCGAAAAGCTCGCAGAGCTCGCCCCCTCGCAGCTTTCCAAAGCCATGGCACGGACGCTCATGCCGTCCGTGGAGCCGGAAATCATAGAGAAAAAGCTCACGGAAACAGAAGAAGCATCGATTCTTCTGGAGCGCGAGATCACGACCCCTTTGGGGGAGACGCATGACATCACCGAGACACTGGAAAAGGCTGGGAAAGACATGATCCTGATGGCGAAGGAATTCATTGATCTCGCAGCAACGCTCGAAACGTATAAGAAGATGCATCACTATTTCGAAGGCGAGCGTCATCTGGTCTATCCCGCGCTCGAAGAGCTTGCTTCGCTCATCATTCCGCAGGAACAGCTGATTGCAAGGATCCATCAGGTCTTCGATGAGCATGGCGAGGTCAGTGACCGCGCCTCCCCGCGTCTTTCCCGCATCCGCACGGAGAAGGAAATGATTAAGAATCGGATCCGCAAGACGATCCAGCAGATCATCCAGGATAAGGATCAGTCCTCCTATTTTCAGGACGCCATCGTGACGCAGAGAAATGGCCGCTATGTCGTACCAGTCAAGGAAGAATACCGGTATAAATTTGAAGGGATCGTGCATGACCGTTCATCCACCGGGCAGACGCTTTTCATGGAGCCGATGGTCTCGGTGCGCTTGAATAACGATCTCGCCGAACTCACAGCTTCAGAAAAGCAGGAAGTGCAGGAAATCCTCCGCGCACTTACCGAGCAGGTGAAGAAGACACGGGAGGTCACGAAGAACAACTGCCACCTTGCGACCGAGTTGGAGTTTATTTTTGCGCGTGCGAAATTGGCTCTCTCCATGCAGGGGGTGAAAGCCATCCACTCCGCCCATGCGCTCGACCTTCGCCGTGCCCGTCACCCGCTCATTCCGGCAGATAAAGTGGTACCGATATCCTTGACGCTGGGGATGGATTTCCAGATCCTCATCATTACAGGATCGAATGCGGGCGGTAAAACCATCGCGATCAAGACAGCGGGGCTTCTATCACTCATGAATCAGTCCGGTCTCTTTATTCCGGCGGCTGAGGGCTCGATGCTTCCGATCTATAAAAATATCTATGCCATTATCGGCGACGAGCAGAGCATCCAGTACAATCTTTCGACCTTTTCTTCCTACATCACGCAGCTCACGGCTTTTCTTTCTCATGTGGGGACAGAAGATCTTGTGCTTCTCGATGAACTGGGTTCAGGCACAGACCCTGTAGAAGGGGCCGCGCTTGCACAGTCCGTCACCGAGTATCTGCAGATGCAGGGCGTACCCGCTATCATTACGTCCCATTTCAGTGAAATGAAAAAACTTGCTTACGAGACGCGCGGCATCGAAAATGCATTCGTAGAGTTTGACGAAGAGACACTGACGCCGACCTACCACCTTATCATCGGCGTTGCGGGGAACAGCAATGCTTTCAGCATCTGCAAGCGACTTGGTATGCCGGCCCTTGTCCTCTCGCGCGCCAGAGAGCTGAAAGAAGGCTCTCCGCTTCATAATATGGAGGAAGTCATGGCGAGGCTGAACCGCCAGACGCGGGAAGTCGCGCATGAAAAAGAAGAAGTGGAAGCCCAGCTGAAGAAGGCTGAGGAACTGCGGAACGAACTCAAGACAGAGACGGATGCTTTCTATAAAAAGAAAGACCAGATCTTGGAGAAAACCAGACAAGAAGCGGAGTCCATCAAAAGAGATCTTAGAAATCAGTCGGAAGCCATCATCAAAGATCTCAAGAAAAAGGCCTCAGCGATGGCAAAGGATGATCTCCAGCAGCATGTTTCCAAAGTGCGTGGTGCGATCGATGCCATGGCGCTCCCCGGAAGAGAAAACCGAAGAAATCCGCTTCCCAAAGAGCAGATCAAAAAAGGCACCTATGTCTATATCGATACGCTGGACAGTGATGGCACCATCACCAAAGTGTCGGGAAATAAAATCACCATCGCCTGCGGTCTGATGCATGTCACTGTGACTCCCGAGCATTGCTTCGAGACGAAGAAACCGGTGAAGAAGGCCAGGAAGCCGGTCAGTCGTCCGTTTGCTACCCGGGGTGCGGCGAGTGTTCGTACCGTTCATACCACACTCAATGTCATCGGGAAAACAGTCGATGAGGCCGTTCCTGAAGTGGACCGTTTCCTGAATGAATGTTTCATGGCAGGCGTTTCGCCGGTGCAGATTATTCATGGCAAAGGGACCGGCGCACTGCGTCAGGGGATTCAGGAGTATCTTCGTACGCTGAATTTCGTAAAAGAATTTCATGAAGCTGACTATAGAAATGGGGGCGCGGGCGTGACAGAGGTCTTCTTCTGAGCGTTTCCCTCATTTAACCCGTGGGGCGGCGCCTACAAATAAGAAGCGCCGCAGAGTATAAATAGTGGCAATGCCTGAAGGTGGTATTTACTCACTAGTCACAAGTCACAAGTCACAAGTCACTTGAGACACTTAGTCCCTGGTTACTCATCCCTGCTTTCAAACCTCACTCCCAAACGAGCCTTTCCGGCTCGTTTTTTGCGTTATATTTTGCACTGCGTAAAGGAACGTGATAAAATAGGTAAAATATTTTTGTCAGCACGGTTCAGCTTGGCAGACCGTGAGTGAAATGAGGAGGAGTATCGTGGGCGAGCTCAATTTACTGCAGAAGAAAATTATGAAAGACGGCGTCATCAAAGCGGGAAATGTACTCAAGGTCGACAGCTTTCTGAACCATCAGATCGATGTCCCTTTCATCAGCGAACTGGGGAAGGAGTTCAAGAAACTTTTTGGTGACCGCCAGGTGGATAAGATCCTGACCATCGAAGCGTCCGGTATCGGCATTGCCTGTCTTACTGCAGTATATTTCGGCGTTCCGGTCCTCTTTGCTAAAAAGTCGGCAGGCAGCAATATGGATAAGGATGTCTATGCGACCGAAGTGAAGTCCTTCACGCACAATAAAGTGAATCATGTCGTAGCCTCCAAGAAATATCTGAATGCCGGCGAACACATCCTCATCATGGATGATTTTCTGGCAAACGGCTGCGCTGTGCAGGGGCTGATCGACCTTGTCAAACAGGCCGGCGGTATCGTAGAAGGTGTCGGTATCTGTATCGAGAAAGGATTTCAGGGCGGCGGTGATGAGCTCCGTGCATCCGGTGTCGATGTGAAATCGTTGGCTATTATCGAAAAGATGGATGCAGAAACAGGCTCTATTACTTTTAGATAATGTGCGAAGAGGCAAAGCAGTGAATTTATGTAGGGATTCCAATATTTATTACAGTTAGGAGTGTATTGTGGAAAAAGATCCGATTTATGAACCCAATGGGAAAATCACAATCAGAAAAGCGGTTCCTTTCGGACTGCAGCATGTACTTGCCATGTTCGTGGCCAATATCGCACCGATCCTCATCGTTGCCGGTGCTGTCAAAATGGATCCGGCGGAGTCGGCTGCACTCGTGCAGTCTGCGATGATCGTAGCCGGCATCGGTTCTCTTCTCCAGCTCTTCCCTATCTGGCGATTTGGCAGCGGTCTGCCGATCATCATGGGAATCAGCTTCACCTTCGTTTCCGTGGCCTGCATCATCGGTACCAAGTATGGCTATGGTGCAGTCCTTGGTGCTGCGCTCATCGGCGGTATATTGGAAGGCATCCTTGGCCTTGGCGCCTCCTGGTGGAGGAAATTTATCCCGCCGATCGTGTCTGCGTCCGTCGTGACGGCCATCGGTTTCTCCCTGCTTCCCATCGGGGCCAATTCTTTTGGCGGCGGCTTTGGTAATCCCAATTTTGGCGCCCAGAATTACCTGATCGTCGGCACCATCACGCTCGTTGCTTGCCTTGCGTGGAATCTCAAAGCGCACTCCTTCTATAAGCAGCTTTCCGTCCTCTTCGGGCTTGTCGTTGGCTATATCGCTGCGTACTGCTTCGGCATGGTCGATCTGTCTCGTCTGACGGAAGTCCCGCTCATTTCCCTTCCCGGGATCATGCCGATTTCTTTGGAATTCCATGGAGATGCTATTTTCTCCTTCTTCCTGATTTTCCTCGTCTCGGCAACAGAAACGCTAGGGGATACCAGTGCTCTTGCCATGATGGGATACGGCCGTCAGGCGACGAGCCGTGAAGTCTCCGGCTCCATCGCAGTCGATGGCTTCGTGAGCTCGCTGTCTTCCCTTTTCGGCTGCATGCCGATCACATCCTTCAGCCAGAATGTCGGTCTTGTCGCTATGACCAAGGTCGTAAACCGTAAGGCTATTGGCTGCGGTGCGGCACTTATGATTCTGGCTGGCATCATCCCCGGCCTCGGCGTCATTCTGGCGTCTCTTCCGGATGCTGTTCTCGGTGGCTGCACGCTCATGATGTTCGGCTCTATCGTCGTCTCCGGTGTCCGTATGCTCGGAGAATGCGGCTACTCGCAGAGAAATATGAGCATCGCTGCCCTCTCTCTCAGCATTGGTCTCGGTTTCACACAGACCCCGCAGATTTTCCATATCTTCCCGGAACTCTTCCGCAGTGTTTTTGCAGAAAACTGTGTGGCTGTGGTTTTCGTTGTCGCTGTCATTCTGAACCTCGTCTTCCCCAAAGAAGAAAAGGAAAATCTGATTGTAGAATAATCGAATTTAGAAAAGCCGCCCGGTCTTTGAGTCCAGGCGGCTTTTTGCTGGTAGGAAGAGGTTCATCTGTCACCTCTCCCAATTCAGCCTTTTTCAAACGTACCCTTCCGTTTTACAGGCAGATTCTCATTTAAAATCAAACATAAAAAATGTTTAGATATACTATTGCGGGGTTCCTTGAAAATGCACTGATTTCCTTGAGAATATCAGTATAAAATGGTGCAAAAAACTTGACCAAAACCGGCTTGGGCGATATAGTTAAATACAGTGGATAATTATAAAATCGAATAGGTGATAAAATGTTTAATTTACCAGAAAAATATGTCATGATTGACGGTTTCAAAATTCCTGCAGACAAAGGCGAAGAGTACAAGCGTCTTCGCGACAGTATGGCGAAGGAAGCAGATAAGTTTTTCCATACCTTCTGTGAAGAAGTGAAGAAGCAGAAGCTGGTGGACATCCTTGGTGAAGGCATCGTCGGCTATTCTTCGACCGGTGAAATGCTGGCAAGAATTTCCCTCGATCCTTTTGAGCTGTCTGCGCTGAACGTAGCAAAACAGAGAAAGAAGCTGCATGAATATATGCTTGCGACCAATGGCTACGATGATGATGATTATCAGCAGCTCCTGAAGGAATTCAAGGAACGTCAGGCGGAAAGAAAAGCAGCCAAAGAGAAAAAAGCGTAATGCGTTTCAGTGCGTCCATGCAGTTGGCTGGCATGGATGTGCTTGATATGAGAAATGCATTGTGACCTTGCGTAGACACAGAGAGTAATATGTCATTTCGCTCATGATGCATCTTACACAGGATGCCAGCTCTTAACTGCTAACATAATAACAATAGGAAGGAACATACTGCTATGATTCATTTGATTCTGGACAGTACCTCCGGCGTCGGTGCAGATTTTCTAGCCCTTCACCCGAATGTACACTGTATTTCCCTGACCATTGAAATGGGAGAGAATTACGTACCGGAAAGCGAGGCAACCATCAAGGCTGTCATCGATTATTCCGAAGCGACGAAGAAATCGGTCCCTACGAGCCAGCCCAGTACCGGTGATTTTCTGAAGATGTTCTCTGATATTCCTGCCGAAGACCCGATCATCGTGCTCTGTCTTTGCTCCACCATCAGCGGCACGTACAACGGGGCGCTTTTGGCTGCCCGACAGTCGGGACGCAAGAATATCACGGTCATCAATACGAGAACGACGGCGATCGGCATGATCCATCTGCTCAAGGATGGTCTGGAGATGATCGAGAAGGGTCTTTCGTATGAGGAAATCGCGAAAGCGCTCGAAGAAGCCTCGATGCGGACGGGACTCACCGTCGCACTTGATACCATCGACTATCTGAAGCGCGGAGGACGCATCGGGAAGGCTGCCGGCCTCATCGGAAGCATTCTCAAGATCAAGCCGGTGATTTACCTGAATGAAAACAATGAAGTAGATGCTTTGGGGAAGGTACGCACGACCAAAAAAGCAAATGCGCTCATGATCGATTATCTGAAAAAACAGGAGCCGCTCAAGAGGCTCGGTATCGTCCATATCGAAAATGAAGCCGGAGCGAAGGTGCTCTATGACAAAGCGAAGGAAATGTATCCGGACATGGACATTACGCTCACGACGGCGACACCGGTCCTGACAGCCTATCTGGGACCTGGTCTTACTGGATTCATTTTCGAAAGAGCCAAATAAATGGGGGAGAGAATGATGTATACCGTTATTGATGGGAATTGTTTCAAAAATATGCTGGTGGGAGCGTATCAGCTTTTCCAGAAGAAATATGAAATTATCAATCAGCTGAATGTCTTCCCTGTGCCGGATGGTGATACGGGAAATAACATGCTGAATACCCTGAAGTCTATGTACAGCATGATCGCGGAAGTCAGCCCGAAAGAGCCGGTCGGCATCATCGCCGAGAAAGCCTCTGCCGGCGCTATTATGGGGGCACGCGGAAATTCCGGTGTCATCCTTTCGCAGATCATTCACGGCATCAGCCGTGGCCTGCATGGCAAGAAGACCGCCTCCTGCGGACAGATGAGCAAGGCTTTCCAGTATGGCATCCTGTATGCGTACCGTGCCGTTACCAAGCCGGTGGAAGGCACCATTCTTTCCGTGGCTCGCGGCATTGCCAAAGGAACGCATGATGTATACCGCGTGGAAACGGATTTCAGCAAAATTCTGGAAGCCTCTATCGATGCGGGAGAAGAAGCACTCGCTAAGACACCCGAGCAGCTGCAGATTTTGAAAGATGCGAATGTTGTCGATGCCGGTGGTCAGGGACTGATCTTCTTCCTGATGGGATGCCTGAATGGTCTGACCGGGAAAGTCGAAGATATCGAAGTCGATGTGAAGCCGGTCATCAGCCGTCTGGAAGCAAAGGGAGAGTCCTTCTCCATCGAGTATCCCTACTGCACGGAATTCATCATCAGCCCATGCAAAGTGAGCGCTCGTGAAGTCCGCCAGAAGCTTTCTTCCTGGGGGGAATCTATGATCGTCGCTGCGGGCGATAATCTGGTGAAGGTCCACATCCACGCCCAGCGTCCCGGTCATGTCCTGGACATGGCAGCGGACTGGGGAACGCTCCATGACATCAAGTGTGATAACATGGTCGACCAATTCCACAGAAATAAAGAAAAGCAGCAGAAAATGGAAAAGAAACCGCTGGGGATTCTGACTGTCGTTTCTGGGGAAGGCTGGACAGAGCTTTTTGAGAAATCCGGCTCTGATGTCGTTTCCGGCGGTCAGTCCATGAACCCATCCGTGCAGGAGCTCTCGGCAGGTATGGAAAATGGACAGTATGAGAAATATATTATCCTGCCGAATAATAAAAATATCATCCTTGCTGCGCAGCAGCTGAAGAAAATGCTTGGCGAAAAAGTCCATATCGTACCATCCACGAACCCGATGGAAGGGCTGGCAGCAGCCATGGTCTTTGACGGCAAGGCCACCATTGCGGAAAATCTCGATGCCATGACCGACCGTCTTTCCGACATCAGGAGCGGCATGATCACGACAGCTGTACGTGACAGCATCGTTGGTGAATCCACCATTCACAAGGACGACTTCATGGGGCTTGTCAAAGGCTGTGAAGTCATCTCCGTACCGGAGCTTTCCGACTGCTTCATGCAGGTACTTGGTGAACTCATTGATGAAGATACCGAGATCGTCACCATTTACTACGGCAAGGATCTTTCGGAAGAAGACTGCCAGAAGGAAATCGAGAAGGCCGAAAAAGCCTATCCGGATGTCACCTTTGAAATGTACGAGGGCGATCAGCCTCTGTACCCGATGTTTATCGCAGCAGAATAAGGCACAAGAAAAGCAGAGCGAAAGCTCTGCTTTTTTCGTGGGAGGATGGCGTTTTGGGGGAAATACTTCATCCATCGGATTTTGAGATGACCTCAGCGATCCCCTTGACATTAGCAGAAAATAAGAATATGCTATGGGAAGGTTAGGAGAAGGCTGATTCAATCGCAGAATAAAATCTGACAACGATGGAATCCATGCTTCCCTGATAAAATCAATTCACAGGGGAATCCGGTGAGACTCCGGAACTGTTCCGCAGCTGTATAGGGAGTTCTCTCATGGCAGTTCCTTCGCAGGGACATGGGAGAGCAGGGAACCAAGTCAGAGCGCCTGAAAGAAAGAGTCTGATCGTAAGCCATCGAGAGAGTGGCCGCAGGATCTCGGGATGGAGGAGTCCATCTTGGTTTCGTGCGGCTTTTTATGTGTTTCCTTAGGAGGAATGGATATGAAAAAGAAAATGGGTGCATTGATTTTGAGCTTCGCCCTTCTTGGTATGGGATGTGTTTTTGCAGATGAGCCAAGTACGACTCCGGAGGTCGATCCGGAAGCGACGCAGATGACGGAGGCGTATCCATCCCCGGATGCCATCCTCCCGCCAGCACCTGTGCCGCCGGAGAAAGGACTCCAGGAGGTAGCTGCCTTTCAGAAATATGCAGAAGAAGTCGATCAGTATGTGAAGGCCTGCCAGCACTATATCGATGGAGCGACGAATGATGCGAATGCTATCATAAACGCAAGAAATGAAGCTGTAAAAAAAGCACAGGCAGCAGTAGATGCGTACAATAGCTTTTTCGATAAGAAATAATTTCTTAAGGAAACACTGATTCTGGAGACGCAGATTTTGCCATTGAATCAGTGCTTCTTTATATCAAATATGAGTCAAAGGAAAATCTACGATGAAACAGCTGATCAGCTATTATCGCATGCCTGGGGATCGGGAAGAAACGATCCAAAAGCTTGTAAAAGACGCGGGACTTGATGGCGTGGAAAGTCTGGTATATGGGACGAAGGCAGAGGAGAATCCATTCACACAGGTGACGGTCGGAGCGCATTTGAAATTCTGGCCATGCTGGCTTGATTTCTATGAGGGAAATCAGGTCTGGCTGGAGAGGATGTATCCACAGAAAGAGCAGCGCAGGAAAGTCTATGGCGCGCTTGACAGAGACGGCTGGGTGTCCGTGATTCGCAAGAATATCCAGGCAGCGCTTGCAGAAAAGCCTAGGTACCTGGTCTGGCATGTACAGGACTGCGCGACCGAGGAAGCTTTTACGTGGCATTTCCATCATGATGACTGGGAGGTCCTCCGCTGTACAGCATCGCTCTATCAGGAAGTGAAAGAAATCATTCCGGATGGTGTCCGCGTGCTTTTTGAAAACATTTTCTGGCCGGGGCTTTACAAGCTCGAGCCGGAAAAGCTGGATTACTTTTTCACAAGACTGGACGATGCCGCCCATACGGGATTGATGTTTGACAGCGGGCACTATATGATCACAAATCCATATCTACAAACAGAAGGCGAGGCCGCAAGATATATCGAAAAGATGGTAAAGAGCCTCGGAGATATGAAGAAGCTTGTGAAAGGGATCCATCTTTCGTGTTCTCTCTCAGGGGCGTACATCCGACATTTTCCTCGGATTGTACCAAAGACACTGACGGATGAGGTGATCATGAAGCACATTTCCTCGTTGGATCACCATGACCCGTTTCAGACGAGGGCAGCCAGAGAAATCGTCGAGGTCATCGAGCCGGACTATGTGACCCACGAGCTTTTCGGGGATACGTTTGTCGAAGCACTGGAGAAGGCACGAAAGCAGGCAGCACTGGTGAGAGGGGGTTAGGGAAACACTGATTAAATCGTTGTCAGATTTCATTCTTGGATTTTTATACAGAGCGAGGAATCATCTGACGCGAATAGCGAGCTATTTAAGGAAGATGATGACGAAGCTATGTATAAAAATCCATGTGAAATCCGACTCTGCGATTTAATCAGCGTTTCCCTAAAACCGCAGGAAGTATAAAATCGAAAATTTTCAAAATACCATATTGATATTTGTCGAAGAACCTGCTATAATACATTCAGAAAGTTAAATATGCTTCGCAAGGGTTCGATATGAATCCTCCGCGACAAAGTATTTCTTATAAGGAGGAATCCCAAATGTCTCTCAACGGTAAAAAAATCAGCGAATTCAAACTGAATGCATTCCAGCAGAACGATTTCATCGAAGTAACCGATAAGGATCTTCTCGGCAAGTGGAGCGTGCTCTTCTTCTATCCGGCAGACTTCACCTTTGTGTGTCCGACCGAGCTTGAAGACCTGCAGGGCAAGTATGCAGACTTCCAGAGAATCGGATGTGAAATTTACTCCGTTTCCTGCGATACCCACTTTGTTCACAAGGCATGGCATGAATCGTCTCAGGCCGTCAGCAAGGTCGAGTACCCGATGATCGGTGATCCGACTGGCAAACTGTCCAAGGAGCTGGATATCTACATCGAAGACTCCGGCCTCACAGAAAGAGGTACCTTCGTCATCAATCCGAAAGGTGAGGTCGTACTGTACGAAGTGAGCGCAGGTAACATCGGCCGCAATGCGGACGAGCTGCTTCGCAAGGTCGAAGCTGCTCAGTTCGTGTATGAGCATGGCGATGAAGTCTGCCCGGCTAAATGGCAGCCCGGTGCAAAAACGCTGAAACCGTCCTTTGATCTGGTCGGCAAATTATAAAAAGGAGCGGCATCATGGTAAAAAGATATGATGCCATAATAGTAGGCGGAGGACCGGCAGGGCTCTCCGCCGCTATTTATATGGCAAGAGCGCGTTTTCATGTCCTCGTCATCGAGAAAGAAAAGATGGGCGGACAGATCACGATCACCTCCGAGGTGGTGAATTACCCGGGCATTTTCAAGACAGACGGCGAAGCGCTGACCCGTGAAATGGTACGCCAAGCCGAGGCCTTCGGTGCGGAATTCCTTTCGGCGAACGTGACAGGGCTTTCACTCGCCGGTGATACGAAAGTGGTACGCACCGACCGCGGAGACTTCGAGGCGATGGGTCTCATCTATGCAGCCGGCGCACATCCACGGCTCGCGGGCTTTACCGGGGAAATAGAATTTCGCGGACACGGTGTCGCCTACTGCGCGACCTGTGATGGCGAGTTCTTCACCGGAAAGGACATCTTCGTCATCGGCGGTGGGTATGCGGCGGTCGAGGAAGCACTTTTTCTCACGAAGTACGCACGGAAAGTCCATGTCATCGTGCGCGGCGCGGATTTTTCGATTTCCACGGCTGCGGTTGAAGAGCTGAAAGAACACCCTGATGTGACGATTTCCTATCGCACGGAAGTCGCACGGGTGGAAGGAGACAGCGCGATCCGTCGCGTCGTCCTGAGAAATCGGGATAGCGGGGAAGAGACTGCCTGCGAAGCCGGAACGGATGATTTTTTCGGGGTCTTCGTCTTCGTCGGCTATGCGCCGGAGAGCGGCCTTTTGAAAGGGCAGGTCGAGCTGGATCCTGCGGGCTATGTCGTGACGGATCGCGAACAGCAGACGAATGTATCCGGCGTATACGCAGCGGGGGATATCTGCGTGAAGCCGCTCCGTCAGGTCGTGACGGCTGTTTCTGATGGCGCGATCGCTGCGACATCCATGGAAAAATATCTGGGAAATCTGTACCGTCGACTGGGCATCCGCCGCACGTACACGGCGAAAAAGACGCAGCAGGAAGAAAAGGCTCAGCCAAAAGCTGCCGTCGGGGCTTTCCTGGACGATGCGATGCGAGAAGCCCTCTCGCCCGTCCTTGCTCGGTTTGAGCGTCCGCTTCATATCGTGGTCACTCGCGATGACAGCCTGCTAGCCGACGAGGCCGAAAACCTTGTGAAGGAACTTACCAGCCTTTCGCATACGCTTTCCTATGAAGTGGTGAGGTCAGGAAATGCAGACGTCACCATTTCTATCCAGAGCGCTGAAGGAAAGGACCTCGGACTCCGTTTTCACGGCGTTCCCGGTGGGCATGAATTTAATTCCTTTATTCTGGCACTCTATAATGCGGCAGGCCCTGGTCAGGATGTGGGGGATCTCCAACAGCGGATCAAAGCCATTTCACGTTCCGTCCATATGGAAATCGCAGTCTCTCTCTCCTGCACCATGTGCCCTGACCTCGTCGCTGCTGCCGAGCGCATCGCAGCGGAAAACGAAAACGTCTCCGTCGATGTGTATGATCTCGCGCACTATCCGGATATGCAGAAAAAATACAATATCATGAGCGTTCCCTGCCTGATCATGGATGAAAAAACATATTTTGGGAAAAAGAGCCTTGAAGAGATTCTGGGAATCCTTGGAGCGTGAAAAGACAGCCGAAAGGCTGTCTTTTTTATTGAAGACGAAGTTTTCACGAGACTAGAAAAAGAAAAGGGCTTTCCCTTTTGAAGCCTTCCTTAATCAGCGTTTCCTTAGCACTTACAGATGCAACTTCACACCTCATTTTCAGAATCCAAAATCTATTTGACGCTACCCGCGGCAGGCTCTATAATAGTAAGAACTGTTTTATCAAAAATGGCGACAGTAACGAAAAATTTGGAAGGTGAAACTATGCACGAAAAGTACGTACCTCAGCAGATCGAAAAGAAATGGCAGAAAATCTGGGAGGACACCAAAGCATTTGAAACTCATTCTGACCCGAACAGAAAGAAATACTATGTACTGGAAATGTTCCCGTACCCGTCTGGCAACCTCCACATGGGCCATGTCAGAAACTACTCCATCGGTGACGTCGTTGCCCGTTTCAAGACGATGCAGGGCTTCAATGTCATCCATCCGATGGGCTTCGATGCCTTCGGCATGCCAGCCGAAAATGCGGCGATCAAGCACGGCATTCCGCCGGCGGAATGGACCTATTCCAACATCGACAACATGACCCGTCAGCAGAAAGAACTCGGCCTGTCCTATGACTGGGACAGAAAAGTCCTGACCTGCCGCGAAGACTACTACAAGCACACCCAGAAACTCTTCGAGATTTTCTACAAGAGAGGCCTCGCTTACAAGAAAGAAGCGAAAGTCAACTGGTGCGAAAGCTGCCACACCGTTCTGGCGAACGAACAGGTCGAAGAAGGCCGCTGCTGGCGCTGCAAGAATGAAGTCGTCAAGAAAGACCTCTCCCAGTGGTTCCTGAAGATCACCGACTACGCTGATCGCCTCCTCGCTGACCTTGACCACATGCCAGGCTGGCCGGAACGCGTAAAGACCATGCAGAGAAACTGGATCGGCCGTTCCACCGGTACGCAGTTCTCCTTCAAAGTCGAAGGCATGGATGATCAGATCCCGGTCTATACCACCCGTGTCGATACCGTCTACGGCGTCACCTACATGGTCCTCGCTCCGGAACATCCGCTCGTCGAAAAACTCATCGCGAATAACCCGGAAAAGGCAAAACTCGAAGAATTCATCGAAAAGATGAGAAATGAAAACGACATCGTCCGCACCGCGGAAGATGCACCGAAACTCGGCATGTTCACCGGCAGCTATGCCATCCATCCGCTGACTGGCGAGCGCGTGCCGATCTGGATCGCGAACTACGTCCTCTACGAATACGGCACCGGCGCTGTCATGGCCGTACCGACCCACGACCAGCGCGACTGGGATTTCGCCAAGAAATACAGCCTCCCGATGAAACTCGTCGTCCAGAACAAGGCCGGCTCCCTTTCTCTCGAAGAGATGGACAAAGCCTACGATGCTGACGGCGTCCTTGTGAACTCCGCTGAATTCGACGGCCTGAAATCTGGAGAAGCGCGTGAAGCCATCACCAAGAAATTCGAAGACATGGGCATCGGTGAAGGCAAAGTAAACTACCGTCTGCGTGACTGGCTGATTTCCCGCCAGCGCTACTGGGGCTGCCCGATCCCGATCATTCACTGCCCGCACTGCGGCAACGTGCTTGTGCCGGAAAAGGATCTCCCGGTCAAGCTGCCGGAAGATGTCAACTTCGTCGCTGGCGCGACCTCTCCGCTCGAAACCAGTGAAGCTTTTCTCCATTGCAAATGCCCGCAGTGCGGCGCGGATGCTACGAGAGAAACCGATACGATGGATACCTTCATCGACTCTTCCTGGTACTTCCTGCGTTACTGCGATCCGCACAATACCGAAGAACCATTCGCTAAAGATAAGGCAAACTACTGGATGCCGGTCGACCAGTACATCGGCGGCATCGAGCATGCGATTCTTCACCTGCTGTATTCCCGCTTCTTCATGAAAGTCCTTCAGGATGAAGGCATGGTCGACTATCCGGAACCATTCACGAACCTGCTCTGTCAGGGCATGGTCCTGAAAGATGGCGGCAAGATGAGTAAATCCGTCGGCAATGTCGTTTCCCCAGAAGAAATTGTCGGGAAATACGGCGCTGATACCGCCCGCCTCTTCATCCTCTTCGCCGCTCCGCCGGAAAAAGACCTCGAATGGTCCGATCAGGGCGTCGAAGGTTCTTATCGTTTCCTGAAACGCGTCTGGAACATCGTCGGCAAGTACAAAGACATCCAGACTGAAGAAAAAGGCAAACTCTCCTCTGAGGAATTCGCTCTCAGAAGAAAACTGCACCAGACCATCAAGAAAGTCACCGAAGATCTGGATGGAAAATTTGCTTTCAATACCGCGATCTCTGCCATCATGGAACTTGTAAATGATATGTACCGTTTCATTGAAGCGCATGAGACCATCGAGGCAAGCCTTTCCGGCGAGCTCGTCAGAAACCTTCTCATCCTCCTTGCTCCATTCGTTCCGCACATGACCGAAGAACTCTGGCAGAGTGCAGGGCAGAAGGAAGAAAGCATCCACCTGGCTGCCTGGCCGGCCTGCGATGAATCTGCTCTCGTCGTCGACGAAGTCGAACTCGCTGTCCAGGTCAACGGCAAAGTCCGCGCGACAATCTCCGTCCCGGTCGCTATGGCGCGCGAAGAAATCGGCGAAAAAGCCCAGGCTCTTCCGGAAATCCAGAAATTCACTGAAGGCAAGACCATCGTGAAAGTCATCGTCGTACCGAAGAGAATCGTCAATATTGTTGTCAAATAATAAGCAAGCGAAAAGAGAAGCCGTGAGGCTTCTCTTTTCATATGCGAGAGTGTGCTTTCTAGGGAAACACTGATTAAATCGTTATCAGATTTCATTCTTGGATTTTTATACAGAGCGAGGAGACATTCGACGCGAATAGCGAGCTATTTAAGGAGGATGTCGACGACGCTATGTATAAAAATCCATATGAAATCTGATTCTGTGATTTAATCAGCGTTTCCCTAGCATCGTCATTCTGGTTTGTTTGGAATTCCTATATACTTATGTTATAATGCGGTTATAGTGATAGTCCAAAAGGAGGCGGTTATGATGAAAAAGAAATCCATTCTTGCTATCGGGCTCACCGCTGCCCTGTTTTTCGGCCTTGTCGGAGAAGCAGAGGCATTTGGCTGGGGAGACATCGCAGGCAAAGCAGCGGATAAAGCCATCGGAAGCGTTCTCGGCTCTTCTGCCAAAAAGAAACCGGTGAAACAGTCCCAGCCAAAGAGCGAGAAACAGAAAAAAAGCGAACGAGAAGCCGAGAAGTATGGCGTGAAGCGGATCGAAAGCCCAGATGGCACGAATCCCACTGCCTTTGCAGGCACGCTCGATCCATGGCCGCCGGATGAACTCTCCGCACGCCCAGACTGGTTTGACAACCGCACGCAGCCTTGGATAATGACGAATGCACGCCTCGTCGCAGAGTATGAAAGTATGATCCAATGGCGTGCCTACGCGAAACAAAATGGCCTTGGTACCATCGAGCCGGACGAAATCCGCTACATCGAGCTGATGGACGAAATTCATGTCCGCGTGAGAGCGATCGAAAGGTACTGTGATGCGGCAGAATATGGAGATTATCAGTCGATGCAGTCCAGAGCCTCCATGGGAGACTACCAGCGTGCGGTCGCCAGCAACATCGATCCGCTCAGTGACTATGATCTGGATCTTAGCGTCCCCGCAAACACACTCCCCGGCTATCATCCCGAGCGAAATTAAGGAAACACGAACTCAATCGTAGAATGTTCAGATTTTTTATTTTATGAAAAGAAAACCGTGTAAAATCTTGAATTTCTACGATGGTATTTCTCGGAGAGGAAAATCTTCCCGGGAGCCCAAAGCTTTCTCCGCACTCCTTCGTGCACAAACCTATAGGAAAGGAGAGCAGAGAGGGCTTGCGGCGGATCCGATTTCCTTTCTCCCACTCGAAAGCGTGCTAGCCGCCGGAGAGCGTAAGAAACACAAATCACAGAAAGATGCAGCAGGTCAAAAGATCTCATGCAGGATTCGCCTCCACGACTAACCCTAGAGCGAAGTTTAGCCGTACTTGTACGACATGAACCGTGAAATGCGCTGGTGCCAGATTGCAGGGAATGCCTCCATGGATACTTGCGAAAGCCTGCTGCGCCTTTGTGATGGAAGTGACCCTTTTTTCGAAAAGAGGGTCACTTTTTTCGCGTGCTGTCGATGACAGGGATACGATGATTCCACACAGAGCCTGAATGTCCTTCCTCGTCCATTTTACATGTGCGACTTTTTCTTTCATTTATTGCATAGCAAACCTGTAGAGTGCAATAGAACAACATTCAGAGGGGCATCTGCCAAAGAAATCGGAAAAGCCGCGAAAGAATTGTATAGAGCCCTATTCCCTGCCTCAAGAGCAGGCGGCAAGCGGGACGAGCCTGCTGTTATTAGAAACAGGGATGGGGAATACATTAGAATGCTGGTCAGCGCTGCCAAAGAATTAGTGAGGCATTCGGCTGAAAATAGCACACTGCAGCTCATACCGAATCTAAAAGAGCTAATCGCCAAGTCTGTATTCCTGTATGAAGATGCAAAAGATCCAGACAGAGTCCAAAAGCTAAATCAGAGCACTGTTTCATACAGATACTATGGGATGAAAATTAAGCTCGATGGAAAAGAATGCTTTGCAAGAATCGTAGTAAGAGAAGAGGCCAATGGGAGAAAGTATTTCTATGATGGAGACATTACGGAAATAAAAAAGAACCCCGCCCAGACTGGGGGGCCCGATTCCAAAAACGGGGTACAGTCTGAGGGAGTTCTCTTTACTCATAGTATATAGGGATGGCTGGTAAAAGTCAAAGAAACTACCAATAAAATCGGGGGGGAAAATGGAGAAGTCCTGCCGAGTGTTGTAAACGACTTCGAAGAGAGCAGAACCTATCACCAAATGGCTGGAGAATATGCCCATAACGTCCTATCGGGCAAGTCGACAAAGAAGGATATGGCCGAGCGGCAGCTGGACGCAGATGAGAAATCTTTCGTGGACAGCGTAGATTGTTTCATTGCCGGTAAAGAAAAGTCGCCCATGGTTCGCGTGATGACAACGCCTCTCGTGCTGGAACTAACCGGAGCTGAAGTCCTTCCTGTGGAAATCGCCAAGACAGATCTTGAGAAAATCCTGAACGGAAAGCATGCAGGAGACATGACACCGGAGATCATGAAGCAGCTGCCGCGGGCGCTTACAAATCCAATCATGATCTTTAAGTCTTATACAGGACCGAACGGAGAGGAGCGCCGCGTAGTGGTGGTAGACCTCAAAGATAGCAATGGGGCAACCATCGTCGTCCCGTTTGAGCTAAAAGTGACTACGAGAAAAATTACGAAATCAACCGAATTGCAAGCGCATATGGGAAGACGAAAAAGAAGTCGAAGAACCCATCATATGAGTGGTTTAACAGTCAATTAGATGAAGGAAATTTGCTTTATCTCAATAGAAAAAAGGCTATCAACGAAATTCTCCAGAGAAGCCCTAATTGGCTCATACCCGAAGAAAAAGTTGATAACCTTTTATCTGCTCCTAATGTAGCAAATGAGGAGGATCTTGTCAAGCTGAAAAGCGAAAATCCGTAAGTGTCAAGTTTTCCTCGATAATTCATTTGACTGTCGGTAATTACTATCTCCGTGGCTTCGGTTTAATCAGTATTTCTGTCTCGCTCTGGCAAGTCTTCCCATGGGGGAAGAAGCTCCATAAACGCCTATACGCCCTTCCAGGCATCCTGGTCTATAGTTTCTCATTCTGCGCTCTGCCCGCACCACGGCTTTGTGCATGGCTCTATCCATCTTTTTTTGTAGCTCTTCCCATTAGCATGGTACAAGAGGGCTTGCGTAAGCGTCTTATTCTTCCGGGCGGTCAGTACCCAGACCATGTACTCCATTCCTTCGCTGGACCAGCTCCGCCCCTGCCGTTTCATGCGATAGCTGTAGAACCGGTGATTCGTTTCTGTAGTACCCAAGTGGATTTCTGTATGGATGCCGCGCTGGCTCAGGCTTGGGATATAGGGAGCATTTCTTTCCAGATAGCTCTGCAGTTTGTCTACCTCCTCCAGATCCGCCTCTGTACGGGTATGGCCGGGGAAAAAGAATCCATAGATAAGATAATAGCGGAACATTCCGCTGGCAGCCTTTCGTATAAAGACGCAGGGACGACCAGTCAGAACAATTCCGCTATTACCATAGATAGTTTACCAAATGCGCTTGGCATCGTCAAGAAAAATGCCTATCACCAAATGGCTGGAGAATATGCCCATAACGTTCTATCGGACAAGTTGACAAAGAAGGGCATGGCCGAGCAGCAGCTGGACGCAGATGAGAAATCCTTCGCAGATAGCGTAGACCGTTTCATGGCAGGAAAGATTTCCACAGATACTATCCAAGTCATGAGGACTCCGCTTGTGATGAGGCTTGTAGGAGCTGAAGTTCTGCCGGTTGAAATTTTTGTATCCGATTTGAAAAAAGTTTTAGTAGACAAGCATACGGATATCACTCCGGACATCATGAAACAAATTCCACGTGCACTTACGGATCCGATGATGATCTTTTTCACATACAGTGGAAAAAACGGAGAAGTGCGCAAGGTGATCGTGCTTGAGCTCAAAGATAAGAATGGAGCTACCATCGTGGTTCCTATGGAATTGGAACACATGAGCGACGGGTATAAAGTCAAACGAATGACAAGCACTTACGGGAAGACGGATAGAAAAACCGGAGAGCCATCGTATGAGTGGTTTAAAAAGCAGCTAGAGGCAGGGAATCTTGAGTATGCCAATAGAAAAAAGGCTATCGACTGGATTTCTTCAGAGCAGCCCCATTGGCTCATTCCCAAAGAAAAAGTCGATAACCTTTTATCTGCTGCTAATGTAGCAAATGAGGAGGATCTTGTCAAGCTGAAAAGCGAAAATCCCACCTATTACCAGACGGCTGCAGACAAAGACCTCGTCGTCTATCACAATGTTTCTGCTGGCAAATTGAGAGAAGCCATCAAGCTAGGCGGCCTCCCGATGCCTTCCCTCGCCATCACGAAGAGGGATATCCCATTCGGGGACTTTGGGGAGATCACGCTGATCGGGGATAAGGACATGATAAACCCACGGAAGTCTAGGGCGAACGAAGTCTTTTCCAGAGATGCCTATACCGTGAGAAAGCCGGTGGTGAATTATGAAGAACCGACGAAGATGGATAGCGATACTTTTCACAAGAAATACGAAGAGACAAGAAAGTTCCTCAAAAAGAATAGTATTGACGTAGGCGAAATTAACTTTTCCTTCTACGATGGGGAAGAGTCTCTTGCGGCAATGGAAAATAATATCGCAATTAAATACTACTACGTTAAGGACGTTTTAAAGAAAGACATCCCGATAAAAGAGCGGACAGTCACGCCTTTGGTAAGAGGGGAAAGACTTTTCAAGGAGTATCCAAAACTCATTCAAGCGCTTAAATCTCCTATGGTGAAGAAAGGTGATTTTTCGGAAGTAGACCAAGTGGCTCGATCATACTTTGACGAAATGAGACAAGATATCGCTAGGGGAAAGGGACTAGTGGGACGTTCTAAGCGAGTATTGGCTAAGTGGACAACGAACGGACATATCAATGAGGAGGGAGTAAAAGAACTCCTTTTACGGCTTTCTACATACGAGGAAGATAAGAAAAAGAAACCCTACAAAGAGGTGGATAGAGACGCTTTCGTAAAGGATTTACGTAAGACCATCGAAGAAGCAGGTATGGAGAGATTCACGGCGTTCGTCCGTTCCGAATTCGATAGTCTCTATAAAGACAGGTATCTTTGGGACAACGGGAAGAAATACGCGTTCAACATTGACAATTCGGTGTGGAAGATCTTGCAGACTACGTCCCCTACTGGTGCGCCCAGTACGGGGCGAGCGAGTGCGGCTTCCGAGATAGCTACCCGGGCAACATTCTCGCGGGCTGGCAGTGGACCGATTGCTATAGCATTGGTGGAGAGAATTACGACATGAGTGAATGGTACTAGGAGGGAGAATGTGGAAATCTCAAAGAAAATGGCTCTTCTTGCCGCTGGTGCTCTCCTTGTGGCTTTCGACTGGTTCTACTTCGCAGGCCGAGGAGATGTATCAGATGTCGGAAAGCGAGCTGACGAGACTCGAAGCGAACTTGAATCAGCTCGCAAAGAACAGCGAAACGAAGCAGAATCTCTTAAACAAGCAGAAAATTCAAATAGAGATGCTCAACAGTCAATTAGAGAAAGCCAACAAATCAGCTGGAAGAACCGAAGAAAGAAATACAGAAATCCAAGGCATTGAACGAAGCGACGCAGAAGTCATTAGAGAGAGCCAATCAATCCTTGGCCGAATTAGAGCAAGAGGCAAAAAGGAAAGTTAGAGTAAAGACCCGCCAGCGCATTCTGTGGGTTGCTATCGCGGGAGGCGCTCTTTATGCTTGCATCTCCAAGTAACGGGATTTCAAATTCGTCAAAAATCCGTCAAAAACTTTTAGAAAATAGAGTTGGAATTGCACGGAAGAGGGTTATACGGCGAATGATGAAAAGCCAGATTTGCTAGATTTTATCGAGGAAAGAAAAAAGTTGGAAACTTATGTACAAATAATCCCATTTATGCTAAAATAACATATGTCGATATTGCGGGCCTATAGCTCAGTTGGTTAGAGCAGGCGGCTCATAACCGCCCCGTCCCAGGTTCGAGTCCTGGTGGGCCCACCACAATGAACGTATCCGTGCTGATTTCAGTGATTTGGATACGTTTTTTTTGATAGAGAAATGGTATGGCTGCGAGATAGTCCTGTAGGGCAAGTCTTCTATGAAAGGATTCAACTATGAAATTGACGAACCGATTGCAGGCGGTGGCCGATCTGGTGCCTGTCTGTGAGAGTATGGCCGATATTGGTACAGACCATGGTTACCTTCCCATTTACCTTGTGCAAGAGGGGCGTGTGAGGCGGGCCATCGCCTGCGATGTGAATGACGGCCCTCTCACACGTGCCAGGGAGGACGTGATTTCTTCCGGGCTTTCACGACAGATCGGTTTGCGTCTGGGCGGAGGACTTGCACCGCTTGCCAAAGGAGAGGTGGACGGTGTCACCATCTGCGGGATGGGCGGCCTTTTGATGCGGGATATTCTCGCGGAGAATGAGGGAAAGGCGCAGGCGCTCTCATGGCTGGTGCTGCAGCCGCAGGGGCATGTGGCGGAGCTCCGGCAGTTTCTTGGCAGGCATCATTTCCGCATTGAAAAAGAGGTGCTTTCACTGGATGGCGGGCAGCTGTATGAATTGATGCTCGTCCGTCACGGCGAGATGGAGGAGCTTTCGATGCTGCAGGCAGAAATCGGTGCGACGGCGGCGTATCGGGAGGATCCACTTTTCAAGATGCATATCGAGCGGCTCATCCGGAGACGGCGTTTTGTGATCGAAGGGGCAAAGGATTCGGTGAGCGAGCGGCATCGTAAGTCCAGAGAAAAAGCACTGGAAGAAGTAAAGGTACTGGAGGGATATTTATGAAAGTGACAGGAAATGATCTGATCGGATGGATGGAGTCGTGGGCACCGAAAAGTCTTGCAGAGTCATGGGACCATCCGGGGCTGCAGGTGGGGGATCCTCGACGCGTGGTCACAAAGGTGCTGATTTCCCTCGACCTCACGGAAGAGAATGTGGATCTTGCCGTCCGTGAAGGTGCTGAGATGGTGATTTCCCACCATCCCTTCCTTTTCAAGGCCATCCGCGAGCTCGACCTTCGGACGTACAAGGGGCGCGTGATCGAGAAGCTCGTGAAGCATGATATCCTGGCTTTTGCGGCTCACACGAATCTGGATACAGCCAAAGGCGGCGTGAATGATGCTCTGGCAGCAGCTCTCTCTCTTTCGGATACGGAAGGGCTGGTCTTTGAGCAGGAGGCGAAAGAGAGGAAGCTTGCACTTTATGTGAAGCCTGTCACTACGAAGGTGCTTCGACATACGCTTTCAGAACTCTATGGGGATGCCGTGAATCATTTCTATCTTTTGGATGATGAGGATGATGCGACGGATGAGGCGAAGCTCGAATGTAATGTACCCGCTGCCCTGCTCGCTTCTGTCCTTTCGAAAGTACAGGAAATCTGTGGAGATGTTCCCTATGATGTGTATACGCTGGAAAGCCACGGGTGCAAGGAGTACATGGGACGGATCGGAAATCTGCCTGCGCCCATGAGCGGGAAAGAGGCGCTCTCTTATATAAAGGAGAAGCTCGGCATTCCCGTCCTTCGTTATGCAGGAGATTCTGATACTACCATTTCCCGCGTGGCTGTTCTGGGCGGCGCGGGAAGTGAATTTGCTGCGCTTGCCAAGGCAAAGGGAGCGGACCTTTACCTGACAGGCGACCTCAAGTACCATGAAGCACAGGACGCTTCCCGCCTCGGCCTTCTCATCGCGGATGGCGGTCATTTCTACACCGAGCGCGTCATCGTTCCGGCTTTGGCGAAACGCCTTCGGACGTATGCCGCGGAGCATGGCTGGGAGATCGAGGTCATCGAAGACAGCAGGGCAGAGGATATTTTCAGGGAAATGTAGAAAAACGGGTTCGGGGTTCAGGTTGATGGGTTCAGGGTTGTGGTGGCAGCTTCGCTGCAAAATATATATTCGCGGCGAAGCTGCCACCTTCATTCCTAATTCCTCATTCGAGCAAAGATTTTATTCATAATCAGTGGACGAAGCCGCCCTACGGGTTAACCCCGAACCCTGAACCTTGAACCCTTTCTCATCTTTCTCTTGAAAAAATCTCGTCTCCATGCTATACTGTAGCACGCGAGCAGGAAAGATGATTGCGGGCCGTAAGGCGTGAGGAAAGTCCGAGCTTCGCAGGGCAGGATGCCGGATAACGTCCGGCGGGAGTGATCCTAGGGAAAGTGCCATAGAAAAGGAAACCGCCACGCAAGTGGTAAGGGTGGAAAGGTGCGGTAAGAGCGCACCAGCAGTCGGGAGACCGGCTGGCTTGGTAAACCCCATCCGAAGCAAGACCGAATAGGGAAGGGTTGAGGTTGCCCGCTGACCTTCCGGGTTGCGTCGCTTGAGCAGTCGAGCAATCGACTGACTAGACAGATAATCATCACCACGAAAGTGGGACAGAACTCGGCTTATTGAATGCTCGCCTTGAAAGAAATGACGCTGTGACGTATGTCACGGCGTCTTTTTTGTATTATGGGTTCGGGGTTCAGGTTGGCGGGTTCAGGGTTGTGGAGCGGCGCATCATAAAATAGAAGCGCCGCGAAGTATAAATAGGGCGATGCTCGAAAGCGGCATGTAAATCACAAGTCACTCGAGGCGCCAAAGCCCTAGGGAAACGCTGATTCAATCGCAGAGTCAGATTCTACAAGAATTTTTATGCATAGCTTCGTCATAGCCTTCCTTAAATAGCTCGCTATTCGCGTCAGGTTATTCCTCGCTATGCCTAAAAATTCAAGAGTAAAATCTGACAACGATTTAATCAGTGTTTCCCTAGCCACTCCCTATTTCCGTGTTTCCCATTAAGCGATATTCTCATATAAATTGGCAATTCGCAAACGAAAAAGATTCGAGGGCTTCGCTCGGAATGACGATACGCGTGAAGCCTTGTCCTGAAGTTTGAAAGCAGGTATGAATGACTGGTGACTAGTGACTTGTGACTTGTGACTGGTAGCTAGGGATTAGTGGCTAGGGATTAGGTTTGCGATACGAGAAAACCGCTAGTTTCAAACCTTCGCGGCTCTTCTGATTTTTATGCGCCGCACCACCCCCGTTGAACCCTCTGAACCTGTTGAACCCGCTCCCCCTCTTTCGCACGTAATCAAAGGGCGGCACGTCCCTCGGGCTAACCCTGAACCCTTTTTCATTTTTCTTGCCAGTTGAGACTATTGCAATAAAAAATATTTTTCCCCTTGCTTTCCCCTTTTTCTTTTGATAGAATAAATAACGCATGAGTACACATGTCTGTCGGACTCTGCATCTGTGCTTGCGGGAAAAATTTCATTTCACACATTCCCGAAGTGGCTGCAGGGGAGGAAGCAGACAGAGGTTAAAAACAGGAGGTTTTTATTATGGCAGTTGTATCCATGAAACAGTTACTCGAAGCAGGCGTTCACTTTGGTCATCAGACCCGTCGTTGGAATCCGAAAATGGCACGTTTCATTTTCACTGAAAGAAACGGCATCTACATCATCGACCTGCAGAAGACTGTAAAGAAAGTAGAAGAAGCATACGCTTTCCTGCGTGAAGTCGCAGCTACCGGCGCTCCGATCCTTTTCGTCGGCACCAAGAAACAGGCTCAGAATTCCGTGAAGGAAGAAGCTACCCGCTGCAATCAGTTCTATGTCAATGAACGTTGGCTGGGCGGCATGCTCACCAATTTCCGTACCATTCAGACCCGTATCGCTCGTCTGAAAGAACTGGAAAAAATGTTTGAAGAAGGCACCACTGACCAGTATCCGAAGAAGGAAGTCATCCTGATGAAACGCGAACTGGAAAAACTGGAAAAGAACCTGGGCGGCATCAAAGACATGAAGAAGATCCCAGGCGCACTCTTCATCATTGACTCCAAGAAAGAAGAAATCGCTATTGCCGAAGCTCACAAGCTGCACATTCCGGTTATTGCTACCGTTGATACCAACTGCGACCCGGATGTTGTTGATTTCCCGATCCCGGCAAACGATGATGCTATCCGTGCTGTAAGACTGCTCGCTTCCAAGATGGCTGACGCTGTCCTCGAAGGCCGTCAGGGTCAGCAGGAAGCTGAAGCTGCTAAAGAAGCAGAAGCTGAAGAAGCTCCGGCTGAAGAAGCTCCGGCTGAAGAAGCTGCTGAACAGGAATAATGGCTGTATAGGAAATTCGGCCTGCGCTTTGCGCAGGCTGGGGATTTCCTTTTTTTGAGAAATTTTTACAAACACCTTACTGTTTTATGATGGAGGTCATAAAGATGGCAATTACCGCTAGCATGGTCAAAGATCTGCGTACAAAGACTGGCGCAGGCATGATGGACTGCAAAAAAGCACTCGTAGAAGCTGAAGGCGATATGGAAAAAGCAGTAGACATTCTCCGTGAAAAGGGACTGTCTCAGGCTGCAAAGAAAGCAAGCCGTGTAGCTGCTGAAGGTGCTGTCGTTTCCGCTATTTCCGCAGATGGCAAAGTCGGCACGATCGTAGAAGTCAACTGCGAAACCGACTTCGTAGGCTCCAATGAAGACTTCAGAGCGCTGGCTGCTCGCATCGCACAGCAGATCATCGCTGTCAATCCGGCTGACGTAGAAGCTCTGCTTGCTTCTGATATGGACGGCAAGGCTGTCAAAGATCAGGTCACCGAAGCTGTAGCTAAGATCGGCGAAAACATTTCTGTTCGTCGTTTTGTTCGCTATGAAAGTGCAGAAGGCACTGTCCATAGCTACATTCACGGCGGCGGCAAGATCGGCGTTCTCGTCGAAATGAAGGGCGCAGACGCTGAACTCGGCAAAGATGTCGCTATGCAGGTCGCTGCTGCAAATCCTTCCTACCTCGACCGCACTCAGGTACCGCAGGCTGAAATCGAACATGAAAAAGAAGTTCTGGCTGTCGAAGCTAGAAATGAAGGCAAACCGGAAAAGATCATCGAAAAGATGGTTCTTGGCCGTATCAACAAGTACTACAAGGAAGTCTGCCTCGTAGATCAGGAATTCATTAAAGATGGCGATCTGACCATTGCAAAACTCCTGAAATCCAAGAATGCAGAAGTTGTTCGCTTTGCTCGTTTCCAGCTCGGCGAAGGCATCGAAAAGAAACAGGACGATCTGGCTGCTGAAGTCGCTAAACAGCTGAATCAGTAATCCATAAAACAAGAATAAGAGAACATCATCTTTGGTGTTCTCTTATTTTATGGCCTTTTTCAGGGATTGGATGGGAGACCGGAAGTAAAGAAGTCAGATGTCTAAAGTCTAACGTCTGTAGTCTCCATGGCTCATCTCTCAAAATTCTTATGGCAGCTATTTCTGAAATACTATATAATAATAGAGATGTATCACTGATTTTAACGGGGGTGTACAATGGCAACAGAAAACAAGAAGTATAAGAGAGTCATGCTGAAATTGTCTGGCGAAGCGATGGCCAGCGACAAAGGCTTCGGTATCGATCCGGAGGTCGTATATCGACTGGCCGGCGAAATCAAGGAAGCCAGCGATGCCGGTATCGAGATCGCTGTCGTTGTAGGTGGCGGCAATATCTGGAGAGGGCTCAAGGGCAGCCAGGGCGGGATGGACCGTGCGTCGGCTGACTACATGGGCATGCTTGCGACCGTCATCAATTCCGTCGCTCTGCAGGATGCGCTCGAAAAACTTGGCGTCTCCACCCGCGTACAGACTGCCATCGAAATGCAGCAGGTCGCAGAGCCTTACATTCGCCGCCGTGCGATCCGCCATCTTGAGAAGGGCAGAGTCGTGATTTTTGGTGCAGGTACGGGCAATCCTTATTTCACAACGGATACCACGGCAGCTCTCCGCAGTGCAGAAATCGAAGCTGATATCATGCTGATGGCGAAGAAGCAGACCGATGGTGTGTACGATGCAGATCCAAAATTCCATCCCGAAGCAAAAATGTTCACGCATCTCACCTATGGTGAAGTGCTGCAGAAAGAGCTGGCTGTCATGGATAATACGGCCATCACCCTCTGCATGAATAATGAAATTCCGATCAAAGTATTCAATATCGATGTTCCTGGAAACATTGTCAAGGCCTGCAAGGGAGATACCCTGGGCACATTAATCGAAGGGAAATAATCATGTACGAAGAAGAACTGAAGAAACTGTCTGACAAGATGGATAAATCCATCGTTGCGCTCAAGAATGAATTCACCAGCATCCGTACAGGTCAGGCGAATGCCAGCCTGCTCGATCGCGTATTTGTCGACTATTACGGCAGCCGTACTCCGGTGACTCAGGTCGCTTCTGTCACTGTACCGGAAGCTCGTTTGCTCGTTGTTCAGCCATGGGACAAGGGCCTTCTGAAAGATATCGAAAAAGCCATTCTGCAGTCTGACCTCGGCCTCGTACCGATGAATGATGGCAACCTGATCCGCATGGCTATCCCGCAGCTGACCGAAGACCGCCGCAAGGAGCTTGTCAAGGTCGTCAATAAGAAAGCGGAAGAGGGCAAGGTCGCTATCAGAAATATTCGTCGTGATGGGAATGATTTCCTCAAAAAGGAAGCAAAGAACAGCGATGTTTCCAAGGATGTCATCAAAGAAACCGAAGATAAAGTCCAGAAGCTGACGGATAAGAAGATCAAAGAGCTGGAAGCTGCCACGGAAAAGAAAATTAAAGAGATCATGTCTGTATGAGTGAGGATGTTCTTTTTGCAGGACAGCCTTTCACCGAAAAACTGAGACAGTGTGTAGAGAAATCGTATCCGAGTGGTACGATTTCTTTCACTCATGGGCGGGAAGAGCAGCTCGAAGAGGGGGAGCTTTACCTTGTCCGTTCTGGAGAAAAGGCCGTCGTCATGCCGAGAATGAAGTATAGTGAGAGTGTGGAAGAGGCTGCGATGCATCTAGGGTAAATGATGCATGGGTTCAGGCTTAGCCCGTGGGCGTGGAGCCTTTTGATTGCGGGTGAAAAGCTTCGCTTGAATGAGAAATGGTGGTGCGGCGCATAAAAATCAGAAGCGCCGAGGAGCATAAATAGGGCGATGCCAGAAGATAGCATGTAAGTCACCAGTCACTCCTAATCCCTAATCCCTAGCTACTCATCCCTGCTTGTTTTTTATACGGGAGATTCCATTTATGTCTGATAAAAAATCATTTCCTGAGCATGTGGCCATCATTCTTGACGGGAATGGCCGCTGGGCGAAAGAAAGAGGAAGAGAGAGAACCTATGGTCATCAGGTTGGCGCGGCGAATGTGAAGACCATCGTCCGCGCGGCAGGTCATATGGGAGTGAAAGTGCTGACGCTCTATGCATTCTCCACAGAGAACTGGAAGCGTCCGCCCATCGAAGTCCGTTTCCTGATGAAGCTTTTCAAGAGCTACTTGATCAGTCAGCTGCGTGAGCTGGTGGAGGATAATGTGCAGGTACACATCGTGGGCGAGCCGTCCGCATTATCAGATGATCTACGCAAGGAGATCGCTGCCTGCGAAAAAGACACAGCGAAGTGCGATGGCATGATCCTGAATGTGGCCATCAACTATGGCGGACGCATGGAGATCGTGCAGGCGGTGCAGCAGATCGCGCGCGAAGTCAAGAGCGGCGCTCTTGATGCGGAATCCATCACCGAAGAAACGATTTCTGCCCATCTCTATCCGTCGGATGCCCAAGATGTAGATCTCATGATCCGTACAGGCGGAGAGTCGCGCATTTCGAATTTCCTTCTCTGGCAGATCTCCTATGGCGAGCTGTACTTCACGCCCGTCCTGTGGCCGGATTTCACCGAGGAGGAGCTTTCGAGAGCGATCGACTGGTTTACCGGAAGAGACCGTCGCTTCGGCGGGCTCACGGAGGATAAAAAATGAAAGTGCGTGTGATTACAGCGATTATCGGTATCATCGCTGTCCTTGGGCTGGTGTACTTGGGAGGTTGGTTTCTGACAGGAGCCATTTTCCTTGTCTCGCTGCTGGCTCTCCTCGAATATGACAAGATGCTGAAACATTTCGGTGTCCACATCTATCTGAAAGCCATAGCCATTGCCACTGCCGTCATGGTACTGGCATCCGGTTTTTATTCGCTGAAAGCCTTTCTGGCTGCGATTTTTCTAGCCTTTGTGCTTCTTCTCTACCTGATCCTTGGCATTAAGAAGGAAAATATGACCGGTCTTATTTATTCCGCTTTCGGGGCTGTCTATTTTGGCATGGGTTTTGGCAGTCTGGCGCTCCTTCGCGGCAGTCATGAGCTGCTTTCTCCGATGGCAGTTTCCATCGAGCCGGGGATTTTCCTCATTCTTCTTGCGCTCATTTGTACTTGGGCGAGTGATTCTTTCGCTTACCTGACGGGGAAGGCCTGCGGCCGTCACAAGATGGCACCGCACATTAGCCCGAATAAAACGGTCGAAGGTCTTCTCGGCGGTGCCGTCGGCTGCGTCATCTTGGGGGTCCTTGTTTCCTTCTGTGCGGGTTTTGATCTTTTGGAAGGATGCATCCTTTCCGTCATGGCGGCCATCATGGCTCCCATGGGGGATCTCTTCGAGTCCTATGTGAAGCGTGCCTGTGATATCAAAGACTCTGGAAATATTCTGCCGGGTCACGGCGGGATGATGGACCGTTTCGACAGCCTTCTCTTCGTAGCCCCGAGCCTTGTCGCAGTGCTGGCGCTGCTTCGCTGACATGCGAAAGGAGAACTGAAGGTGCAGCGTATCATATCATAAAAACGCCGCATTACTTAAAGAAACACTGATTAAGGAAACACTGATAACGATTGAATTAGCGTTTCCTTATAGTCGTATGCATGATCAAGCTGTGAACATTTGATTTCTTATCTTTAATCCTTGCCTACCCAGTCATTCATTCGTTTCGAAAGGAGTACATTCATGAAAGAAATCGCTGTATTGGGCAGTACGGGTTCCATCGGAACCCAGACGATGGACGTGATCCGGCTCCATTCGGATCTTTTTCATGCGTCCGTCATCGCGGCGCATAAAAGCATCGACAAATTACGTGAACAAGCCGCTGAATTTCATCCCCACGCTATCGTCATCACTGATGAGGAGGCGGGGAAGAAATTTCTGGAAACCTATGACGGTGATGCGGATGTGATGATCGGCGAGGCAGCTCTTTCTGAGGTCGTGAAGCGTGACGATGTCGATCTTGTCCTTGTAGCGGTCGTCGGCATTACAGGACTTCTTCCGACGCTGGAAGCGATTCGCGCGGGGAAGGAGCTGGCTCTTGCGAATAAAGAGACGCTGGTTGCTGGCGGCGCGCTTGTTCTCGAAGAAGCGAAGAAGCATCATACGCTGATCCGTCCGGTGGACAGTGAGCATTCCGCCATTTTTCAGAGCATGATCGGGCAGGATCAGAAAGGCATCCATAAAATTCTTCTCACGGCTTCCGGAGGTCCTTTCCGCGGCAGGACGAAGGAAGAGCTCGCGCAGGTGACGGTCGCAGATGCCATGAAGCACCCGACCTGGAATATGGGGATGAAAGTGACGCTCGACTCTGCGACCATGTTCAATAAGGGGCTCGAAGTCATTGAGGCGCACTGGCTTTTTGGCGTGGACTATCAGGATATCGAAGTCATTGTCCAGCCGCAGAGTTTGATCCACTCGATGGTAGAGTATGTCGATGGTACCATCATGGCACAGATCGGTCTGCCGGATATGCGCCTGCCGATCCAGTTCGCCCTGACATATCCGGACCGCCTGCCGTCTCCGTCTCATGCCTTCGTGGACTGGAGTGAAATCGCACAGATCCTGATCGCAAAGCCGGATATGAAAGTTTTCCGTTCGCTGAAGCTGGCTTACGAAGCGGGAGAAATGGGGGGAGACGGCGGTGTCGCTTTCAATGCATCCAATGAAGAAGCCATCCGCGCCTTCATCGCAGGGAAGATTTCCTTCCTTTCCATTTTCGATGTGGTGGAAGATACCCTCTCGCACTGGAGCGCAGAGCCTGTCGTTTCCTATGAAAGTGTACTCGCATCGGACCGCAAGGCGCGCGCGCTGGCGGATGCATTCATTTCGAGGAAATGCCTATGATTTTATCGATACTGGCTCCGATCTTTGTCTTTGCTGTCGTTGTCATCGTCCATGAGGGCGGACACTTCCTCATGGCGAAGTGGACGGGGATGAAGGTCATCGAGTTTGCTGTCGGTTTCGGCCCTGTGATCGTTTCGAAGAAATGGGGAGAGACGCTCTATTCCCTTCGTCTCATCCCGCTGGGAGGCTTCAATAAGATCGCCGGCATGGATGATCAGAATAAGGATGACCCACGCGCCTTCAACCAGCGTCCGACATGGGCGAAGCTGCTTGTCATCGTGGGCGGCGCGCTCTTCAATGTGCTTCTTGCCCTTCTGATCTTTATTTCCGCTTTCAAGATCGAGGGTTATAATACGTTCCCGAACCTGCCGAGGGTCGGTACCGTGCTTGCGGGAAGCTCGGCGGAGAAGCAGCATCTTTCACCCGGAGATACCATCCTTTCTATTGATGGGAAGACTATGGTGAAATGGACGGATATCGGAGAATCGCTGAAGGATAAGGGAAATCGGATCGTTTCCATGGAAATCGAGCGCGAAGGCAGGACGAGACAGGTGACAATCATCCCCGAGGTGCAGCCCGATGGCCGTGCCATCATGGGGATCACGCCTTACGTCGAACATCATGAAACTACGATGACAGAAGCCATCGCCATGGGGATGGGACGCGCCGCTGATCTGCTGCATATGATGACGGCGGGGCTCTATGACATGGTGACAGGCACCGGGCGTGCGGAAGTATCCGGCCCGATCGGAATCGCGCGCATGTCAGGGGAGGTGGCATCTTACGGGGTGATGCCGCTCTTCATGTTCATCGCTCTTCTCAGTCTGAATCTGGGACTTCTCAATATCCTTCCCGTCCCGCTTCTCGATGGCGGACATCTGATCCTTATTCTCTTAGAGGCTATTCTCGGGCGGCAGCTGCCGGAGAAAGCACTGATCTATATACAGTCGGTCGGGATTGCCGTACTGGGTGCAATTTTCTTCTATGCACTCTTCCATGATATCAGCGCGCTGATGTGAAAAAACGGGATCAAAAGGTAGGGATAAGCAGCCAGGGACTAGGAGTCTCAAGTGACTAGTGACTTAAGGAAACGCTGATTAAATCACAGAATCAGATTTCATATGGATTTTTATACATAGCGTCGTCGACATTCTCCTTAAATAGCTCGCTATTCGCGCCCCCTGTCTCCTCGCTCTGTATAAAAATCCAAGAATGAAATCCGATAACGATTTAAGCAGTGTTTCCTTAAATACTGCTTTTGGGCATCGCCCATATATACTCGCAGCGAAGCTGCCACCTTCATTCCTCATTCGAGAAAGGGCTTTCATCCACAATTAAGTGGCAGCACGCCCCAAAGGCTAACCCTTAAACCACATTCATTTATAACATTATAAAAAGGAGATTCAAATGGGAAATACCAGACAGGTCGTTGTCGGCGGTGTTAGGATCGGTGGGGGCGCGCCCATTGCGATCCAGTCGATGAGCACGTTCAGCCCGCTCGATACGGACGCTGCTGCCTCGCAGATCCAGGCCCTGCATCAGGCGGGCGCAGATATCATCCGTGTCGCCGTGCCGGATAAAAAGGCAGCAGAAGCACTGGGCGCACTCCGAGCGAAAGTGGATGTGCCGCTGGTCGCAGACATTCATTTCGACTACCGCCTTGCGCTGACAGCGATGGAGCAGGGCATCGATGCGCTTCGCATCAATCCCGGAAATATCGGCAGGCGGGAAAACGTTGTGAAGGTGGTGGATATGGCGAAAGAAAAGCATATCCCCATTCGTATCGGCATCAATGCAGGCTCCCTTCCGGAAGACATCCTTGCAGCACATGGCGGACACCCGACCGCGGAAGGCATGGTGGAAGGCGCACTCTCTCATGTGCGCATCCTTGAAGCGGAAGGCTTCCATGATATTGTGATTTCCGTGAAATCCTCAGACGTTCCGATGATGGTGAAGGCGAACCGTCTTCTTTCGGAAAAAGTCGACTATCCGCTGCATCTCGGTGTGACGGAAGCGGGGACACTCTACCGCGGGACGATCAAGTCAGCCATCGGGATCGGCAGCCTGCTCTTGGATGGCATTGGCGATACCCTTCGCGTATCTTTGACCGATGATCCGATGAAGGAAGTCAAGGCAGCGAAGGAAATCCTGAGCTCTGTGGGGATGCAGCAGTATGGCCCGGTTCTTATTTCCTGTCCGACCTGCGGCCGCACGCAGGTGAATCTCATCGAGATGGCCAAAGAAGTGGAAGAGAAGATTTCTCACTTTAAGAAACCTATCAAAGTCGCCGTCATGGGATGCGCCGTGAATGGCCCGGGCGAAGCGCGAGAAGCGGATTTCGGTATCGCCGGCGGGAAAGGCAGCGGCCTCGTCTTCCGCAAAGGAAAGATTCTCCGCTCCGTCCCGGAAGATCAGCTCATCGATGCCCTGATGGATGAAATCAGAGCCTATGAAGAAGGAGAATAAAGATATTTCAAAAAGCAGCGCGCAGGCGCTGCTTTTTTTGTGGTGACATGAGTGATTCCACGTGACTAGCCTCTCAGGTACTTATTTTGTGTTTTTCACAGGAGTGGTTAATGCATTTATGATATAATGAAATTGTATATAACGAATTAAAAATAGCCTGAAATCAGGGGAATGCTTACGGGAGATCGATATGCATCCAATCAAACGACTTTTGTACGTGATATTGTCTATGCTGGTGCTGACGGCAGGTATATGGACGGCGTATGCGGATAACGAAGAGAAGCCCGGGCGGGAGACGATCCGTGTGGGCTTTTTCGCGACCGATGGACTGCATATGATCGATGAAGGGGGAGAAAAGAGCGGCTACGGATACGATCTGCTTCGCTACATGTCGCGCTACCTGAATGTGAGCTATGAGTATGTGGGCTACGATAAGAGCTGGGCGGAGATGCTCCGCATGCTCGATGATGGGGAGATCGATATGGTAGCCTTCGCGAATAAAACAGAGGAGCGCAAGGAAAAGTATGATTTTTCCCGTCCGATCGGGTTCTTTGGCACAGCGCTGTTTGTACGGGAAGATAACCGGGCGGTGATACCGGGGGATTATAGCACCTACGAAGGTCTTCGTATCGGGCTGGTGGAAGGCAATGCACAAAATAAAAACATTGCCAATCTTGCGGAGGCGATGCACTTCACCTATCAGCCGGTGATTTATAAAAGCATAAAAGACGTGGGCATCGCCCTCCAAAAGGGTGAGGTTGATGCCATCGTGAAGAGTTCGTTCAGGCGCGGCATCCATGAAAAGCAGGTAGAACTTTTTGCGGAAAATCCGTACTATATCATCGTCAAGAAAGGGAATACGCGACTTCTTTCCGAGATCAATTATGCGCTGGACCAGCTGAATCACGTCGAGGGGGACTGGAAGGCGCAGCTCTATCGTCGTTACTACGGCAGTAAAGCATCCAGTCTCTTACAGTTCTCCGATGAGGAGAAGATGCTTCTCCAGTCCTATGTAGCAAACGGCGTATTCCTTCAGGTTCTTTGTGATCCTGCACGCTACCCTTACTCTTATGTTGAGAACGGCGAGATGAAAGGGATTGTTCCTGACTATTTCCGGAGAGTGGCAGCTTCTATCGGATTGCCTTATCAGTTTGTGATCTGCCGGTCCAGAGAGGAATGGCTCGCTTATAGAAATCGGGGGGACTGCGATATCATCCTTGATGGACGCTTGGATGCCGAGAATGTGCTCGAAAAGAAAGACTGGGTTTCTACGACGCCGTACATGACACTGCGTGTGGCTCAGGTCTTCCGGCAAGACTTTGACGGCAATATTCAGACGGTCGCTACCGTGGATCAGGGAGTTTCTGATCCTATCGAAGATTATTACAGCCAAAACGTCAGGAAGGTCAGCTATCCTACGAGAGAAGGCGCACTGCAGGCGGTGGCAGATGGGAAGGCGGATGCTGCCTATGTCTTTTACTACATGGCACAGGAATACGTCAATCGCGACCAATCCGGACTTCTCAATTATACGCTGATGGAAGAGCCGTCTTTCCCTTGCCGGATGATCGTGACACAACATGCCAATCACGCATTGGCGGGCATCCTGACGAAAGCCATTTATGACATGCCGGCGAATCTGCTCGAACAAATCGCATCCAAGTATACCTCCTACAAAATGGAGAATATGTCCTTTCTCATGATGGCGAGGCTCCATCCGACGATAGCGATCCTGCTTGTCCTCCTGATGCTGTTCCTCATCGCACTTCTTGCCATGGCTGTCATCCGTCTTCGTCGGATGAAGCAGTCTGAAGAGGAGAGAGCGGAGGAAATGGCTTCTCTGGCAGAACAGGCGAAAGCGGCCAGTCAAGCAAAGAGCGTCTTTCTTTCCTCCATGTCACACGATATCCGTACTCCAATGAATGCGATTATTGGATTTACCAAGATCGCGCTTGAAAAGAATCCGGATCCGTCTGTCAGGAAGGATCTGGAGAAAATCGAAATCAGCTCGCATCACCTTCTGACTCTTCTGAATGATGTCCTTGATATCAGCCGCATAGAGAGCGGGAAGGTGAAATTTCAGCCAAAACCGGCAGACCTGTCTGCCATCCATCGTGGTATTCTGGAAATCACGCGCGGACTCATCGCAAACCGTCATCTCACACTTTGTGAAAGTGCATCGCTCTTCCCTGATACCTATGTGATGGCTGATGAGGTACGTCTGCGTGAAGTGCTGGTGAATCTCCTCAGCAACGCCATCAAGTATACGAAGGATGGCGGAAGGATCAGCCTCATGTGCGCTATGAAGGAACTTGATGAGACACATGTCGAGGTCACGTATGAAATCTCTGACACCGGTATCGGTATGAGTGAGGACTTTGTTCAGCATATTTTTGAGGAATTCACACAGGAAGATGCGGGGGCTGCCCGCACCGAGTACAAGGGAACCGGGCTCGGGATGGCGATCACCAAGAACTATGTAGAACTTATGGGAGGAACGATCGCTGTCAGAAGCCGAAAGGGTGTGGGCTCGACTTTCACCGTCACCCTGCCGATGGAAATCGCCGATGCGCCTTTTCCGCGTGCAGATAAAGAATCATCTAGGCCGGTCGATCTCAAGGGAGTCCATGTCCTTCTGGTTGAAGACAATGACCTCAATGCGGAAATTGCGACCGTACAGCTCGAGTCACTGGGAGTCGATGTCGTCCGTGCGGTGAACGGAAGAGAGGCTTTGCAGCTTTTCGAAACTCATCCGAAAAGCAGCTTTGATCTCATACTCATGGATATCATGATGCCGGAAATGGATGGCTATGAAGCGACCCGCGCCATCCGCGCTCTTGCCAGAGAGGATGCCGGGACTATCCCGATCCTGGCGATGACGGCGAATGCTTTTGATGAAGATGTCGAAAAGTCACAAAAGGCTGGTATGAATGGTCATCTCTCCAAACCGATAGCAATCGATACCATGAAAGTGATGATTGCGAAGAATCTTCATGGGAATGAGTGACTAGTGACTAGTGACTAGTGACTAAAAAAACGCCGAGAAATCGTATGGTGATTTCTCGGCGTTTTTATATGTAGGGGGATGAGAAAAGAGAAGGTGGAACTATACCTTTAGCCTCTTTCTATCCGGAAGAAGGCAGGGACGGGGATGATGACATCCCTACTCCCTCATTTCCTACTATTTCCCGTATGCCAGCTGATACAGTTTTTCCAAAGCTTCCGGCGTCTTCACTCCCGGGTTCATGAGGAAAAGGTTTGGCTCTAAGAAGTAGACGTGATTCTCCTGTACGGCTTTGAGGTGTGCCCATGCAGGATTGTTTCTCATCGAGCTGTCGAGAGATTTGTTGATTTCATCCTGCTTGCCCATGGTGACGATGAAGATGACATCCGGATCGTCAGCAGAAAGCTGCTCTAAGGAGTAGGGGACAGTCTTGCTGTCGAGCTTCAGGTCTTTGTGAGCGGTGATGACGTTATTCATTTTCAGCATATCCACCATGGAGGCGCAGATGGACTTCGGAGTTTCTGCGGTGACAGATTTCCCGGTAGCGCGAAGGACAGCGACTTTCGCCGGTGTCTTTTCAGCGGCGGCCTTATCCGTGACTGCTTTCACACCTTTTTCATAGGTGTCAATCACTTCCTTGGCTTTGTCCTTTTTGCCATAGAGATCACCCATGAATTTCAGAAGCGGCACATTGTCATGGATGCCGTCGTACTGGATGAGGACGTAGGGAATCTGGCTTGATTTCAGAAGAGACTCGAGCTTGCTGTTTTGTGTCTTTTCTCCGATGACGAGGTCTGGCTTCATGCCGACCAGAGATTCCATATTGATGTTCTGCACATGACCGATGGTCGGAAGGGATTTCGCCTCTTCCGGGATGGGGCTCGTGGTCTCCGGGCGCGCGATGGAGGTGCCGCCGACGGCATAGGCCATATTGATGAGCGGCGCGGACAATGTGACAATGCGCGAAGGAGCGGCTTTCATGCTGATGGTCTGGTCTTTGTAGGTGTAGGAGAGGGCGGAGGAGGAAGCGGACTCTCCGCTGCCACCGCACGCAGAAAGAGAGAGGCAGAGGGCAGCCGCTGCGATAGATGCAAGAATTTTTTTCATAAGAAGACTCCTTGAGAAAAAGGTTAACAGGTTCAGGGTTCGGGGTTCAGGGGTAATGCGGCGGCTTCGCCGCAAATATAAACAAACCATCCACTTAAAAACGCTCTTACGCCGAGATGACGTAAGAGCGTTTTTTTAATGAAGAGACATCATCTCTGCATTAGTATAGCACATTTCATTATTTCTGCAGAGCTTCGATAGCTTCGGTGGCACGATCTACATACAGGCCGCGAACGTTAGCGTTTTCGCCAAGGCCATGGATGTAGGTGTCGACGGTGAAGCCTTCAGCTTTCAGGATGCTCTTATGGGAGTCCGGTTCATCACCAGCCATATCATTGTTTGCATGGTCACCAGCAACCATCATGATCGGCATCAGGGTGACATGTTTGTAGCCCTGAGCTTTCAGCTTCGGGATGACATCTTCCAGATTCGGACGGCCTTCGACAGAGTAAACGAAGACATTGTTCATGCCGAGTTCATGCAGACGATCCTGGATGACGCTGTAGTAAGCGTTGCCCGGATGCGGAGTGCCGTGAGCCATGATCAGGGTAGCATCTTCTTTACCCATCTTCGGGAACTGGGAGGACAGCGCTTTCAGGAAGTCAACGACCTGATCCGGTTCACCTTCGGTGCCCTGGAAGTACATCAGCGGGGTAGCAAGGGAGATCTTCTTGAAATGCGGAACCTGCATCTTGGTGACGATGGAGTCATAGGAATATTCCATGCCTGGGATGACGTCGAGGGAAACGACAGCGACACGGGTGTATCCTTCATCCTGCAGCTTCTGGAATGCTTCTTCCGGAGTCAGTTTCTGGATGCCTTCGTTGGCTTTGACACGGTCGATGATGATATGGGAAGTGTATGCTTCGAATACCGGTACATCCGGATGAGCTTTCTGGATGGCTGCTTCTACAGCATCGATGGTTTTTGCTCTGGTATCGGTGAAGGTGGTACCGAAGGTCATGACGAGGACAGCATCTTTGTTTGGTGCATCTTTCATAGCCGGGTTTTCTGCAGTCCAGACACCGACGGTGGAAGCTTCGCGAAGAGCCGGGGTTACATCCTTGACTTCCGAGTTCAGTTCATAGGCATTGGCGGACATGCCGAAACCAAATACGCACAGAGCTGCCATAGATGCGGACAGAACAGTTTTCAGACTTTTTTTCATGAAAAATCACTCCTTTAAAAATTCCCGATTGACGGGATTCATACAGCGGAGAGGTGAGTCGAGTATTTCCCATGCACTCGAGTTCCTTTCTTCCTTCTGTATTTCGCATGACCTTAGTTTAGTACAATGTTAAGGCAAAGTCAAATGAAATTTACAGAATATTTGAAATACTTTTCATGGAATTGGTGAACCTGTGATTTCACTTTAAGGAAATGTGATGACTGGTTAGGAAATAACGGAAAAACGGATAGAAGAAATGGGTTTCTCAGAAATAAGAAATGGTGGCGTACCGCACTATCCCAGTTGCCCCTTCCTCTTTCCCCTTGTTAATGTTATTATAATAATAGTAGGAATGACCACGTTTCCATTGGATTTCTAAAGAGAGTGTGATACGGATGAAAAAAATCGCTTTTTATGGAAAGGGCGGGATCGGAAAGTCGACGACGGCGTCCAATGTGTCGGCGGCGCTCTCCCTCATGGGGAAGAAGGTCTGCCAGATCGGTTGCGACCCGAAGAATGATTCGACGCGCCTTCTTTTGGGACATATTTGTAAAGAGACGGTACTGGACCAGGTGCGGCGAAAGGAGCCCGACGAGATCTGCAAAGAGGATATCGTACATACCGGATTTCATGGCATCACCTGCGTCGAAGCAGGCGGGCCTGAGCCGGGGGTGGGCTGCGCGGGACGCGGCATCATCGTCGCACTGCAGCTTCTGGATAAAATGAAAGCCATCCCGGATATGGATGTGACGCTGTACGATGTCCTCGGGGATGTCGTCTGCGGAGGTTTCTCCATGCCGATCCGCGAGGGTTATGCGAAGGAGATCTATATCGTTTCCTCTGGCGAGCTGATGTCTCTCTATGCGGCGAATAACATCGCCAAGGGCATCCGCCGCTTTGCGACGAGGGGAGAAGTGCGTCTCGCCGGTATCATCGGGAACAGCCGCAATGTGCCGGGGGAGAGGGAACTCCTGACGGAATTCTGCAGGAAGCTGAATACCCGTCTCGTCGCTTTCATTCCCCGAGACAAGATCGTGAATCTGGCGGAGAATCAGAAGCAGACGGTGCTATCCTATGCTCCGGAGTCTTCGCAGGCGGATGTATATAGAGATCTCGCGAGGACCATCTGGGAGAATACAGAGCTTTCTATCCCGACTCCGATGACATTTGATGAGCTGGAGAAATTGGCAGGTACCTATGGCACTCAAGACTAAATGGCTTTTGTCGAAATCAAAATCGTGCAGTTGCACGCTGGTCGGCGTCTACCGCTCGCTCGCTTTCTGCCCCGGCGTGGTCGTCATTTTTCATGGCCCGATCGGCTGTGCGCATGTGGCTTCCATCATGGATCTGGGGTCCGGCTTCCGTGTCCTGGCGGACGGAGGAAAGGAAAACCGTGAGACGATCCCGCTCGTGTCTTCTCATCTGAGGGAAAAAGATGGCATTTTTGGTGGGATCGATCGCCTCTCTGAGTGTATTTCCTATGTGATGGATACCTATCACCCAAAGTGCGTATGGATCGTTTCCTCCTGTGTCGCAGGAGTCATCGGAGATGACATTGAGCAGGAAGCCGAAGCAGCAGAAGCCTCTTATGGCATTCCTGTCATTCCCATGCCGTTTGCAGGATTTCTGGGCGGGGAGTATTCCGATGCCTACTATCAGACGACAGAGATGATGATTCGCCGTTTCTTCCGGAAGGAGAAGCGCGTAAAAGGGCGCGTGCTGCTTCTCGGTGATCAGATGGGTCCGGAAGGGCAGTATGTACGTGAAGTGAAGCGGCTGCTCTCCCGTTTCGGCCTTACGGTGAAGTGGCAGTTTCCCGGGTATGTGCCTTTTGAGGAGTGGAAGGACATTCCTTCGGCTGACTTTTCCATCCTTTTAGGAACAGTGGGACAGCTTGGCGGCATGATGAAGATCGCCAAGCTCTTAAAGGATACCTATGATGTGCCGACACTCGGAGACGTATACCCGGTCGGCTGGGAGCGAACGAAGGACTGGATCTGCGCGCTGGCTAATTTCCTCCATGAAAAGGAACGGGGAGAGGAAATCATCAGAGAAGAAGAGGCACGCATCGATCATGCGGTCTCGTCTTTCCTGCCTGTCACGGAGGGAAAGAACGCAGTCATCGGGATCGGCCGCGGTCCGCGCTGGTATCATCCGCAAGAGACCCTTGCCAGCATTGCTCGCCTGCATCTTACCTGCTCGGGGGTCGTCTTCTTCGATAATCTGACGGAGGACGACAAAAAGATCCTGCGGGAGGAAATCGCCGCCGCGGGAGACATCCCGATCTATGACAGCAGGGAGGGACAGGCGGTGATGGATGCCTGTGACATCCTCCTCACCACGAATGAAATCTACAATACGAAAGCGCGGCAGCTCTTTATCCCAATGTTTCCATTGACCGGCACGGAGGGGGAGATCGCAGAGCTTCGCGCGATGTACCGGCTGCTGTGCCGCTATGGGAAGAAAGGGGGCGTCGCCTATGTCACGGTCTGAGTGGGAAGCGGCCTGCCACCACGGCAGTACCTGTGCGCTGACGGGATCAGCGGCATTCTTTGACTCCATCCCGGGGAGCTTCACCGTGGTGAATGGCCCGCTCTGGTGCTATTTCTATGCGACGAAATATGTGGATAATGAGAATCCGATGGCGTCCATGCGCTTTTCCTGTACACAGGTGGGCCCGAATTCTCTTGTTTACGGGACGGAGGATGATCTGCGCAAGGGGCTTTCCGGTATAGAAACCTATGCGAAGCCCGAGCGTGTCTTTGCCCTGAACAACTGCAGCGTCAGTCTGGTCGGCGACGATGTGCAGGGCATCGCCGATCAGATGGATCTTCCCTGGCCGGTCTATGCGATGGATAGCGGCGGCATGAAGGGGAGCTTTGAGGCGGGGTATTCCGCGGCCTCTCTTCGCATCGAAAAGGAAATGAAAGCGAAGGAGAAGGTCCCTGCCTCCGTCAATGTGCTTGGCCTCTCTACCGTTCATATGAAGGGACGGGAGGATGCGGAAGAAATCCGGCGGTTGCTCTCTCTCTCTGGCATTCGTGTGATTTCCATGCCGGGCGGCGGAAGCTCTTGGGCAGACATCATGGAGGCTCCTTCGGCCTCCCTCAATGTCGTCGTGAGAGACGAGCTGGGGCTCTCGCTGGCCAAACAGATGGAGCAGGATTTCGGGACGCCGTATATGTCCTGCGGCCTTCCTTACGGGACGGACAGTACGATAGCATGGCTCTCGGAAATCACCCAAAAGCTGGGGGCGGGCGAATTGACACGCGCCTCGCATGAGGCGGCGAAACTGAAAGAGTTTTTACTTCGAAAAGGAAATAATCTGGAGTCTCTCTGGGGGCCGCTCTGGTTCGATGCCGTCCTCATTTCTGCGCCGCCCTCGGAAGCTCTTGGCATCGCTGAAACGATCCGCAGCGAATGGATCGATACCGCGCGCCTCGTGGTCCATGCCCAGTGCGTGACAGAGAAGACAACGCCGGCCGCAGATGCGATCCGTATCGTCATGAAAAATGAAAAGGAAATCACGAAAGATTACGAAGACTGGCAGGGAGGCCTTGTCCTCTCCTCTTCCCACGAGACGCACCTCCTTTTGCGTATGGGGAAATCATTCACCGGTTTCCATATCGCGCTCCCGTCACATGACGAGGTTCATTTTTCCGATCTTCCGCAGTGCGGACTTCGCGGGGCGGGATACCTCTACGAGCAGCTGTGGAATGCGAAATTGAGGAAACAGAGGTAGCCCTCGGGCGTGGCGCACCTTGATTAGATTTGAAGGTTTCGCTTGCATGAGAAATGGTGGTGCGGCGCATAAAATTATGGAAGCGCTGCGCTGGCGGTTTTCTCGTATCGCGAACCTCATCCCTAGCCACTAGCCACTAGTCACTAGTCACTTCTCTCTCTATACGCCAATGGTCAATCATGCTATAATGGGTAAGAATTTTATTGCATTTTGCATGGTAAAGGAGCATTTCAATCATGAGCAAAGTTTACGTCATCGGACATAAATCCCCAGATACCGACAGCATCGCGGCTGCGATTTCTTATTCCTACCTGAAGCAGCAGCAGGGCGTGGAAGCCGTCGCTGCCAGAGCGGGCGAACCGAATAAGGAAACCCAGTACGCGCTGGACTATTTCAAGGTGGAAGCACCGGAATACCTCGAAAAAGTCGAAGCCGGCACGAAGCTCATTCTTGTCGATCACAATGAATCCAAGCAGTGCGTCGATGGGGCCAAAGAGGCCGATGTACTGGAACTCATTGACCATCATCGCATCGGTGACTTCGAAACCACGAATCCGATCTTCATCCTCGTCCGTCCGGTGGGCTGCGTGAATACCGTTATCTGGGGCCTCTACAAGGCTGCTGGCGTAAAACCGTCTCAGGCTGTCGCCGGTATGATGCTTTCTGCGATCATCTCCGATACCGTTCTCTTCCGTTCCCCGACCACGACCGAAGAAGATAAGGTCGCAGTCAGAGAACTCGCAGAAATCGCCGGTGTCGACTATGAAAAGTACGGCATGGATATGCTGAAAGCAGGCGCAGACATTTCCGACTACTCGGCTGAAAAACTCGCCGGCAACGATACCAAGGAATTCGAATCCGCTGGTAAGACCTTCAGCTGCGGACAGATCTCCGTCATGGATCTCGCTCCGATCAATGCGAAGAAAGCGGATATCATGGCTGCTCTGGAAGCCACCAAGGCTGCCAAAGGCTATGCGGCTTCCTACCTCATGGTGACGGATATCCTCGCAGAAGACACCTATCTGTGGTTCACCTCCGGCGCAGAAGAGGCAGCAGAAAAAGCCTTCGGCAAAAAAGCAGAAAACGGCGCTGTCTATCTGCCGAAAGTCATGTCCCGCAAGAAACAGGTCGCTCCATTCCTTCTGAAGGCTTACGCCGAATAAGAGAAATGACGCTCTGAAAGCCCATAGTGACGGAAGTCATGTGGGCTTTTCTTAATGAGGGATGAAGATTCAAAGGGTTCAAAGGGGTGCGCCGCTTCGCTTATATCCTCTTCCCATCGGAAATAGAGGCAGGGGGGATAGGGAGATAAGTGTGCAGGCAACTGGGCGCAATGGATGAGGCTAACTACGAAATAAGTGAAGCAGATTTATTTCTCATTTCGTAGTCAGTCCCATGTTCGTTGATTCACTGCCTGCGCATCTGTCTCCCTATCCCCCGCCCTGCGGGCGGCCCCTTCCCGAGGGGAAGGGGCTTTGCGATACGCGCGAAACGCAATTCCAAAACTCCGCGGCGCTTTATATTTTTATGCGCCGCACCACCCCCGTTGAACCTTCAGAACCTTTTGAACCCGCTTGAACCCTATTTCTAAGGAAACACTGATTCTGCGATTGAATCAGCGTTTCCCTAAACAAAGGACTACTCATGAACAACTACTTAGACACTTTGAATCCCCGGCAGCGCGAGGCGGTCGAGACGGTAAAGGGGCCTGTGCTCATCATGGCGGGCGCCGGATCTGGCAAGACGAAAGCCCTGACCTGCCGCATCGCATACATGCTTGAGCAGGGAATCTATCCGAATGAAATCCTCGCGATCACCTTCACGAATAAGGCGGCACAGGAAATGAGAGAACGTGTGCACAATCTGGTGGGCCCTGCTGCGGATCGCATCTGGATGTACACCTTCCATTCCTTCGGCGCGCGCTTCCTTCGCCGCGAGATCGCTTCCTATCCGCCTTATACAGACCGCTTCACCATTTATGACTCCGATGACTCGAAGACGCTGGTGAAAAACTGCCTGAAGGAGCTAAATCTGGATGATAAGCAGTTCCAGCCGAATGCGATGCAGAACCGGATCTCCTCGGCGAAGAACCAGCTGATCGATCCGAAGAAGTACAGAGAGCTGGCAGGAAGCAATTTCTTCAACCAGAAAGCAGCGGATGTATACGAGCTCTATGACAAGCACATGAAGGAGAACAATGCACTTGACTTCGACGATCTCTTATATATCACGACGAAGCTGCTCTCCATCGAGACGATCCGCAAGCGCTGGCAGGACAGATTCCACTATATCCTGATCGATGAATATCAGGACACGAACCATGCGCAGTACCTGATGGCCAAGTACATCGCAGGCAAGACGCAGAATATCTGTGTGGTTGGTGATGCGGACCAGAGCATTTATTCCTGGCGCGGCGCGGATCTTCGGAATATCATGGATTTCCAGAAGGACTATCCGAAGGCGAAGCTCATCAAGCTCGAGCAGAACTATCGCTCGACGCAGACGATCCTGGATGCGGCGAATGCGGTCATCCAGAACAATCCGGATCGCCCGTCGAAGCGTCTGTGGACGGAGAACAATGCCGGTACACATCTCAAACACTACACCGCGATCGATGAACATGCGGAAGCGAATTTCATCATCGAAACCATGCAGAAAGAGCATACGGAAAAGCACCGCCCATATGGCGATATGGCAGTCCTCTACCGCATGAATGCCCAGTCGCGTGTCATCGAAGAAGCACTCGTCAGACGCGGCATCGGCTATACGATGGTCGGCGGGACGCGCTTCTACGATCGCGCGGAAATCCGCGACATGCTGGCCTATCTGAAGGTCATCAATAATTTCAAGGATAATATCAGCCTTGCGCGCATCATCAATACGCCGAAGCGCGGTATTGGAGGGACAACGGTCCAGAAGCTCCTCGACTATGCGAATGCCGGCGGCATGTCGATGTTCGAAGGTATCATGGCCATCGAGGGCAGCGGGCTTTCTTCTGCCACGCAGCTGAAGCTGACGAATTTCTCCGCGATGATTTTTGATTTCCTGAATGCATCCACGGAAATGAATGTATTCGAGCTGATTCAGAAGGTCATGACTGATACGAAGTATCTAGCGCAGCTGCAGGAAAGCAAGGATCCGCAGGCGCAGAGCCGTGAGGAAAACCTGGGCGAGCTCCTCTCTGTCGCGAAAGACTTCATCACCGAGCAGCCGGAAGGCGGACTTCCGGAATTCCTTGAAAAGGTCGCTCTCGTGAACGATGTCGACTCCTATGAAGGGGAAGATGACCGCGTCACGCTGATGACCATCCACAGCGCGAAGGGGCTGGAATTCCCGCTCGTCTTCCTGCCGGGTATGGATGAAGGTATTTTCCCGGGTGTCCGTTCCTTCATGGAGCCGGCGGCTCTCGAGGAAGAGCGCCGCCTCTGCTACGTGGCGATCACGCGCGCGAAGGAAGAGCTCTATATATCCAATGCACACATGCGTACCATGTACGGCAAGATCAATTCGTACATGCCGAGCCGTTTCATCGAGGAAATACCGCCGGATCTTGTGGATAAGGTCATCACGGAGGAAGAACGTGAACGCGTGCATTTTCAGGAAAGAAGCCGTAATGAAAGAGCGAGCCGCTTCGCCCTCTCACAAGCCTCCTCTCCCGTGAAGAAACTGAAGCCGAACGCGGTGAGCGCACGCTATGACTGGCAGGTCGGTGATACCGCCGTCCATACCATGTGGGGCAAAGGCAAGGTCGTCTCCGTCACTGGCAGCGGGAAAAATATGATCCTGAAAATCGAATTCCCGGGGAATAAGATGCGTTCGCTGATGGTGGCATTTGCGCCGATCACGAAGGGAAATGAGTGACAAGTGACTGGTGACTAGGGACTAGTAGCTAGGGATTAGGAGCCTCGAGTGACTAGTATAGCGATTTGTTAACTTCTGGACTTAGTAAGAAGTGGTGGAATGTCTTGGCTCCCCATCGGGGGAGTTCCCCGAAGGGGAGAGGGGGCTACGTAGCGGTATTGAATGAAAGTGTTGGGATATCGATAGCATCGGACTATTCAACATAGCACGCTATACCGCTAGCATGCCCCTATTGCCTTCGGCACTTCCCCCGAAGGGGGAAGCAAGTCGCTACGACACTCATTCTGACTGCATTTGTATGTTGATTGAAGAGCCTCTTAATCGCAATACGCAATACTAGTGACTGGTGACTTGAATACTACTTTCGGGCATCGCCCATATATATTCGCGGCGAAGCCGCCACCTTCATTCCTAATTCCTCATTCCTAATTCCTCATTCGAGCAAAGCTTTCATCCCCAATCAAGAGGTAGCACGCCCCGTGGGCTAACCCTGAACCTTGAACCTTGAACCCTAAATCATCCATATTTCCCTGATTATTAGTCAGTTTCTTTAAACGAGGATATCTATGGTACCGGAAGACATCAAAGAACAAGCAGAGAAACTCAAGAAAGAACTCCGCCATCACAGCTACCTGTACTATGTGCTGGACCGGCCGGAGATCTCGGATTTTGAATTCGATCACATGTATCGCAAGCTGGTGGATCTGGAAAAACAGTATCCCGAGCTGGTGACGCCGGACTCCCCGACGCAGCGTGTCGGCGGGAAAGCGTCCGATGATTTTCAGAAAGTCCGCTTCAGAAAGCCGATGCTCTCGCTGGCGAATGCGTTCAACGCGGACGAGCTTCGTGATTTTGACCGCCGCGTGAAGGCGGGGCTGGGCACAGACCATGTGGAGTACATCACAGAGCTGAAGATTGATGGACTTTCCATGAATCTCATTTATGAGAACGGCAGCCTCGTCCAAGGCCTGACACGCGGGGATGGCCGCGTGGGGGAAGATGTGACGGCGAATGTGAAGACCATTCACACCATCCCTCTCTATATAGAGAATGCGCCGCCCTATCTGGAAGTCCGCGGCGAGGTGTACATGCCGCGGAAATCCTTCATCGCACTGAATGAAGCGCGGGATGAAGCGGGCATCATGCCCTTTGCGAATTGCCGCAATGCCGCGGCAGGCTCCCTTCGCCAGCTCGATCCCCATGTGACGGCGTCAAGAAATCTGGCCTTTTTCGCCTATGCACTCGGAGACATCGAGGGCATGGAGATCAAAAGCCAGGAGGAACTGCTGAAGAAGCTCTCCGATTTCCACTTTCAGGTGAATCCGAACTATCGGAAATGGAGCTCCATCGAAGGGGTCATCGAAGGGGTGAACGAGTGGGAACTAAAGCGGCATGACCTTGGCTATGATACCGACGGTATGGTCATCAAGGTGAATGATTTCAGTGAGCAGCGTGCGCTGGGAGCGACGGTCAAGGATCCGAAGTGGGCGATGGCTTACAAATATCCGCCGGAAGAAGCCGAGACACGCATCGAGAAGATCATCGTCACGATGGGGCGGACAGGCGTGCTGACACCATCGGCGGATCTCACGCCGGTGCATCTTGCGGGGACGACTGTGAAGCGCGCGACACTGCACAATCTGGACTTCATCCGAGAGAAAGACATCCGCGAAGGAGACTATGTCCTCATCTACAAGGCCGGTGAAATCATACCGGAAGTGGCCAAGGTCCTGAAGGAGAAGCGAAACGGCACGGAGGTGCCTTTCGAAATGCCTGCGGTCTGTCCTGTCTGCGGAGGCCCTGTCAGCCGCGTCGAGGGCGAAGCGGCTTTCCGCTGCACGAATCCGGAATGCGGCGGTGTCGTCCGTGAGAAGCTCATTCACTTTGCTTCCCGCGATGCGATGAATATCGACGGCATGGGGCCCTCCGTCGTGGATAGCCTGATCGCCTATCATCTTGTGAATGATCCCTCCGATTTCTATACCCTGAAGCAGGAAGACATCGAACAGATCGAGCGCATGGGGGAAAAGAGCGCGCAGAATCTCATCGCCGCCATCGCGGACAGCAAGGGGCGGGGGCTTGCGAAGCTGCTCTTCGGGCTGGGTGTCCGTTTCCTCGGTGAAAAAGGGGCGGAGCTCATCGCGAAGCGTTACCATACCATGAGCGCGCTCATGGAAGCCGACGCGAGCGATATACAGGAGACGGAAGGCATCGGCAAAGTCATCGCAGGCAGCCTCTTCGACTATCTGCATGACATGAAGCACCTCATGATCATCGATAAGCTCCGCAATGCCGGCGTCTTGATGGAGGAAATCGAAGAAGAACATACGGGCGGCGCTTTCGAAGGCGAGATGGTCGTACTGACCGGCAAGCTCACCCGCATGGGCCGCCGCGAGGCTTCGGATCTCATCAAGCAGCAGGGCGGTGATACCCAGAGCTCCGTCACGAATAAGACCACGCTAGTCGTTGCCGGAGAGGACGCGGGCAGCAAGCTGGAAAAAGCCAGAGCCAAAGGCATCCCGGTGATCGATGAAGAAGAATTCCTGAGACGAGCAGGACGGTAAAATAAGGGAAACACTGATTCAATCATTGTCAGATTCTACGATTGAATCAGCATTTTCTTAATACATTTATTTATCTATCAAGGAGAATCATCATGAGCAACACGAACAAAAAAGTCAAAGTCCACTACGAAGGTACCTTTAACGACGGCACCAAGTTTGATTCCTCTTACGACAGAGGCGATCCGATCGAATTTCTCTGCGGCGCCGGTCAGATGATCAAGGGCTTCGATGAAGCGGTCAAGGATATGGCAGTCGGAGAAATCAAGAATATCCACCTCATGCCGGAGGAAGCATACGGCATGCCGGATCCGGACAACATCCTGACCATCGAGCAGAAGCAGATGCCGGGATCTGAAGAGCTGGAAGTCGGCGAAAAAGTGTACCTTTCCGGCCCGATGGGACAGCGTTTCCCTGTCAAGGTCACTGCCAAGACCGATACGACCATCACCTTTGATGCGAATCATGAAATGGCAGGCAAGGAGCTGAATTTCAAGATCGAGCTCGTTTCTGTCGGCTGATTTTTCTATGCAAAAAAGCCAGTGGGTGTGAATATGTTTTCACACCCACTGGCTTTTTGATTGTTTCTCTGGATCTTGACCGCTTTTCCGGTGGATCACTCTTTGACGGCGGGAAGCTTCAGCTGGCTGCCCGGTGTCAGTATGCATGCATCCCCCAGATGATTCAGCTGCTGCACTTCATAGATGTATTTTCGCACATCCATGCGATCATCGACTTTCTTTGCTGCTATATCCCAGAGCGTATCATTGTCCTGTACAGTCACGATCTCATACGTCTCTTCGCCGGCCATACTGTCTGCATTGACATTCCAGCCACATAAAAGAATGGCTGCGATCAGAATCATTACGGCTTTTCTCATGGACATCAATCCTCCATTCCATCGGTCTTTTCGTCACTCTCATCTCTGAAATTATATTACTTCATGGAAAAGGGGCGAACAAGAGAACACCAGATTAGAAATTCGGGGAGCATATATTTGGGGGTTCATGCCGAGCCGCCAGAAGCAGCAAAGAGGCATCGGGAGATGATATCGCTTCCGTGCTTTGCTTCATTCCCACTCGGCGCGGTATGCCCGATGAAAATTCCCACTGGTGGGCGGCCTTCGCGGGAAAGCAGCCATGATTTTCCCACTTGGTCATCAATCGAAATTGACTATGTTCCTGCAAAATGCTAGTATTAGTACAAATCTTATTTCACTCTCTTTGCTGCGTCTTTGGAAGCAGCAAAGAGGATTTCAAGGAAGACACAGGAATGGAGCTCTTCATCACGCTGTGTCTTCCAAGGGAAATACGGAATCGGATCGATGCCCGATCGGAGTCCGTATTTCCCTGGATAAGACAGGCAGGGTATGATACTTACTTACGGGGAATCAAAAGTCGGTCTGGTGCGGAAGGTCAATGAGGATGCGATCTCGCTCTCTGTACCAGATGTATATCTTCTGGCCGATGGCATGGGCGGCTATGATGGCGGGCAGCTTGCCAGCCGTCTTGCTGTTTCTGCTGCAGAAGATTTTTTCCGGAGAAAATGCGAAGAACCGGTATCGGAAGCGCTCGTGAAAAAGGCCGTACTGGCAGCGAATGATGCGATCCTCGCTGAAAAGGTGAAGACACCGTCACTCTCTTCGATGGGGACGACGATGGTCGCCTGCGCCTTTTCTAAGGGGCAGGTCTTCTGGGCGCATGTGGGAGACAGCCGCCTCTATGTCTGGCAGGATGGCAGTCTCTCCCAAGTGACGGTGGATCACTCCTTCGTGATGCAGCTGGTGGCAGAAGGTAAGATTTCCAAAGAAGAAATGCGTCTGCACCCCAGAAAGAATGAGATCACGCGTGCGGTCGGTATCGAGCGGCCCCTCTCGGTGGATACGGGATGCTTTCCTGTGAGCGAGGGGACGCTGCTCCTCCTCTGCAGCGATGGCCTTTCCGGCATGGTCGAGGACGAGACACTCTCACGCGTGATCGGAGAGAGCCCCCTGCGTGAGCAGAAAGACATAGACGCGCTGGGCAGAAGGCTGATGGAGCTGGTCTATGCCGCCGGCGCAAAGGATAATGTGTCGGTCATTCTGGCACTTTTTGCATGAGAACGGAGGAAGGGACGGTCAACGGCCGTGTTTTTTTCGGGCGGCTCCCTTCAGGGAAATGCTGATCCTTTCGCGGAATCAGCGTTTTCTTAGATTTCCATAACCAATAACAATAATCAATAGACGGAGCAAACAATGATAGGAAAGATTCTTGACGAACGATATGAGCTGATCAAAAAGATCGGCTCGGGCGGTATGGCCGATGTCTATATGGCCAAGGACATCCTTTTGGATCGTGTCGTGGCGGTGAAGATCCTGCACGGCAATTTTGCAGAAGACGAAGACTTTGTCCTGCGTTTCCGCCACGAAGCACAGTCCGCGGGCAAGCTCACGCATCCGAATATTGTCGGCATCTATGATGTCGGCTGTGATGGCGATATCCACTATATCGTCATGGAGTATGTGGAAGGGCAGACCCTGAAGCAGTACATCCAGTCGCATCCGAGCATTCCGATCGATACCGCAGTCCGTATCGCCATCGACATCGGAAATGCGCTCGAAGAAGCACATGACAATGGCATCATCCACTGTGATATCAAGCCGCACAATATCCTTCTGACGGGAGATGGCAAGGTGAAGGTCACCGACTTCGGCATCGCGCGCGCCATCAATTCTTCGACCGTCATCGACAAGCAGTCCATCTTAGGCTCGGTACACTACCTCTCGCCGGAGCAGGCAGCCGGAGATAAGATCACGGAGAAGACGGATATTTATTCTCTCGGCATCGTGCTCTATGAAATGCTGACGCATCATCTGCCCTTCGAAGGGGAGACAGCTGTCTCCATCGCACTCAAGCATATGCAGGGGGATGTGCCGCGTCCGACGAAGTACAATCCGGCAATTTCGCCCATGCTCGAAGAGTGCCTTCTGACGGCGCTGCAGAAAGACCCGAATAAACGCTATGATACGGTGGGGGATTTTATTTCCGAGCTGAAAATCGCGCAGGGCTTCACCACGACCATTTACAAACCGGCTTCGCACGACTTCACGGCGATGACGCGCCCGATCCACAAAGCATCCCGGAAGCCGAAAAAAATATCCAAAGAAAGCAAGATCCTGAACTACATCGGCAATATGCCGCAGAAATACATTTGGATCAGCATGGCGGTCCTTTTCGTCTGTTGCTTTGCATGGGCCTTCTTCTCCTTCGGCAGCTTCTGGAGCAGCCAGAATGTCACGGTGCCAAATGTCGTCGGCAAGCCTGTCGAGGTCGCACAGACGACGCTGCAAAAGCTCGATCTCAAGGTATCTGTCGATGAGATCGCCAGCGACGATGTCCCTGCGGGGGAGGTCATTTCCCAGACGCCGATCGCCGGAACAAATGTCAAGGCGAAGCGCATCATCCACCTCACCGTCAGCAAGGGCGGCTCTGCGATGCTGATCCCTGACCTCAAGGGACTGACCCTTTCTCAGGCCAAGGAACGTCTCGACAAGCTCGGTCTCACGCTCGGGGCGGTCGAAAATGGCAATGATCCGGATAAGCCGTCGGAAATCATCATTTCCCAGAGTCCGGAGCCCGGCAGCAAGACGACGAAGGGGACGCGCGTCAATATCGTCATCAATATGAAGCAGAAAGTCACCATCCCGAGTGTCGTAGGCATGACGCTTTCGGATGCGAAGAATACGCTTTCTTCTTTGAAGCTGGCTGTCGGCACCATCACGGCCAGCGATGGCAGCTCGATCGACGATCAGAGTGCGGTCGTCGTCTCGCAGGATCCGGCGGCTGGTGAGACAAAGTCTGATACGGTCGTGAACCTCACTGTCGCGGCGAAACAGAGGGCCAAGAAGAACGGAACGGTGAATATTTCCATCCCGAAAGGCGGAAACCCGCGCCAAGTCGACATCCTTGTGAGCGATGACAATGGCAGGCGTACCGTATACAGCGCCAAGGCCAATCCAGGGAGCACCGTCAGCAAGGATGTCTCCGGCAGCGGCAGCGTGCGTGTACAGGTCGTCATCGACGGCTCCGTCGTACAGGACAGGGAGCTCTGATGAAAGGGATCATTCTAAAAAATCAGAACGGCTATTTCTCGATCGCGGGAGAAGGGGAGCAACTCACCCTTTGCCGTTCGCGGGGAAAGCTGAAACGGAAAACGGATATCCTCGTGGGGGATGCGGTCGAATATGAGACAGGGCTCGGCAGCGAAGGCGTCATCACGAGGGTGTATCCCAGGAAAAATGCCCTGCATCGTCCGCCCGTCGCGAATGTCGACCAGCTCGTCTTAGTGAGTGCCATCCGCACGCCGGATCTCTCACTTGGCATCTTAGACAAAATGATCCTCATGGCAGAAAATGAGGATATCGAGCCGCTGCTCGTTATCAATAAATGCGATCTCGCCAAGGACGCCGCGAAAGAGGTACAGGCTCTTTATGAAAAAGCGGGCTATACCTGCATCCTGACCTCACTGGTGACCGGTGAGGGGCTCGATGCGCTCAGGGCTGCCTTTCAGGGGCCTGTCATTGCCTTCTCCGGCCCTTCGGGCGTCGGGAAATCCAGTCTCCTAAATCATTTTCTGGCGCGCACCCATTTCGAGGCAGGGGCCGTCAGCCGGCACACCGGCCGCGGGCGCACTACGACCCGTCACGCCGAGCTTGTCCGGACCGAGAATGGACATTTCCTGATGGATACGCCGGGCTATACGCTGCTCGATGTGCTTCATATCCAAGCGGACGATCTGGCGTACCTCTATCGCGAATTTCGTCCTTTCCTTGGGAAATGCCGCTTCCGCGACTGCATCCATGCGAAGGAGCCGGACTGCGCGATCCGGGACGCCGTCACGCGCGGCGATATCCAAGAAAAACGGTATCTGTCCTATCTCCATCTGTTAGAAGAAATCAAAGAATCTGAAGCGAGGAGGTTTCTATGAAAATCGCACCATCTCTGTTATCCGCTGATTTTGCCAATCTTGCGTCCGAACTGAAGGATATCGAAAAGGGCGGCGCGGATCTTGTCCATCTGGACGTCATGGACGGTCATTTCGTGCCGAATCTGACCTTCGGATGTCCCATCATCAAAGCGCTCCGAAAGCATACGACACTTCCTTTCGATGTGCATCTCATGACCGAGCATCCGGAAGTCTATTTCGAGGACCTGGCAAAGGCTGGGGTGCAGATGGTCTCCTTCCATGCGGAAGCGGCTGTCCATCATGACCGTCTCGTCCATGCCATTCAGGAAAAGGGGATGAAGGCAGGCATCGCGCTGAATCCCGGGACGCCGCTTTCTATGATCGAAGAGCTGCTGCCCATCTTGGACTTCGTCCTCATCATGTCAGTCAATCCCGGCTTTGGCGGACAGAAATTCATTTCCTACTCGCTGGATAAGATCCGCCGGCTGAAGGACATGGCAAAGGCGATGCATCGGGAAGATCTTGATATTGAAGTTGATGGCGGTGTCACACCGGATAATATCCTCGCACTCGGAGAAGCCGGTGTCACCATTTCTGTCGCAGGCTCATCCGTCTTCGGGAAGCCGGATCGCAAAGCGGCGATCGAAGCTTTAAGGAAACGCTGATAGGGGTGTTTCCATAGGATCGTATAGGGGAAGTCTTCGGAAGGACTGCCCCTGTTTTTTCAGGGAGGTGATGGTATGTCCTTTGAACCTGTGCAACTTCTTTTTCTCATGATCTGGGGATTCTTCCTTTACAAAGCTCTTTTCAAGCGGAGGAAGAGGCCACCGGCAGACCTGCCGCCGGATATCCCTCCACAGGAAAAAAGCGTGCCGCCATCTGCCCCTGATGCAGATGGCGAGTATGACTATCAGGCGCTTCGCAAGAAAATCCTCACCACCTGGGGCAAGCAGGAAGAGGACAAAGAGCTGGATCTGCCGGACGAAATGGAAAAACCGGTCTACCATGAAAAACCTTTACCAAAGCCCCCTCTTTCTGCTACAATAAAGAAAAAGGAAGTGACGGCAGAGCAGGGGCTCTCTATGCAGGAAAGAGTACGCATGGAACAAATGCAGGCCTATATCAGACAGAAGCCGGTGAAAGAAGAGCGTGGGCATCAGGAAGGGACACTTCCATCGGAAGAGAAGTCTGGGCCTTCCGGCGGGGAATGGACGGAAAAGGATGCCAGAGAATGGGCGCGCTATGACGCGGTTTTCGGATCCCCGCGGTCGAAATCGCCTTGGCAGCCGATCGGAAGGCGCTGAGTTTGCCTTTTCCTCTTTGTTTCGGTATAATAGGCGTATCTTCTGGTGATAAAAGAATAAGTCTTAGAATGAAGGTGAGACGATGGATAGATTTAATGAAGAGATTTATGGGAAAGTGCTGTGGGAATGTTACCGATCGAAAGTTTACATCGTCATGCTTTCACTGATGTATGTGCTGCTCGGGGCAGGAGCGGTGATTTTGGCGATGGATGAGGATCAATTTCTCTTCTACGTTCTGGCAGTGGCAGTGATCTTTTTCTGCCTGTGGCGGATCAACCGTGTACATCATCCGGTCGCGCTCATTTGCGAAAAGAAGTTGCTTGTTGCTGTCCCTTGGTCCTTTTTCACCTTTGACTACTACATCACCTTCCGTGCGCTCTACATGCCCGTGTCGTACAAGGATGTGGCAGGCGTCTCCAGCCGCTGGAATCATCTCTATATCGGCGGCCGAGAAGAGGGGGGACTTGTCTCTCTTCCCGTGCAACTCGCTTATGTTTCCCGAGATGCGAAGTATGATTTCCAGAACTGGGTCGAAAGCAAGCAGTGTGAATAAGAAAAAGAGCCGGCCTTCCGGCTCTTTTTTTGATGCATTTTTCACACCGTACTTCTCATCTCCTGCTTTCCCCCTTGCAACGCCCGTCTCATTATGTTACCATAGCGCTAGTGCGGAAGTATGACGGAACCGCCGATTTCATCTGACAAGGATGGAATGCGTGTTTCCCTGCTTCCCAGATCATGATTTATGAGGTGAAAAAATGGCTGCAAAAATTACGTATACGATTCAGGAAGAGCTGGGGGATCTCTCCACGGCTTCCAATGGATGGAAAAAACAGCTGACCTATACCAGCTGGAATAATAGAGGCGAAAAGTTCGATCTGCGTTCTTGGAATGAAGAACATACGGCGATGACCAAAGGTCTGACGCTGACGAAAGATGAACTGATGAAGCTTCGCGACATCCTGAACGATATCGACTTCGACAAATATGAATCCTGAGGATCCGTCCTCGCGCTTTTCCAGCATGGAAAAAGGCTCTCCCTATGGAGAGCCTTTTGGCGTATATAGGGGATTTTTAGGTAGTCCAATGAATCGAGGGTAGGAGTACATGCATCAGCATATATGAGGGGGCTTTTCATTTCCATTCGAAATGGATATGGAAAGCAGCGATGGCACGAGAATGCCGCATTCCCCTATCTCCTTAGATCACTTTTCTTCCCGCTTCGATACCAACATCCGCCCTTCGGGCGTTTCCTTAGCTCCATTTCTATTGTTTTTTGATTGACTTCACAAGTCACAGTTTTTTACAGGAGATTACGATTTATGCAAATCCTTTCTACTGATGCTTCGGCATCGCGTACCCAGCAGGCGATCCTTGTCGGGCTGGTCGGTCTGGCCGTGAACTTCGTCCTGGGCGGCGTGAAGGTATTCATCGGCTGGCAGAGCGGTTTCCTCTCTGTCATGGGTGATGGCTTCAACAACATCACCGATATGGGCTCGGTGCTTCTGCTCATGATGACCTTTTACTATGCCGCAAAGCCGTCCGATCCAGAGCATCCATTCGGGCACGGGCGCTTGGAGTATATCAATTCGACCGTGATGGCAGCCGTCATTCTATATGTGGGAATCACTCTTGGGAAAGAATCCATCGAGAAGATCCTGCATCCCGAAGATACCCATTTCACGCCGCTTGTCGCCGGCATTCTGGTCTTCGGCCTCATCGGGAAGCTCTTCCTGGCATGGTGGTATAAAAGAGCCAGCCAAAGGCTTTCCTCCGATTCCTTCCTTGCCTACAGCGCTGACTCGCTCTCGGATATGCTCTCTACGGCAGGTGTCCTTGTCGCGACGCTCGTGGAATATTTCTTCAGCTGGCATATCGATGGCGTGATGGGCGTCATCATGTCCCTCTTCATCCTTTGGACCGGCTATGGCATCATGAAGCAGGCGGTGAATGATATCCTCGGGGCGACGCCGGATGCCGAGCTGTACAAGGAAATCAAAGATACGATCCTTCAGTGTCCGGGCGTTTATGGTGTCCATGACCTCATTGTCCATGACTATGGCCCGGAGAACCATTTCGCGACCGCCCATGTCGAGCTCGACAGCAATCTGAGTCTCGTCGAGAGCCATGAGCTGGCTGAAAATGTCATGACCACCCTTCGTGAGAAGCTCAAGGTGCAGGCGACCATCCATGCGGACCCGAAAGCCGTATCGAATCCGAAGGAAGCCGAGTACCAGCGTGATCTCGAAGCAGCCATTTACCGCTCCGGTCTGCCGCTTTCCTACCATGATTTCTTTGCCGAAGAGCAGGGGGATACCATCCATATTTCCTTCGAAGTCCAGCTGAAGGGCGCGTGCCGGAAGACCGATCAGGAAATCTATCAGGCACTGCAGAAGAAGCTCCTCTCGATCAATCCGCAGTATCACATCGAGATGATGGTCGATCGGAACTTCATCAGCGGGAAAGTGTACGGAGAAAGCCGCGACGATCTTTTCGGGAATGAAGAGGGGAAAAGTGACTAAGTGACTAGTGACTCATATAGGGCACACCCGCGGGCAGGTGTGCCCACTGATTCCTTTTGAAAACTTCGCTTGAATGAGAAATGAGAAATGAGAAATGGTGGTGCGGCGCAAAAAATAATGAAGCGCCGCAGAGTTTTGATAGCGCTTCGCGCCGTCGTCATATCGAGCGTAGCCCTCGATCTCTCTTGCAGAACGGTCAGCTCACCATTTGCGCTATTTCGATCACCGCTTGCTTCTAATCCCTAATCCCTAGCCACTCATCCCTGCTTTCAAACTTAGGCTTGCTCAGCGTTTCCTTTAGAAAATCAGTAGCCGCTTTTTTCCCCTTTGCGATTTCTTACAATTATGTTACAATAGAAAGGAAATTGAGACTGACAATCGAATAGACGAATAACGATAGAAGAGAATAGGATGAAGGAAGTGCAGCGTATGAAGAAAAAGTGCAGTGCACTGCTCCTGGCAGGATTTCTTGCTTTCGGGGCGGGGCAGATTTCGATGGCAGACTACATGGTGGGTTCCAGAGGACCGGAAGTACAGAACATTCAGCGTCGGCTGATTTCCAATGGCTACCGCCTGAAAGCGGACGGCAACTATAGCAGCCAGACCTCGGCTGCGGTCAAGAAATTCCAGTTCAAAAAGCATCTGGATGTCGATGGGATCGTGGGGCCTGCGACATACAAAGCCCTGATGGGAAAGGCCATGAGCTGGACGCCGGAGAAATCGACGCGCAAGGCCGGACACGCGGCGAATCACAAAGCCTTTATAGGCATCGACGATGCGACGGTCCAGTGGCATCATGAAAATGCGATGTCCTCGACCGTGAAAGCCATCATGGAAGAAGCGAAGAAATATGTCGGCGTCCCGTACCAGTTTGGCGGCACGACACCAAGAGGCTTCGACTGCTCCGGCTTCATCCAGTACGTATTCAACCGGAAGGGCATCGTCCTTCCCCGCGGAGCGGATGAACAGTACAGTGCAGGCCGCAAGGTATCTGTGAATGCATTGAAGCCCGGGGATCTCGTCTATTTCCAGACCTATGCCGAAGGCATCTCTCATTCCGGACTTTACCTCGGTGACGGTTACTTCATCAGTGCCACCAGCAGCCAGGGCGTCGCGGTCGCGACCATGAAGAGCGGTTACTGGCATGATCGGTATATGGGTGCGAATCGCGTGCTATGATGGAAGGATGTTTCCTTATGCATTGACTCAGGAAAGGCTGTGAAGAATGACTTCACAGTCTTTTTTATACGGTTGGTTTTTGCTTTTTGCTCTGTGCTTTTGATTTTTTAAGGAGTATTCCATGCGTATCGCAATGATCCAGATGGCGTCCGCTTCCGGTGACGTGGAGAGAAATATCACCCGTGCTTTTTCCATGATGGAAGAAGCGGCAGAAAAGAGCGATCTCCTCGTGCTCCCCGAGCTGTGGACGATCGGCTATAATTTTCATCAGTTCGAAGAGCATATCCTTTCCCGCCATGCTGCACTTCTCGAAAAGCTCTCCGACTTTGCAAGGACGCACCGTGTGACTCTCTCTCCGGGGACGCTCCCTGTCCGTCATGGAGACGGCATCCGAAATACCGCCTTCCTCTTTGCGCCGGATGGAAAGTGCATCGCCGAGTACAGCAAGCGGCATCTCTTCCAGGGATATCTGGAAGCCGAGCTCTTTCATCCGGGGGACGCTCTCATGCAGACGAAGATCCATGGCGTCCAGACGGGGATGGCCGTCTGCTATGAGTTCTATTTCCCGAAGATGTGGAGAAAAATGGCGAAGGCAGGGACGACCCTCGTCCTGGCGCCCGCTTCCTGGCCGAAGGAGCATATCCTCCAGTGGCGCATCCTTTCCGCTGCCCGCGCCATCGAGAACGGCATCTGCATCTGCGCTGTCAATATGGCCGGTACTTATAAAGATGTGGTCCTCGGCGGTCACTCACGCTTCATCGATCCCCTGGGGCATGTCCTCGCAGAAGCGGGCGAGGGCGAGGAGATCTGCTACGCCGAGTATGACGAAGAAAAATATAAGGACCTCGGGAAAAGGCTCTCCGTCGTCTCCGGCATCGTGTATGGGAAACAATGAAAGAAGTTTGAAAGCAGGGATTAGGGATTAGTGGTTAGGGATTAGGAGCCTCGAGTGACTAGTGACTAGTGACTGGTGACTTGAATACTACTTTCGGGCATCGCTCCATATATACTCGCGGCGAAGCCGCCACCACCATTTCTAATTTCTCATTTCTAATTCCTCATTCGAGCAAAGCTTTCACCCGCAATCAAAGGGCGGCACGCCCGCGGGGCTAACCCTGTCAAGTGACACACCCGCACCTCTTTCAAGGAGGTGCGTTTTTTTGCCATGATTCCGCCCTCTCTGGCATCAGGGTTAGCCCATGGGGCGTGCTGTCCTTTGATTACATGCGAAAGAGGTTCAACAGGTTCAGAGGATTCAGAGGGTTCAGAGGGTTCAAAGGGTTCAGAGGGTTCAAAGGGTTCAAAGGGTTCAAAGGGGGTGGTGCGGCGCATAAAAAAATAGAAGCGCCGCGGAGTATAGATGGTGGCGATGCCCGAAGGCGGTATTCAAGTCACCAGTCACTAGTCACTCATACCTGCTTTCAAACTTTCGCCTGTATATGACTAGATAGGAACAGCCTTGCAGGGGAAAATCATCTTTGCTACAATCGTAGCAGGTTTATTGGATAAGCATAAAGGAGAACTATATGGCAATTCTGGAGCAGGCGTCCGTTCTGACGGATGCGATCCGCCCCGTCCCGGCGAAAGAGCTGGACGAGCGGCTGGAAAAATTTCGGAAACTCATGAGTGCGCGTCATCCGGACTGGGAGATGGCAGTCATCAGTCACAAGGTGGCGATGTACTATTTCACCGGGACGATGCAGGAGGGAGCGCTCATCATCCGTCCATCGGATGCGGTCCTCTGGGTGCGGCGAAATTTCGTGCGCGCTTCGAATGAGTCTCATTTCAGTGACATCCGTCCGATGCGGAGCTTCCGCGAGGCGGCGGCTTTTTATCCGCATATCCCAGAGGGGATCTATGTAGAAACAAAGAAGACGACACTGGACTGGATGAAGCTCTTCCATAAGCATTTTTCTTTTGAGACGGCACTGCCGCTGGATGATGTCCTGCAGGATCTGCGTCTTCGGAAAAGCGCCTATGAAATCAAGCAGATGGAGCGCTCGGGAAGTATTCACGAGACAGTCTTGGATGTCGTAGCACTGAAGCTGATCCATGCGGGCATCAGTGAGGCAGAGCTTGCCATTGAGATCTACAAGGAAATGGTCATCCGCGGTTCTCACGGTACGGCGCGTTTCAATCAGTCCTTGGGGGAAGAGGCTGTCGGGCTGGCATCCTTCGGGAAGAGCGGTCTTGTCCGCACGGGGTTTGACGGCCCGGGAGGCACGGATGGCACCTGCATCGCGGTGCAGTCGATCGGGAATGCCTTCCGCCACCTGAAACAGGGACGACTCGTCTATCTCGATATCCCCTGCGGCTTTGACGGCTATCACACGGATAAGACGGTGGTCTACTACTTCGGGGAGCTGGCGAAGAATCCGGAGGCGGATACCATTCGCAAAGCGCAGGAGGAGTGTCTTCGTCTGGAAGAGGAGGTCGTCTCTTTGATGAAGCCGGGGGAATCGATCGAGAATCTGTATCTGAAGCCGATGGAAAAGTTTCACAATATCTATGGGGATGACTTCATGAACGGGGGCAAATTCCTCGGGCACAGCATCGGGCTCGTGATGGATGAAGCGCCTGCTTTGGCCAAGGGCTTCAAGGAGGTGCTAGAGCCCGGTATGACGTTTGCGGTCGAGCCGAAAATCGCGCTCCCGGGGCTCGGCATGGTCGGGACGGAAAATACCTATCTCATCACAGAAAAGGGAGCGCGCTCTCTCACGGGGCGGTCGTATCCTTTGAGAGAAATCCACGGCTGAGGCGAAATTTTCCAATAAAAACGCCATGCGGATTCGTCAGAATCTGCATAGCGTTTTTATTGGAAGCCGTATTCTCTTAGTCATCCTCGTCCAGCCACTCGACCTTGCCCGTTTCTATATCGTATACAGCGCAGGCGATCTGCTCCTCTCGGAGCAGAGGATCCTCTTCCGCGGAAAAGGCGGCGCGGATCTCTCTGGCAGCGCTAAGAACATTCAGATGGCAGGCCGCGAGAGGATCTGTCTCATCGCCGATGGCTTTTCGGATGGCATCGACGATGTATCGGATATGGCCGTCCGCTTCGCCATGGAGCGCGGCCTGCACGGCGCCGCAGCCGGTATGGCCAAGGATGACGACGAGGGGCGTCTTCAAATGCGATACGGCATACTCGATGGAGCCGAGCTGATGGGCATCAATCACGTTCCCTGCGATGCGGATGGTGAAAAGCTCGCCAAGGCCGCAGGAGAAGATGACTTCAGGGATGACGCGTGAGTCCGCGCAGGCGATGACCACGGCGCGGGGAGACTGCCCACCGGTCAGGGCGAGACGTCTCTCTTTTGAGATGTCTCCAGAGAAAGCGCCGCGCTTCACATAGGCGGCGTTTCCTTCTTTGAGTGTTTGCAAAACGGTTTCTGATGTATCCATAGCTGCCTCCTTATCTTGGGCGTGACATGGGGTGTCCCAATATCCCTCATGATATAAAACTCTGCGGCGTTTCCTTTTTTATGCGCCGCTCCTTCACTCCTCATTCCTCACTAGGGAAACACTGTTTTCAAACTTATACTACACCTTTTCATCCGCTATGCAAAGGACATGGCGGATCCGGCCAAGCGAAAAAGCGGCATCCCGGAAGTTGCGCGGGATGCCGCTTTTCTTTCTTTATAGAGAAAATAGCATAAAAAACATCCGGAAAAGGCTTCCCACCTGTGCCCGATGCAGGCGGAGCTCGGAATCGGTGACGGTCGTCCATGAGCACCGAAGTGCGGGAGGGCCTGTGCTATCGTCGGAACCCGGCCTCGCAGAGGACAGGGAAGTGGAAAAGCCATGCTTCCGGATATTCATTTTTCTTACTTGTCAGCCTAAAATGGATATCGGCAGCAGGCTGTACGCTTCCTCTGACCCATCCGATGATGCAAGGTGCATTCTGCAGATCTGCCCTTTCCGGTCCGGCTCTCCCTGTGATCTCGTAGCGCTTAGAGAATTCTGGAAATCGGAGAAACCGTCCGTCCGGGGAACATGTTCAGATATGTCCCTGCTTCATGCTTATATGGTACTACGTTCTAGAGGAAAAAGCAAGTAGGAAAATATTAGCAACGCAAGATGTAGTTCGTTTTATGAATTGCAAGAAGTTCAGACATACCATTCATGCGGTAAATACAGGGGTTTAGATGATGTATACTTTTTGGCTGTAGGTGACTGGCGTCTTGAAGCAGCCAGAGATTAGGAGCCTCAAGTGACTAGTAACTTGCATACTGCTTTCGGGCATCGCCCCATATACTCACGGCGAAGCCGCCACCTTCACTCCTAATTCCTAATTCAAGCAGAGCTTTCATCTGCCATCGGAGAGGGCGCGCGGTGCATGATGTTTCATGCACCGCGCACTTTTTTTATGCATCTTTCTTCGAATATGTTAAAATAAGAAGGTAGTGTAAAAATCATTTCATTTCAAATACGGGAGGCTCATCATATGGATGATCTGATCATAGTAGACTGTCAGTATGATTTTATTGATGGCACGCTGGCCTGCGCTCACAGCCATGAGGCAGTGGCATGGCTGGTCGATTTCATCAATACGCATGAAGTTCGCGCGCTGTATACGTCTGACTGGCACAGTGAGACGAATGGATCTTTCAAAAAGAATGGCGGCATCTGGCCGGTCCATTGCGTGGCCGGCACCGAGGGGGCGGCGCTCGATCCCTCTTTCGCGCGGGATATCAAGCGGGAAGCGAATCGTCCATCGAAGGAAAATCTCTTCCTCAAAGGGGTGAGAGATGATGTCGAAGAGTACTCTGCTTTCCATGGGGTGAACGCGGAAGGAAAGGCGCTGCATGACGTCGCTTCCTCTCATGTCTATGTGGGCGGTATCGCTTCAGAGTACTGCGTGAAGGAGACGGTACTGTCTCTGCTGCAGTCAGGCCGGAGTGTGACGCTTCTGGTCCCCGGTCTGGGCTGGGTCGCTGAAGAGGATCATAAAAAGGCGCTTGAAGAGCTGAAAGCCCTCGGGGTCAAGCTGGTGAAAGCCTGAACTTCGCACCACCAGCAGCTCGAAGAGTGGCACGGAAGGAGGATTTTCATGGAAGAAACCATCAAAGATGTCGGTGAATTCGGTCTGATCGATCGCATCGCGAAGGATCTCATCTATCGGCCGGAGCTGGTCGTGATCGGCTCGGGCGATGATGGGGCGGTGTACATGGTGCCCTCGGGCTATGATCAGGTGATTTCTACAGATACGATGGTGCAAGGGATCCATTTCATCAAGAAAACGATGCATCCTTCCGATGTCGGATACAAGCTCTGCGCTTCGAATTTCAGTGATATGGCAGCGATGGGCGCAGAGGCGATCGGATTCGTCATCTCGGCGGCGCTCCCTGAGAATCTTCCGGTATCCTGGGTGGAGTCGCTCTATGAAGGGATCCGCGCGTGCTGCTCATCCTATCGCGTGAATCTCTTGGGCGGCGATGTCACGGGCTCTCCCTGCGGGGTCATCCTCACGGGGACGGTGGTCGGCATGGTGCCAAAGGGACGTGCAGTCACGCGAAGCGGGGCGCGCGCAGGCGATCTGGTCTTTGCAACGGAGACGCTGGGTGACTCGGCCGCCGGACTCTCTGCGCTCCTTGCGGGGCTTTCGGAAGAGTATCCCTCTCTTTGTGAGCGCCACCAAAGGCCGCGTCCGCAGATCAGGCTCGGCAGCGCACTGAGAGAAGCCGGCGCGACGTCTTTGAATGATGTCTCGGACGGGCTTTCTTCGGAAATCAATGAGATCGCCAAAGCGAGCCAGGTAGAAATCGAGCTTTTCCGCGAGAAGATTCCGATTTCCGTAGAAGCTGCAAAGCTGGGCGCGTGCCTCGCAAAGGATCCGGTGGACTGGGCGCTCACGGGCGGCGAAGACTATGAACTCATCGGGACGATTTCGGAAGAGAATCTCCGAAAATTGGATCCATCCCTTCCGATTTCTGTGATCGGGCAGGTCGTCAAAGCTGGCGGGGGATGCGTGTATCTCTCGGATCGAGGAAAGCGGAAGAAGCTCGCTGCCAAAGGGTATGATCACTTTAGTGACGAATGACTGGTCATTGGTGATCCGGCGATGTCATATATAGAAGTCATATATAATAGAAGATATCTATCCACGATGGTATTGTAAAAAGGAGAAGAACGATGTACACACTGGTAGTCATTCGTCATGGAGAAAGTGAATGGAATCAGAAGAATTTATTCTGCGGCTGGACGGACGTCGAGCTGACAGAGAAAGGCTACAGCGAAGCGCGTGAGGCAGGCCGCCTGCTTGCTAAGGAAGGCTTCACCTTCGACAAATGCTATACGTCTGTACTGAAGCGTGCCATTCATACGGCATATACGGTGCTGGATGAAATGGACCTCACATGGATCCCGGTCGAGAAGAATTATCACCTGAATGAGCGTCACTACGGGGCGCTGCAGGGGCTGAACAAGACGGAAACCACGGATAAATATGGCGCAGAGCAGGTGCATCTGTGGCGCCGTTCCTATGATGTGCGTCCGCCGGCTCTTTCGGCAGATGATCCAAGAAGCCCGGAAAACCAGGCGCCGTATCAGAAATTCAAGGATGAAGTCCAGCTGCCTCTGACAGAATGCCTGAAGGATACAGTCGCACGCGTGGCACCGTACTTCGAAGAAGTGATCCGTCCGGAAATCGCAAAGGGCGAGAAAGTCCTGATCGCAGCCCATGGGAATTCCATCCGCGCGCTCCGAAAGCACCTCGAGGGGATCTCGAATGAAGAGATCGCAGGCATGAATGTACCGACCGGTGTGCCGCTCGTGTATCATCTGAATGAAGACTTCACGGTGCATGATGTAAGCTACCTCGGCGATCAGGATGCCATCGCGGCAAAGATCAATGCGGTCAAAAACCAGTCGAAGGGGTCGAAATAAGGAAACGGGTTCTATAGCTTCAATAGGTTCAACGGGGACGGCGCAGCGCGCCGATACTATACTTGCGGCGAAGCCGCCGCCTACTCCGCGGAACCCTCAGAACCCATCGAACCTGATTTCTAGGGAGGTGTCCTATCCGTTCATGATGGAAGCGTGGAACAAAGAAAGTGAAATGCAGGGAGCCTTGCAAAGTCTGCTCATCATGGAAGGCGGCGCGATGCGCGGGCTCTTCACAGCCGGCGTCTTGGACGCCTTCATGGAGGAAGGACTGTATTTCCCCTGCTCGATGGGGATCTCGGCCGGTTCCATGCAGGGGCTGTGCTATCTGGCACACCAGCGGGGGAGAAGTCTTCGGATGAATACCCGATTTGCGAAGGATCCGCGCTATATGGGACTTCGGCATCTGGTGAAGCGGGGGAGTTATTTCAATTTTCACTTCATCTTCGGCGAGCTTTCGGAGTCGATCGATCCCTACGATTTTCCAGCCGCGGAAAAGGCAAAGGAGACGCTCTACATCATCATGACGGATGCCTTCACGGGAAAGCCGGTCTACGTGTCGAGCCGCTCGTGTACGGTCAGGGAATTTTTCAAGATTTCAGAAGCCAGCTGCTCGATCCCGCTTTTCTCAAAGCCTGTCCCTTTGAAGGACAGCGTCTATGTAGACGGCGGGATCGGCATGCCTTTTGTTCCGCTGCCCGAGGAGCTTCCCGCGCCCTGCCGAAAGCCGGTGTACATCCTGACGCGCGACAGAAACTATCGCAAGAAACCGGTGCCTGCCGGATTTCATGCGCTGCTCTCTCTGCTCTATGGGAAGGACTATCCGCGGGTGGTCAGGGAAATGTGCGCCATCCCTGCGATATATAATGAAAAAGTAGAAAAGCTCCTTTCTCTGGAAAAAGAAGGGCGCGTCTTTGTCATCCGTCCGAAGAAGCCCGTCGTCGTATCACGGACGGAGAAGGATGTGGAGAAGCTCCGCGCGCTCCACAAAGAGGGCTATGAGGCAGGTCTTGCCTGCCATGAAGATCTGATGAGGTGGCTCCATGAAACATGAGGTAGTACTACAGACAAAGAGCGTGGATGAGACGATGGCTCTTGGACAATTTCTCGGGAAATCAGCGGTGAATGATGAATTCATCGCCCTGTCCGGAGATCTAGGCGCCGGTAAGACCCATTTCGTGCAGGGACTCGCTGCCGGAATGGGGATTTCCGGCGTCATCGGGAGCCCGACATTCACGATCATGAATTATTATGAGGGCGCGCTCCCCCTGAAGCACTTTGATTTCTACCGCCTGCATCGCGAGGAAGAACTCTATGATATCGGGTGGGAGGAATACAGCACGGGCGGCGTGACGGTCGCTGAGTGGGCAGACATGTTTCCTGATGTCGTGCCGCCGGAAGCGATCCATATAGACATCCGTGTCCTCTCGGAAACAGAAAGAGAAATCCGCATCACATGGAGCGACGCTGCTCCGGATGCGATCGTAAAGGAGATTACACATTATGCTTCTAGCCATTGATACCTCTTCCCTTGTGCTGTCGTGTGCGCTGGCGGAAAAAGACAGGCTCGTCGCTGAATGGACGGTGCAAAAAAGACTGACCCATTCCGAGCAGCTCATTCCGCATCTGGACGCCATGATGAAGGAAGCAGGCGTATCTAAGGAAGACATCACGGCCATCGCCGTCTCTATCGGTCCCGGTTCATTCACCGGACTCCGCATCGGCCTTGCAACGGCGAAGATGGCAGCCTATATCTGGAAAGTACCGATCGTCGGGGTCGATACGCTGGAGGCACTGGCGCGGAATATGGAAGGGGCTGAGGCTTTCATCCTGCCGCTCGAAGATGCCCAGCGGGGCAATGTCTATGCAGCGCTTTACGGCGCTTTTGACGAATTCTGGAAGGAAGCGCCGGAAGAAGCAGCGCCCATCGACGACGTCATTGCAGCGGCTCTCCGTCATGGCGGCCCTGTCATCGCAGTCGGTGAATGTGCAGATACGTATAAGGAAAAGCTCGAATCCGCCGGTATCCGCGTGGCACCAGCGAGGAGCCGCCTTGCCAGAGCCGGCAGCGTCGCGGCAGCGGCCTTTGCAAGACTGGAAAAAGGAGAAAAGGATGATCCGCTCTCCCTTCTTCCGAATTACATTCGCCGCAGCGAGGCGGAGGTCTTATGGGAAAAACTGCACGGGAAATCCTGATCCGCGAAGCGGAGGAAAAGGATGTGCCTGCCATCTATGATATCGGCTGCCTCTGCTTTTCCGATGCGTGGCGCAGGGAGACGGTGCATCATGACCTCACGGAAAATGAGCACAGCTTCTACCTTGTGGCGGAAGAGGACGGGTTCATCACAGGCTATGGCTGTTTCTGGTTCATCGCAGGCGAAGGCCAGCTTGTGAATATCGGCGTCCGCCCGGAAAGCCGGCGTCAGGGCATCGGACGCATGCTCCTTCAAAAGGGCATCGAAGAAGCCCGGATGCGCGATATGCAGACGATGTTTCTCGAAGTCCGCGTGAGCAATCGATCCGCGCAGAAAATGTATGAGACCTTCGGATTCAAAAATCTGGGCCTCCGAAAGAAGGTCTACGAGCTGCCCGCCGAGGATGGGTACGTGATGGAAAGGGCGCTGTGAGAAAAGGATACGTAAAAACTAAGAGACAGGGAGACCTTCAAGGCATCCTGCCCTCCTTCGGGCCATGCGATTCAGAAAATCGTGAAGGCGCCGCGCCTTCGGCCATTCCCCGTATACCTATGTTCGGGAATCTATTCCATACCATAAACATAAAAATAAGGAGTCAACATGAAAATACTAGCCTTTGAATCGAGCTGCGATGAGACTTCCTGCGCAGTCATCGAAGATGGGCGTCATATCTTATCCGATGTGATCTCCACCCAGGTGCCGATTCATAAGAAATTCGGCGGTGTCGTACCGGAGATCGCTTCTCGCCACCATATCGAGGATGTACTTCCTGTCGCCATCGAAGCCCTCGAAGAAGCGCATCTGGACTGGCAGGATATCGATGCCATCGCCGTGACGCAGGGACCGGGGCTCGTGGGCGCGCTGCTGGTCGGTGTCGCAGCAGCGAAATCCGCTGCGTGGGCGCTCGGGAAACCGCTGATCGCCGTCAACCATATGGAAGGGCATATCTTTGCGAACCTTCTCGAGTATCCGGATCTGGAGCCGCCGTTCCTTGCACTCGTCGTTTCCGGCGGGCATACGATGATCGTCATCGTGAAAGATTACAATACCTTCCAGCTTTTGGGACAGACGCGCGATGATGCAGCCGGAGAAGCCTTCGACAAGATCGCCCGCGTGATGGGCTATCCCTATCCGGGCGGCCCTCACATCGACCGCTTGGCACAGGAAGGAAATCCGGATGCCATCCATTTCCCGATGGGACTTGGGAAAGAGCACACCTATGATTTCTCCTTCAGCGGACTGAAATCAGCGGTCATCAATTACCTCAATACAGCCAAAATGAAGAAAGAAGAGGTCCGTCCAAAGGATGTGGCCGCCTCTTTCCAGAAAGCCGTCGTCGATGTACTGGTCGAGAAAGCCATGCGCGCCGTGGATGCGACAGGTCTTACGACCATCGCGCTGGCCGGCGGTGTCGCTGCCAACAGCGGCCTTCGCAAAGCCTTGAAAGCTGCCTGTGACAAGCGCGGCGTCCGCATGTGCCGTCCCGATCCCGTCCTCTGCACAGACAATGGGGCGATGATCGGCTGCCGTGCCTACTACATGGCGCAGGCAGGGGACTTTGCCCCGCTGACACTCAATGCAGATCCCCGTCTGCCATTTCTGGCGGATCAGGTGAAGCTGTAATTTTCGAAAGAAAAGAGGATGAAACGCGATGCAGACCCGAGGAATCGAAGTCAGCCAGCTCTATACTTTGGTCCGTGACACGACCGATCTGACTGGCGTACAGGCAAAAATCTTAGATCACATGCAGGTGGCTCTGCAGTGCGCTTCCGATATTTCCAAGAGCCAGGTCTACCTCTGTGCCCGCGGGAAGAATGAAGACATCTCCGTCATACTGACCGCCGTGAAGCCATCCTACACCCATGGCTCGACATTTTTCCATGCCGGAGACACCTTTCTGGTCGATGATCTCGCGATCGTCGACAATGTCTTCCAGACAGGGCGCAAGGTCGTCGGCAGGAAGGAACTGGATCAGGGACGGGAAATCGCCGTCACAGCATATCCGATCGTCGACAATGCAGGGCGGCCTTTCGCCGTCGTCTGTTTTGCTTCTGCGTCCCTGTCCCAGCAGCAGGTGCTGACCGACACGGCCAATCTGGCTCTGCAGGTCCCCTTCGCCGGCAAGGACTACTACAGCATCCGGCCACAGGACGGCGTCATCATCCTCGATGCTGCCGGACGTATCATGTATGCGAATGATATGGCCGATGATCTCTATCTTGTGCTGGACAAGGAAGCGGTCGAGCAGCAGGGCATCATCGGACACACCATCGTCCACTTCCCCTTGGTCGACGAAGTCATGAAGACAGGCCGTCCCGCCTTCAGCGATGAAGTATCTGAAAATATGACGCTCTCCGCCTGGGGACTCCCGATCATTTCTGGAGGTCGGGTGATGCGGACGGTGCTCGTCCTGACCGACGTGACAGCGATCCGCGAAAAAGAGCGGCAGATCCTTGTGAAGGACTCCGTCATCAAAGAAATCCATCACCGCGTGAAAAACAGCCTGAATACCATTGCAGGGATGCTTCGCATGCAGGCGCGCCGCTCGAAAGACGAAGATACGAAAGAAGCACTGAAGAGAGCTGTCAGCCGTATCCTTGGGATTTCTCAAATCCACGACATTCTGGCGAACCAGAGCGGGGACCAGATCGATATGGATGTGCTTCTCGATAAGATCTGCAAGCTCTCGGTCGACAGTCTCGCGCTTCGTCCCATCGATGTGGTGCGTGAAAAAGGAAAGCGACCTCTGATCGTGAATTCCGAAAAGGCCGTGCCGCTTGCCATCGCGACGAATGAACTCATTCACAATGCGATCGACCATGGATTTCATGAAATACCGCGCGGTACGCTGGTGGTCGGCACAGAGATCAATCATGGACGGCTGCATGTATATATCAAAAATAACGGACACCCGCTGCCGGAAGATTTCGGTACAAAGACATTTGATCTGGGGCTTCAAATCGTCAGAAATCTCGCAGAAATCGAACTCAAGGGCGAGTTCAGCTTAAAAAATGAGGATTCTATGGTCGTGGCAGATATTTACTGCCCGCTCGCTTTGATGGAGGCATAAAAATGGCAGAAAAATATAGAATCGTCATAGCAGATGATGAAGCGCTCATCTGCATGGATTTACGGGAAATGCTTGAAGAAGCAGGTCACACGGTCGTCGGCGTCGGCTCAGATGGGGTAGAGGCTTTGGAGCTTGTCAAAGAAAAAAAGCCGGATCTCGTCATTCTCGATGTAAAAATGCCGCGCCTTGACGGCATCCAGACAGCGAAGATGATCGCCCATGACAATGCGGCGCCGGTGGTCCTCCTCACAGCCTTCGGCGATGAAGACATCATCGAAAAGGCGAAGAAGTCCATGGTCTTCGGCTATGTCATGAAGCCTGTCGATGAGAGAAATCTGTTCCCCGCCATCCAGATCGCGGTATCTCAGTTCCGGCAGAAGAGCGAGATCGTGGATCGTGTGAAAGACATGGAGCGTGAATTCGCCGCCAGAAAGATCATCGACCGCGCCAAAGGACTTCTGATGGACTTCTACCATATCAGCGAAGAAGACGCTTACCGCCGTATGCAGCAGACCAGCATGAAGCGCGGCATCGCCCTCGCTGATGTGGCACAGAAGATCGTCAAGGAAATCATGGCGCGAAAGAATAAATAGCGATACATACCAAGCCATCCATAGCATTTTATGAGTTTCGAAAGGAGCGATTTTTATGAAGTACACATTTTTCGGACATGCCTGCTTCCGTCTGGACACCGGCAAGGAGAAGCTGCTTTTTGACCCCTTCCTCACGGGAAATGGAGATGCCGCCGTATCCCCGGATCGGGTGAAATGCGACTACATCCTGCTTTCCCATGCGCACAGCGACCATTTCGGTGACTCTGTAGAAATCGCCCGCCGCACGGGTGCTACGGTCGTTGCTATTCCTGAAGTCATCGGTCTTTTCCCGAAGACGGTCTTGAACTTTGCACCGATGAATTTAGGCGGCCAGTACAAGACAGACTTCGCTACGATCAAAATGGTACAGGCGCTGCACAGCTGCGGCGTGCCGGGCGGCATCCCCTGTGGATTTATCATTTCTTTCAAAGATGGCCCGACCGTCTACTACGCAGGCGATACGGCGCTCTTTGGTGATATGAAGCTCTTCGGCGAGATGTTTGATATCGACTATGCCATCCTTCCGATCGGGGATAACTACACGATGGGGCCAAAGGATGCGCTCCTTGCGGCGAAATTCCTGAAAGCGAAACATGTGATTCCCCTTCACTACAATACATGGCCCGTCATCGCGCAGGACCCGGCTGCGTTTGCGGAAAAAGGCAGGGAAGAGGGCATCGATGTCATCGTCGTGAAGCCCGGAGAAAGTATCGAGCTGTAGGCTGCCGGTGAAAATTACCGGCAGAAAAAAGAGGAAGGCGGATTCTATCCCGATGAGATGAGATCCGCTTTCCCCGGTATGAGGAGTATCCATGACAAATAAGGAAGAAAAATTCTGGGACGCCGTTCGTGCGTCTGAAAAAGACTGGCAGGCAGCTTCCGATCTTTTGACAGTCCTGTGGACAAAGAACATGTCGCCGGAGACATATAGCGCGTTCCTCGCTGCCTTTCGTCATAAGGCAGCGCTTCAAGAGGCGATGACGCTGAAACTTTCCAAGGCATGGAAAGGAAACCGACAGTCGTATGCGGCGGCTTTTCTGGCGGCAGCGGGGGAGGCTTTCGATGTTCTGAAAGAGATCGGACGCCATGCTCTGCTCAGACCTGACCTGCCCATACCGGAAGAGATCCTTGCCCTTGTGGAACTCTCCGGCGGGGCAGCCGCGGAATGGCAGAAGATCCTTCGCTATATGGAAGATATGGAAGGAAACCGCTTGAAGATGGAAGCGCGCCTGCATCGCATCGCTGCCTATCAGGAGCGTGGGGATAAAGAGAGCTTTGCGCTTCTTTGTTTCCTGTACAGCGGAGAGGATGCCGTCGCTCTCATCTACTGGAAAGATGCCGTGACGGATCTCTCCCGTTTTCTCTCAGCCGTGAATCGGGAAGCAGAGCTTCTGCAGAAGCTCATCGAAGAGGCATAACGATGGCAGGGACACGGATTCCTTGACAAAGGGGAGCTCGTCCCTGCCACTTGTCCCTTTTGGGCAGACAGTCCCTTTAATATTTCAAGTTTCGATGCTTCCCACTGGAAATTTCTCAAATTTCATGTATAATAGAAGTACATGGAGGAAATGCCATGCAGCAGAGTTGTTCTGCTTGTCTAATTGATGATTATTTCCCTGATTATCAATTCGGCTGCGTCTGAATCATACTCCTCAATGATTCGTTCGCACAGGAAAGCGGCTTACGCCGCTTTTTTTGTTGCCCTTTTATGGTATAATTTGAAAAACATGCAGCAGCCGTTCCGATTTCGGCTTTTACATTTTTCCCTTGCCATGATAAAGGAGATACATATGTCCAGACCAAAGCGCTATTACGAATGGAAGGATGGAAAAACACTTTCCTTGGGAGACACTTCCCTTGTCATGGGGATCCTGAACGTGACCCCCGACTCCTTCTCTGACGGAGGCCTGTGGAACACAGAGAAGCAGGCGATGTCGCATATGAAAGATATGGTGACAGGCGGCGCTGCCATCATCGATGTCGGCGCCGAGTCGACAAGGCCGGGCCACACGGAGCTGACGGCGGAGGAAGAGACGGCGCGCCTCATGCAGTTTCTCCCCACGCTGCTTTCCGCATGCAGTGTCCCGATTTCTATCGACTCCTACCACTATGAAACGATGGAAAAAGCGCTGGCCGCCGGAGCGCACATGGTGAATGATGTCTGGGGCTTCCAGTACGATGACGGCAGCATGGCTCGCGTCGCCGCCGAATTTGCCGTCCCAGCCATCCTGATGCACAACCAAAACGACACCGTGTACACGGGAGATATCATCTCCTCGATGAAATCCTTCTTCGACCAGACACTTTCCATCGCGATCGCCGCCGGTGTAAAAGAAGAGAGAATCATCCTGGATCCTGGCATCGGCTTCGGAAAGACCGGCGAGCAGAATATGGAAGTGCTCGCCCGCCTGGATGAACTCACACAGGCATACCCGTATCCATGGCTTCTCGGCGTCAGCCGCAAGCGGTTCATCGGCACGATCCTTGACCTTCCGGCGGAAGAAAGAGACGAGGGGACAGCCGCCGTGAACCTTTGGGGCATCGAAAAGGGCTGTACCCTCTTCCGCGTCCATGACGTAAAGACGACGGCGAGAGAAGTGAAGATGTGGGATGCCCTCAGAAAACAGGCAGGCATCTAGGGAAATATGCTGTCAGGTTCAACGGGTTCTATCGGTTCAGGGTTAACCCTTGGGGCGTGCTGCCCTTTGATTCCGTTTGAAAGCTTCGCTTGAATTAGAAATGAGAAATGCGAAATGCAAAATGGTGGTGCGGCGCAAAAATAATGAGGCGCCGCGGAGGTTTGAAATGAGCGATTTTCTCGTATCGCAAACCTAATCCCTAGCTACTAGTCACTAGCTACTCATCTTTCACACATGCACCATTGCCAGTCTGCAAGGAAGATTTCTCGCTTCGCTCGAAATGACGATACGGGAGTCTGAAGTCTTCTAGTCTCCCAGTCTTTTAGTCACCAGTCACTAGTCACAAGCCACTTGAGGTTCCTGAAGTGATCATTGTGATCATCTCATCCATAAAGAAAAGAGCGCTTTGGCGCTCTTTTTTAATTGAGAATGATAATACAGCATAGCTATTGAGAATCAAAAATGGTATAATTGTTGCAAATTACATCTTTTAGGGAACGATGGATGGATGATCGAAAACATATCACAGACATGACAGCAAAACTGCGCAGCAGAAGGGCGCGGCCGGTATTCTGACAGAGTGGAAAGCGGCGCGCTAAAGATTCCATCCATCTCCAGAAATCGAGGACATGATGACACAAGAACGAGCAGCCTGCCGGTGGCACATCCGGGCCGGCGAAAACGAAACCAAAGAAATCCCTGCGTTTTTCAAGAGGCATTCGGTCACAGATGGTCTTGCGCGTATTCTGATGCGGCGCGGACTGGATACAGAAGAAAAATTATCCCATTTTTTATACGATGACCTGTCAGATCTCTCCGATCCTTTCCTGATGAAGGGGATGAAGGAAGGCGTCACCCGTCTGCTTTCCGCGATCGAGCGCGGAGAGAAGATCGTAGTCTACGGAGACTATGATGTAGACGGCATCACATCGACTTCGATCCTCGTGCGCTGCCTGAAAGGCATGGGCGCGGATGTCGGATACTACATCCCCCGGAGAGAAACGGAAGGATATGGTCTGAATGAGAAGGCTTTGATTTCCCTCCGGAAAGAGGGCTATACGCTCCTCATCACGGTGGACTGCGGGATCAGCTCGGCGGAGCTGATCGCAAGGAAACCCGAGGGGCTGGATATCATCGTGACTGACCATCACACGCCGCCGGAGCAGCTGCCGGCATGCATCGCCGTGATCAATCCGCACCAGAAGGGCTGCCCGTATCCGTACAAGGAGCTGGCAGGCTGCGGCGTCGCTTTCATGGTGGCCAGAGCACTGCATCTCTCGCGGGACGGGGCTGATTTCACAGACAATGTAGAGCTCGCCGCGCTGGGGACGATCGCAGACGTAGTATCCCTTACCGGGGAAAACCGCATCTTGGTACGCGAGGGGATGAAGCGTTTCCTCACGACCTCCATCAAAGGGCTTTCCTCGCTCCTGATCGCATCCGGCATCGTCCATGAGGATACGAAAGCGATCACGCATGCGGATCAGGTATCCTTCGGTCTGGCGCCCCGACTGAATGCAGCCGGGCGCATCGCACACGCCAAAGAAGGCGTGCAGCTGATGACGACCGAGTCCAGCGAAGAGGCGGAGCGCCTCGCGAGCCAGCTCTGCGATACGAATGTGACGCGCCAGCAGATCGAGCGGAATATCTTCGAGGAAGCACAGAAGCGTATCGCTGAACTCCATATCGAAAAGGATATGGCCCTTGTCGTGGACGGGAAGGACTGGCACCCCGGCGTCATCGGGATCGTGGCGTCGCGCATCCTGGAAATCTACCATCGTCCGGTACTGGTGCTGACGGTCCGAGACGGGGTCGGGAAGGGCTCTTGCCGTTCCATACCTGCTTTCAATATTTATGAAGCACTGGCGGCGGAGAAAGACCTCCTGCTCCAGTATGGCGGACACAAAATGGCAGCCGGATTTTCTATCGCAGCGGACAAGATCCCCGAATTCCGAAAGCGTCTCAATGCCTATGCGAAAGCAAAGCTCACGGAAGAAGACTGTATCCCTGTCCTTGAGGTGGAGGAGTGCCTGCCGCTCTCCGAAATGTCGATCGATTTCATTCACTCGCTCGATCTCTTAGAGCCTTGCGGCTGTGACAATCCGAAGCCCATCTTCGCGACGCGGCAGGCTTTCGTGGAGACGGCGCGCCGCATCGGACAGGACAGGCGGCATTTCAAATGCCAGTTGTCATCCGGGAAGGAGCTTATCGATGCGATCTTCTGGGGCGTGGGGGATATCGACCCCTGCCGCGCAGGGGATGTGGTCGATCTTGTCTTCGAACCGGAAGTCCATGAATGGTATGGCGAGCATGTGCAGCTCATCTGCCGCGACATCCGAGAGGAAAATGAGAAGCTGCTCTCCCGCGATCTGCTGGTAGACATCTACAAGAAGCTCACCGCTTTCCTGAAAGACCTGCCACGGCCCGTGAAAGAAGTACAGAGCCACCTCATGGCCGAGGGCGGCTTCGAAAAAGTCAGCCTCAGCATGGGACTTGCCGTTTTTGAAGAGCTTGAGCTCCTTTCTCGCTTTTCCCGAAACGGAGAAGAATTTTACCAGCGCCGTATCGCTACGAAAAAAATGGATCTCATGTCATCGGAAGTCTATAGAAAGCATAGGATGTAAAGGGGTTCGGCGGGTTCTGAGGGTTCAAAAGGTTCACAGGTTTTCCGTTTTGAGCCGAAATCATGGCCAGGAAAACTCTGATTCAATCGCAGAGTCAAATTGAACGACGATTAAATCAGTGTCTCCCTAGAACGCCCACGGGCTAACCCTGAACACCCTATTTTGATGCTGTAAGGAGGCACTGCTATGAATGATACAGAAAACAATAAAACAGAAGTACCGGTAGAAACGAATGCCCTTCCAGCACCAAGCGTATTCAATCGGAATCTCAATGAAGAGACCATCCATACGGATGCCTCCGCTTCGACGCTGGCTGAGTTTCTGATCCATCAGGATGAATATGTAGAGCGCATGAAAGAGCGGCAGGATTTTGCCGGAGAAAAAGAAGAAGAGCATAAAAAGCTCTTCGACAAACTGAAAACGTACATGCACGATGAGAAGTCACTCGAACTCATCGAAGAAGCCTATGAGCTGGCAGAAAAAGCCCATGCGGGACAGACCCGGCAGACGGGCGAGCCGTACATCATCCATCCCGTCTCCGTGGCCTACATTCTGGCGGAGCTGGAAATGGACAAGGAAGGCGTCATGGCAGCGCTCCTGCATGATGTCGTCGAGGATACCGGCTATACGTTGGAAGATCTCAAAATGCTCTTCGGCGAAGAAGTCGCCTTCCTAGTCGATGGGGTGACAAAGCTCTCCCAATTCCACTACAAGGACAAAGAAGACCAGCAGCTTGAGAATTTCCGCAAAATGTTCCTCGCGATGGCCAAAGATATCCGCGTCGTCGTCATCAAACTGGCGGACCGCCTGCACAATATGCGTACACTCGGTATCTTCCGGCGGGAGAAGCAGATCCGCATCGCGCGTGAAACGATCGAGATCTATGCCCCGCTCGCACATCGTCTCGGAATTTACAATATCAAGTGGGAACTGGAAGATCTCTGTTTCCACTACCTGCATCCGGAGGAATATGCAGACCTCGTGCGCCAGATGAAGCAGAAGCGCAAGGCGCGTGAGGAGATCGTCGATGATACCATGCGCGTGCTTCATGAACACATCGAAGAAGCGGGCATCAAGGCAACCATCACCGGACGGCCGAAGCATTTCTACAGCATTTATAAAAAGATGAAAAGGGATAACAAGGACTTATCCCAGATCTATGACCTCTATGCGGTGCGTGTCATCGTGGATACCATCCCGCAGTGCTATGCGATTCTCGGCATAGCGCACTCTCTTTGGAGACCTCTTCCGAACCGTTTCAAGGACTACATCGCTGTCCCGAAGCCGAATATGTACCAGTCGCTCCATACAACCGTCATCGGGACGAAGGGGCAGCCGGTAGAGATCCAGATCCGCACGTGGGAAATGCACCATATTTCCGAATATGGTGTCGCCGCTCACTGGCGCTACAAGGAAGGCAAACATGCCGGCGGCAAGGACTTCGATGCGAAGATCTCCTGGCTGCGCCGCATCCTGGAATGGCAGGATACCAGCAACCCGAAGGAATTCATGAATGCCTTAAAGCTCGATGTCTTCTCGGATGAAGTCTTCGTCTTCACACCGAAAGGCGATGTCATCAACCTGCCGAAGGGATCGATCCCGATCGACTTTGCTTACCGCATCCATACCGAAGTCGGCAACCGCTGCATCGGCGCGAAGGTGAATAATAAGATCGTCCCGCTCGATACGAAGCTGAAGAATGGGGACATCGTCTCTGTCATCACTTCAAAAAATGGCAAGCCGAGCTATGACTGGATCAATATGGTCGGCGCGGCTGACAGCAAGGCGAAGATCCGCAGCTGGTTCAAGAAAGAAAACAGGGAAGAAAATATTGCGCGCGGGCAGCAGCTCCTCCTCGAGGAAACAGACCGTCTCGGCTATGAGTGGAAGAAGCTCATCGGGAAAGACCGTCTGCTCGAGGTCGCGAAGACCTTCAACTGTCCGACCACCGACGACCTTCTTGCCGCCATCGGTTTCGGCGGTATCCCCGTGAAGAGCACGATGGTGAAGCTCACGGAAAGATACAAGAAGGAGCTCGCTCTCCAGAAACCCGTACTCCAAAAGACCGCCAAAGATCTGGAAAATCTCAAGATGCGCAGCATGAAAGCGCGCTCATCCTCCGGCATCCTCGTCCGCGGGGAAGTGGGACTCGAAGTCCACCTCGCCAAGTGCTGCACTCCGGTGCCGGGTGACTCCATCGTCGGCTTCGTGACACGCGGCCGCGGCGTCTCAGTTCATTGTGCGGACTGTCCGAATGCCATCAATTTCCCGGACAAAGACCGCATGATCGATGTGTCATGGGAAGAAGAGACGGGCGGCATGTTCCTCGTCACGATCGAAGTCATCTGCTACGACCGCACCGGCCTCATGGCGGACATCCTGGCGGTATTGACTGAGATGAAGCTCTCCGTCTCTGCGGCGAATGTCAAGGTCGAAAGCAACGGCATGGCTGTCATGAACCTTGGTATCCAGATCAAAGATCTGGCGCAGCTCGACTTCATCATGACCAAGGTCCGCCGCATCAAGGGCGTCCACTCCGTGCGCCGTATGCGCTCATCGAAGGGGGAAAATTAGTGGGACTTGGTGACTGGTGACTAGTGACTGAAATGCCATCTTCGGGCATCGCCACTATTTTATACTCTGCGGCGCTTCTGAGTTTTTATGCGCCGCACCA